>JABMPE010000389.1 GCA_013203845.1 Rhodopirellula sp. | reverse complement strand
TGTTCGGGAGCCATGTAGCCCACGGTGCCTGTGCCTCCACCCTTGACCGTTTTCTGAGCAATGCGGGCGATTCCGAAATCCGCCAGTTTGAGCAGATTCTCTGGAAACAGAATGAAATTTTCGGGTTTGATATCGCAGTGGATAATCTTCTGGCGATGAGCACACGCCACGGCTTTCAGCATCTGTTCAGCAAGATCAAGCGACGTCGCTGTTGACATACGCCTTGACAGCCGATCAGACAGCGTCTCCCTACCCATCGGGAAACTGATGATGAACTCATTCTCGTAAAAACCGGCAAATCGCAGATTGAGAATATTAGGATGGTCCAGACTGCCAGCCAGGCGGATTTCATGTCGGAACACCCGCAGCACGGCTTCGTCCACCTTCGAATTCGGGATCTTCAGGGCAACGCGAATGCCTTCGATCGTGTCCATTGCCGCGTAGACGTCCGCGAACCCGCCAGATCCGAGACGGCGTTCAATGCGATATTTCCCCAGACGCTGTCGAGCTTTAAGCATGGTTCAAAACTGCTGGTTTGGTGTGATCCCGCCGGAGTCGCTCATTTTCGGCAGGCTGGACCTCAGGACGTTGCCGACTGTTTTAGGATACAGATTCTTCGACAGATTTGTGATCGGCCAGCAGTTGATATTTGCCGGGAATGTGAAGATGCCTGTTCTGAGTCGCAGGCTGGAAGCGGTGATCTGCCAGTTGGAAGGCGGGGGGCGAGCAGCTGGCCGGGAAATCTTTGCAATGAGGTTTGTCGTTGCTCCGCATTTAAGACGCGGCGAGTGACTGAACTTCGAGCAATCTACAGATACGCGACAAGCTATTCCTCAGCTTTGTCCGCGAGAGGTATCAGCAACGTCGACAAGACTTGAGCGTAGACGCGGTGGCCGAAATCGTTGGGATGGTTCACGCCGTTGCCAGTCAAGTCCCAGTCCTGTTTTCGCTTCAGGAATTCCGTCCAGATCGACGTCATGTCGGCCAGAGCGATTCCCGGCTCGCAGAGCTCTTTCAGCGCATCTCGATACTGAGGAAACAACTCCTGTTTCAGTCGGGGCCAGTCTCGATTGCCCAGCATCGTAGCCACGAGAATGAACTCCGCGTCAGGCAGGTCTTCTCGGATTTTCTCCATCACCGCCTTTGTGTTTGCCTGATACTCTGCGGCCGGGCGGCCTGCCGCGTCGTTCATGCCGAATGCAATGATGACCAGATCCGGCTTTGGCTCAACGACCTGATCGATTGCAGACAGTACCCATCGGGTGTCTTTACCACTGACCGAGGGGTTCGTCATTTTGACTTCCGACTCATAGCAAACTTCCAGGTGTCGCTGCAGCAGTCCTGGGAACGACGGCTGAAATGGAGCCTCTCCGGCCCAGCCAGACGCATTGCAGCCGGAAGAAATACTGTCTCCAATCAACACGATTGAAACGGGCTTTCTGTCCCGAAGTCTGCTGATGGTCCGTGGCAGGGCCATGTCGTCGAACTTCGGAGTCACCGCGTTCCAGTCTTCGACTTTGTGCTGATACGTGATGCAGGTCTGCATGTGGTGGTATTCAAGTTTCGCCCCGAAAAAGATTTCTCCGTTACCGTCGCGATGCGTCAGCTTGTACTTCTGGGAATCGTGCGGGCGGCGCAAGTCCGCAGTTGTCCGGGAGACGATTCGCGAGTTGACAGGCAGGGAGATTGTTCGCGACTCCGGTTCCCACAGATAGTCGCGGCCTTCGTCGTACGTGATGTCACCCGCCGAGTTGCGAACGCTCAGGACTTCTGTGATCGGAAACAGAACCGAAGCCTTCGCTATGCCTGTCTTCGGATCCTTGATGAACAACATCGACTCGCCCTCGATCGTGTCTCCCTGCCAGAACGGTCGCAGCAGATGTGGCTGGTATGTCCACTTTGACGTGATTGGTTCGTCGGCCTGAGCAACAACAGTTGCGAGCAGTGCCGTGATCAGAACACTGGTTGTTGCCGCCACAACGGCATGCCTGCTGATTCGCTGACTGGAACTTGCCGGTCGCTTGTTTAAGTGTATCGAATGGTGCATGAGGCTCTCCCGCCGGATCACGTCAGAAAGTAACGGAGACTTCTGTTGAGCATCTTCTACCGAAGGCGTCATCGCAAGCTTTCGGGATAACAATGCCACCATCGTTCGCCGGTGGGCGGATTCCGAATGTAACGGTTGGGTAAATTTACGGGACAATGCCGGCTGTCCGGAATGATCGCGTTGTCGACGTCGTAGCGAATGGCACGAATTCAGGTCCTGATCCGGATGCACCTGATTGATGCATTCGAACGCTGGCAATGGTAGTGAGTTCTGTTACGGCGAAACTGCTCACGGTGACGCCGATTAAGTCAGACAAACCAGATGTCGTATCTGTGCGGCAGATTCCGGTCGAAACTAAGGCGAGTGTTGTAATCATCACTCCTGAGTGCGGGAGCACGGGAAGGGGGATGATCGCGGTGACGAGGGATGGTCATGTCACGCGAAAGACAACGTGAAATACGAGTCACGGTCCTGGAGTGCCTGCTGTAACGCACTCCATGACGATTGCTCGGTTCAACCAGGCTGCCGCGGATTCGCGAACGCTTAATGGTTAAGGTTTCAGCACCAACAGTATGGAGACGGTTGTGAAGACACTACCCTGGCTCAAGTCGTTTCAGCGTCGCCTTCTAAGCGGTTCACCATCCAGGCGTTCAGGGACTCACGACCAATGCCGGTTGCGGACATCGGCTTCTGTTGAGCAGGTCGAACAGCGGACGCTGCTGTCTGCGATCGTGTTACTGGCCGGTGGCGAGTTGCAGGTGTTGTCGGACGCCAACGAGGCCATCACGATTCGCGAAAGTCCAACACAGGCCGGGCAGCTCGATATTCAGATTGACGGAGCTCCGGCCCCGGATAGTCCTTCGGTCGCAACCAGCCTGATTACGTCGATTGATATTGTTGCCGGCTCGGGCAACAACGTTGTTGATGTTTCCGGTGTTACATTTGCGGCATTCAGTAACCTGACGTCGCTGACGGTCGATGGAGGGGATGGCGACGACACAATTACCGCCAGCGTCGACATTGCCACCAGCATCAGTGGCGGCGATGGAAACGACACCATCTCTGGTGGTGCTGCGGCGGATACTCTCAACGGCAACGACGGCGACGATTCAATTAACGCTGGTACCGGGAACGATTTTGTCAACGCTGGTGATGGACAGGATTTCGTGACTGGCGACGACGGCGATGACACGATCATCGGCGATGATGGCAACGACACAATCTTCGGCGGCAACGGCAACGACTCGATCTTTGCGAACAACGGAGCGGACAGCGTTTTCGGCGAGGCCGGTGATGACACCATCAACGGTGACGGCGGAACTGATTCGATCGATGGCGGCGACGGGAACGATCTGGTCTTTGCCGGAGCCGACGACGACACGGTCACCGGCGGAAACGGAAACGACACAATCAACGGACAGGCCGGAAACGACAGCCTCAGCGGAGGTGCCGGAGTCGATCTGCTGACCGGAGCGGCCGGAAACGACACGCTCAACGGAGACGACGGAAACGACATCGTCAACGGGAACTCGGGTAATGATTCCCTGCTCGGTGGCGATGGCGACGACACGATCTATGGCGGCTCTGGAAGTGATACACTTAAAGGACAGGCGGGCGACGATCGTTCGTTTGGTCAAAGTGGTGACGATACGGTTATCGGACAGGACGGAGCGGATACGCTCGACGGAGGGACCGGGAATGACTTGGTGGATAACTCGCTGAATCAGTTGCTGTTTCTGACGACGACCAGCGTATCTCAGTACGAAGGAAACAGCGGAACCACCATATTTACGTTCACTGTCACTCTGTCAAAAGCTTCGACTGACGTGGTGACCATCGACTTTGCGACGATGGATGATACTGCGACGGCAGGATCAGACTACATAGCGACTTCTGGAAAGCTAACATTCAATCCAGGCGTTACTTCACAGACTTTCAACGTAAATGTGATTGGTGAAACCGTCGTTGAAATGAATGAGCAGTTTATTGTTGCTTTAAGCAATCCCGTTAACGCTGTTCTGAATAACACGCAAGCTGTCGGGATCATTGGCGACGACGATTCGTCGGGCTATACGGTGACACCCACGAACGATCCAACGGCAATTACGAATGCGGTCACGGGTTCGAATAGTGGCATCGTTGTTACAGGAATGACTCTTTCGGCCCAGTCGACTTTGTTTGGACAGATGTCGACGGGGATATATTCGGCGGTGGGGCCAGCCACGCCGTATGGACTTCAGGGTAATGGGATCATCCTGAGTACCGGCGATGTCGGCGACCTTGGGACGAGCACCAACGACTCAAACACTGTTTTTGACAGCACCGACTACGGAGTGGCAGCAACGCCCGCTCAGGAGTCGCTGCTTACTGCGGTCACTGGTGTGGCCATCAGCCACTTTGATGCGACCCAACTGAACATCACATTTGACCTGATGCCGGGCTTCGACACACTGTACTTCAGCCTCATATTTGCTTCTGAGGAGTACCCGATATTTGTCGGTCAGTTCAACGACGGATTCGGAATCTTCGTCAACGGCACTGCTGCGAGCAATAACGTTGCAGTTTTTAATGGATCTCCTGTAAATATCGATAACCCGGATATGGTGCTGTCGAATACACTTTCCACACCTAATGTCGGTCTGGACGGGACACTGACCGATGGCGCCGCTGTCAATCCATCTCCAATTATCACTTTCCAGGTGCCATTGACCGATGGCGCCCAGAATCAGACGATCACATTCATCATTGGCGACACGAACGATGGGATATTGGACAGCGCTGTGTTCATCGCTTCACTGGGCGGTGCTCCGCCTTCACCTGATCTCCCGACTCCGCCGCCCCCTCCAGGGCTCCCAGCTTTGCCAAATCTGATTGTCCCAGCAACCCTTCTTGGTGGTGATGGTAACGACACATTGCTTGGTGGTGATGCAGACGAGTTCATTAATGGTGGTTCGGGTAATGACAGTATTCTGGCGGGTGGTGGTAATGATTCGGTGCTGGGTGGAGCTGGCCAGGACACGATTTTCGGCGAAACCGGCGATGACACGCTGAACGGTCAGGGTGGCGCGGACTCGATCGACGGCGGTGATGGTGATGACGTGATCGTGTTCGACGGGTCCGGCAGCGGCAATGATACGGTCAGCGGCGGCAATGGTGGTGACCAGGCGGTTGTGAATACAGGAACCGGCAACGACACGGTGTCTGTCGGTCAGAACAGCAGCGGTCAGATGACGGTGGCCGTGAGTGGTTCGCAGATCACGATTGATTCGTCGGTCAGTGCAATTCTGGTGAACACACAGGCTGGTGCAGATACCGTGACGGTGGGAGATCTGAGCAGTGTTCCACTGAGTGCGCTGATGATTGATACGGGCATTGGGAACGACACGATCGATGCGAGCGGTCTGAATCCAGGTCGTGTGCGTGTGCAGCTGCACGGCGGCGATGACAATGACACGATCACGGGTGGCGCATTCGGTGACAGTCTGTTCGGTGATGGCGGCGACGATTTGATCAATGCCGGAGCCGGTAACGATTCCATCCAAGGCGGTGACGGAGCGGACGTCATCAATGGTGAGGATGGCGATGACACCGTCGACGGCGGCGCCGGCAGCGATTCGATTACCGGCGGACTGGGTGACGACAGCATCATCGGCGGTCTGGACGGTGACACGCTGGTCGGGAACGAAGGCAACGACACGCTGCGAGGCGGCTTCGGAGATGACAACCTGAACGGAAACGCTGGCGACGATTCACTGGATGGCAGCTTCGGTCGCGATTCGATCTCGGGCGGCAACGGCAACGACCTGATCGATGGAGGTCGCGATGACGACCGGATCAACGGGCAGTCTGGTGATGACACCATCCGAGGTGACCACGGCAACGACAGCATTACGGGCGGTGCTGGTGACGACGAGATCGTTGGTGGTGACGGCAACGACACGATTTCCGGTGACGCCGGGCGGGATGGCATTGCCGGCAACGATGGCGACGACCTGCTGATGGGGCAGGGCGGTTCTGACACCATCCGCGGCAATGATGGCAACGACACCATCCGCGGCGGTGGAGGCGACGACACGCTGGTCGGTGATCAGGGAGACGATGTGCTCGACGGCGACTCTGGAAACAACCTCATCAAAACGGGTGAAGGTGCTGACATCGTGGTCATGCTGACCGACACCATCGACGAATCGTTCCAGTTTACGCAGGCGATGCTCGATAAGCTTGACGGAGTTTAAGCCGAGTTGCGAAACACGAACTCTGCATTCGCGGCGACCTCTCTTCCTCCTGGTGGAGAGAGGTCGCAAAGCGAGGCTGATAATGCCCGGAAGCGACTACTACATCGGGGCGATGCGTTTTGACCCGACGTCCGTCGTCTGCATGACGTGCGAGTTAAAGCTCTTGAATATCAGATCGTTGCGTATGGTCTGAAAGTCGGGGTGATCCCACAGGTCGTTGAATTCCCAGGGATCGGTCTGCAGGTCGTACAGTTCGCCGAGCTGCTGATCGTGGTAGACCGTCAGCTTGTACCGACCTTCGCGATACATCGTGGCGTAGCTGCCAGGTCCGCCGGTGAAGAATGGATCGAGCGCCTCGAAGTACTCGCTGCGAACAGTGTCGCGGAGTTTGTTTCCATCAGCTTCGCCACGCAGTACCGGTAGCAGACTGTTGCCCTGAAAATAGTCGGGAATCTCGACGCCGCACAGATCGAGAATTGTCGCGGACATGTCGAGCAACTCGACCAGCCCGTCACACTGCACGTTCTGCTGGAACCGTCCTGGCCACGAGAAAATCAACGGCACGCGGACGAGCCCTTCATAAAAGCGGCAGCCTTTGAACATCAGCCCGTGGTCGCCCAGTGTTTCCC
>JABMPE010000388.1 GCA_013203845.1 Rhodopirellula sp. | reverse complement strand
CGCTTGGGCTGTCCGTTCTGGCTTTCATGGCCATCGGACCGGCTCCGGTTGCCGAAGGCGCTGCACCCGTGCTGGCGGCTGAGATCGTCCGCTGGATCTCGGTGGCACTGGCGGTGATGTCGTTCCTCGGCTCCGTCATGTGGACTCTGGAACGTCGCTCAGCCGGAACGCGATTCGCTTTTGGCATCGCCGCGGTGTCGATGATCACCGTTGTTTTGAGTAGCGTTCCGAGCGACGGCTTTCTGACGTTGAAAGGCAACCTCACCTGGTTGACGGAGCTGTCGGTGGCAGCAGTCTCCGGCGCGACTGTCGGCGGAATGTTGCTCGGCCACTGGTACCTGACGACTCCCACGATGGCGACAACGCCTCTGAATCGCGTGAACGTGTTTCTGGGAAGCGTCAGTTTTGGCCGCCTGCTGTTTGGTGCGATTTCTCTCGGTCTCTTCTGGCCTTTCGGTGTCCAGGAATCCGCAGTTGTCAATTCCACAAAATGGACATCGACTCACACCGTATGGTTGATGCTGGAGTGGACTGGCGGGATTCTCGGACCGCTGGCGGTCGCCATCATGGTGGCGAAGATTCTGAAGTATAAGAATACGCAATCAGCCACCGGCGTCCTGTTTGTGGGCGTCATTCTGGCATTCATCGGCGAGATGACCGGCGCGTTGCTTCGACACGAACTGCAACTGCCGCTTTAACGATTAACGACGAGCCAATTCGAAACGAGTTCCGGAAAATGCAGCTCATCTATCAATGTCCGAAGTGTGACGCGCCGAACATCGAGGTCGTCTCGTCCGAGACTCGCCAGCTGGCGTGCTCATCTCAGGACTGGACCCGCGAGATCACTTCTGCCGACATCGAAGACGACCGCCCGAAACGCTGTCTGTGCTGCGGTAACGAGGACCTCTGGCGTCAGAAGGATTTTCCGCAGGGGCTCGGGCTTTTGATGGTTGTGACCGGAGGCACTCTCAGCACAATCGCCTGGGCCTATGTGGAACCAATCTGGGCTCTTGGCATTCTGCTCGTCTTTGCCGCGATCGACATGATTCTGTACGCCGTGATGAACGACGTTCTGGTCTGCTACCGCTGTCGCGCACGACACCGCAAAGCCAACATTCACGACGATCATCCACGGTTCAACTTGGAACTCAACGAGCGCTATCGCCAGGAAGAAATCCGCCTGGCCGACCATCAGAAGTCGTCCTGAATCATGCTCCGGGAATATTGAATGCCAACCTCTATTCCAGTTCAGATTCCGGCGACGCTGAGATCGGAGTGCGGTGGCCGGACTCAGTTGACCGTGTCGGCATCGACGGTTGGCGAGGCTTTGCGAGAACTCAAGCAAAACCATCCGGCGGTCTACCGAAGCATCTGCGATGAGACTGGAGCTGTTCGGCGGCACGTCCATCTTTTTGTGAATATGGATCTTCTTCGCGGCGATGATAGTTTCGAAACACCACTGAATTCCGGCGATACCCTTTTCATCATGCCCGCGGTCTCGGGAGGCTGAACATGGCTGAGCGACTCATTCTTTGCATCGGAACGAAAAAAGGTCTGTTCATTGCAGAGTCGGCGAAGAATCGCCGCCGCTTCGAACTGCGAGGCCCCTTCCGGCCAGGCGTCGCCGTTTACTCGGCCCTGATCGACACCCGCAGCGATCCAAAGATTTTCGCGTCAAGCTGTTGCCCGTTTTTCGGAATGAAGATTCTTCGGTCGACCGACCTGGGAAAGACGTTCAAAGAAACAAAATCGGCTCCAGCATTTCCAGAGGGCGACGGTCGAGCCCTAGCCAACATCTGGTCGCTGGAGCCGGGCGGCGGCAAGCGGGACCTGCTGTGTGGAGTCGAGCCGGCGTCGCTGTTTCGCAGCAAAGACGGTGGCAATTCCTGGGAGCTGGTGCCCGGCATCAGTAACCACGAACACTCCCGCCAGTGGCATCCGGGTAACGGGGGCTTGTGCATGCACACGATCGTCCGCGATGGCAACCGCATACATCTGGGGATTTCGACCGGCGGCCACTATCTCAGTGAAGATGGCGGCAAAACGTTCAACGCCGCGAACAACGGCGTTGGAGCCGGCTTTGTCCCGGACCCCTATCCCGAGTTCGGTCAGTGCGTTCACAAGATCGCCACGCACCCGGACGCACCAGGCCGGTTCTATATGCAGAACCACGGCGGCTGGGAAGACCGGCCCGGTATTGGCGTTCTGCGTAGCGACGATCACGGTCACACGTGGCGATCCATCGCGGCGGGACTGCCATCTGATTTTGGATTTCCGATCGTGGTTCATCCACACGACCCGGACGTCGTTTATGTGGCACCCCTGGATCCCGCCACCAGAACCTGTCCGAACAACCGACCCGCTGTGTGGCGCAGCGATAACGGCGGCGGCAAATGGAAGCAGCTTTCAAAAGGGCTGCCGAAGAAAGAAAGCTACTTCACGATCCTGCGCGATGGGATGACAATCGACAATCTCAAGTCACCATCGCTCTACTTCGGCACGACCACCGGCCAGCTGTGGATCGGTCGCGAAAGCGGAGAGGAATGGGACTGCCTGTTCGATTCGCTGCCGCCGATCAACTGCGTCAAAGTTGCTGTTGTCTGACTCAAATGTCGATCGGCCGTCCGTTTCCGTGTCAGCTCGTTTTGGCCTGCAAGCCTGAAATTGGTGGTCGCCATTTCGCGGCAGTAATGCCCGGTGCGGGACATGCCCACAGCGAATCGTTTCCTTTACCGCTGGCTCCCTTCAGATGCGCGACGACAAGGCGATGCACCAGGTTGACTTTGGGCAGCAAACCATGAAAACCAACGGGGCCGAGTAGAACGCGGTCTCCAATTTCCCAATAACCGAGATCCTTCGGTCGGACGCACACAAGATTTTCGTCCTTCAGAAAAGCTGGCCTGGCTCCGAGAAACGGTACCGTTCCGTCGCCGGTCTGCCTGCTGGCTGAATCGACAGCAAAGCCATCCAGGCGGTCAGAGTTCGACAGAATAAATCGTCGTGTCGCGCCACTACCGGACCGTTTCAGTTGAACTCGCGTCTCAGTGTTAACGCCGACGATGCACAACCAGCTGTCAGCATTCAGCCCGGACTGTTTGAGGTTCAGGCCATCAGTCTGTTTGCGATGCTCCGCCGCCTCATTCAGTATGGACTGGAACAGTTCTTTCGCGACGACGATTCGTTTGGCTTGACTGCTCGGTGGCGCGACCGCATTCAGGCGGATGAATTCGGCGAGCGTCTGAATTACTTCCGGTTGCCAGGCGTCAACCTCGAATAAGTCGATGGGTTGCCCCTGAGTATCGACGACGGCTTTATCAAAGCTCGGTAAGAGATGATACAAGGCAGGAGTGGCACGAGCCGCTTCCCGCTCCCGGCTGCCAGATTCCTGTGAGCCCAGACTGGAAGTTCCAGTCAGCACTTTCACGGGAGCTTCATAGGATCCGCGAAAGGGTGTGCCGAGAGTCACGACCTTTCCCACGGACGATTTCTTCCCGGCCTGATTCAGAAATCCGGCCACGACCAGACCACCCATCGAGTGGGCAACCAGATCAACCTTTGGATTGTCGAGATAGCCAGACTTTACGTAATGCCTCATCAGCCTGGTGCGTTCGATGACTTCCTGTACGAAGTTGGCCAGTTCGACTTGCGTTGCTTTGAGTGGCTGACGCCAGTCGTACGCGAACGGGTAGACAGGAACCGGCTCGTCGGCCTTGCTGGCCAGATTGTGTCGGAGTTCAAGGATGAGTTCCTGATAGGGAAGAGAGAAGACTGCATTGGGACGCACGCGAGCCGGTTCAGATCGTTCGTACCGAAGATCGTCCGGGTGCAGCATGATCTGCTCGTAATCTTTGGTAGTCACTGCAGAGAAGACATTCTCCGGGGTGACGGGATACTCGTTCCGAAGTTCTGAGGCGGTGATTCCGGGAATCACGATGACGGGGTTTTGCAGGGGCATCGGTTAACCCTCGAAGTGAAATCTCAAAGACGTACAGGTCAGGCTGCTAAGCGGCGACACGCTGCGTCACAGGGCTCCCATTCTAAACATTTCAACACATTACAATTCAAGCATTATGTGTAAATAAATCAGCCGTCCGAGTGAGTGACAGGAATTTCCATTAAACGAATCGCGTAAGAAACCGCCGTTGCTCGAAGATTGAAATCAACTTTCAATACTGCCGCCCGTTATCGTTCAGCCCTGACGGATCATTCACGGGCACCCGCCACGTGTTCAGTTCGGATGAAGACAAAAAGTTTCATTCGGCGAGGTTGAGGGCGGTGGGCGATGTCTCCACAATCTCTCTGACAGGTAAGGCCTGTTTTCAGTGACAGACTCGACTTGGTGGAAGGTGATGTCTTGACGGCGAATAAAGCAATCGATTCCGGGAGGGTTCCGCACAATGACCAGCATAGCCCGCCTCCCGACGCCATTTGTTCTCCGAATCGAGCGTGTCCGGTTTGCGGAGGCACGCTGATGGATATTCGTCACAAATTGCAATGCACGAGGTGTCACACGATTTGTGAGACCTGCTGCGAAGGCGGCCGCGGCTGAAGTGGTACTTTCGCAGTTCCAGTTCCTGTACTGGCCGCGAGCTTGCATATCGATACCCGCTGGGTGACCCAACCATTTGTGGTTAGGTGTCTCATGCACAGGCTGTCGCGTCATCAGTTTTGACCGGACAGGTCGCTGTGACCTTGATCACACACGAACGATGAGGCATCCTGCGTGACGCGCCCAGCCATTCTGACCGAGCCACCCTGCGAAATGGCAGCCCAACTGACTTGTGTTCGATGTGCCACCGAGCAGAAACTCCATCGCCAGTCCACAGCACGTTGCACCAGTCCGGCACGAACCGGATTCATGTGCATGTAGTCGAGTTTTTCCTCAACCCTCTTTCGTGACCAGATATTGAATCCGTCGTACCGAGCCTGCCAGATTGGATCAGACTCGTCGAACTGCGACGTGTCGTTTGGGAACTCCGTCTGAAATAGTTTCTTGAGAACATGAGACGACTGGCCTTTCCACTCGTTCATGAACGGACTGTGTTGTCGAGTCTCTGGAAACCAGATGAGAGCATGAACATGATCCGGCATGACGACGAATCCGAGGCACAGACCATTTCGTTGGGCGAGCTTCGAGCCGAGGTGCCCGATGACAACCCGTCCTGCTCGATCCGAGTCCAGGAGTCCTCGACGCCGGTAGCACGATAACGTGACGAAGAAGAGCAAGCCTGGTTGAGAATTCACGTCACGGAGCTTCCCAGTCATCATCTCCCATGACATGGTATTCACAAACAGGGGACATGACCGATCCCAGAACCAATGGCGAAATGCGCTCATCGTTTGTAAAATCCTGCCGCGTCGTCGTAATTCGAGGCGGAGTGATCAATGAACTGGTTCAACAGAATACTCGTGCTGGCGCTGATTCTGTGTTTGAGCCGGACTCCGATTCCGTGGGGGCATTCGCACATCGGGATGGATGCCGAGCAACTGGCCCTCCATTTGCACAAGTATCACCCGGCGACCAGAGAAAATGAACTGCCCAAAGGATGGCATTGGCACCTTACCCGAATCGAGCGAACCATTGACGAGGAGAAATGCCAGTTTCCCGTCGCCAGCCTCCATGAGAGTCTTGCCAAATTGCTGAATGCGCCCATGCCGGACGCCACGATCTCCGACTTCGCAGAGCAGGCATTTCCGTCCCGCACTCCTGTATCGACGGACATTGCATGGGCACATGCTGTCCGCCAACAGCAGACTTATCTGCGACTCAACGTGCTGCTGATTTAATGAAGGCTCTATCCTTCTATGCGATGACTTGCGGCCTCTCGGCGAACCGACACACTCCTGCGCTGTTGGCGGTTTTTCGTCGTCATGGCGCAATCGATCATTCTTCAATTACACTCTCTCCCTGAAGGAAGTCATTCGATGACATCAAAGCTCCGTTTCTACTCGTTCGCCACTCTGTTGTTTCTCGTGACGGCTGGCTGGCTCTGGTCCGGATCCATCTCCTTACAAGCGGCTTCAGCTGCCGACAACAAGGATGCCGCAGAGCCGGTGGAGCCGGACATGCACGAGTTCATGGAATACGTTTTCCAGCCCACCTTCAAACGTCTCAAGCCGGTAATGGCGGCTGCCCCTGCGGATAATCAGGCGTGGAAAGCGATCAAAGCAGACAGCCTCATTCTGGCCGAGGGTGGTAATCTGCTGCTGATCCGGCAACCGAAGGACGATGCGGCGGACTGGATAAAGCACAGCGTGCAGGTGCGTGACTTTGGCGGTCAACTCTACCGTGCCGCCAAAGCCAAAGACTACACGCTGGCTCGCAAGCACTACGAGTCGATGGTCAAGAACTGCAATGCCTGCCATCAGCAGTTTGCCGGTGGTGAGCATATTCTGACCCCGTAAGATCGATCCGTTCACACTTCAGCCGTCTGGCCGTCACTCCTCATGATGGTCAGATGGCTTTTCAATTGAGACGGACGGCATCTGGTGCAAATGCGGAAATGGTTCCAGATGGACGAGGACATCTCGGAGATTGGAAAACTCGGCCAAGAGTGCATCCTTCACCTGATGACCGATGCGATGGCCTGCGGCGACCGTCTGGTGTTGATCAACTTCGATATGGATGTCGGCGAAAAACTCCAGCCCGGATTTTCGCACCCGGAGCGTCTCCACTTCTTCCACGCCCTTGACCGACAGCGCCACTTCCCGAATGTGGTCGACAAACTCCGAATTGGCCTGCACGTCCATTAGTTCGCTGGCACTGGAGCGGAAGAGTTGTGTGCCGGACCAGACGACGGAGGCAACCACAACAAGCGAGGCGACCTCATCAGCCCAGATGTACTGAGGCCCGCCAAGGCGGATGGCAGCGAGTCCAGCCAGGACCGCCAGCGAACAGAAGGCATCGCTGCGGTGATCCCAGGCATTGGCGATGATGGCAGACGATCCCGTTTGCCTGCCGACTCGCACGTTGTAATGGTAAAGCACCTCCTTGATGACAACGTTCACTCCAGCAATCCAGAGAGTCCACGTTGGGGGAATGTCGTGCTGAACCGTGATTCGCTGAACGGCCTCCCAGCCTACAAACAATGCAGAGAAAATCACCAGCAGAGCGACGTTGGATGCGGCGATCCCCTCGGCCCGAGTATGTCCGTAAGGGTGTTCTGCGTCAGCAGGACGCTGAGCAACTCGGAGAGCAAAGAGAACTACGATGGTCGTTACGACATCGCCGATGGAATTGACTGCATCCGCGAGCAGGGCAAAAGAGTTCCCAACGATTCCACCGATGAGTTTTACGACCCCCAGCAACAGGTTCACCACAAGCCCAATGACAGCGGCTCGTGTGACTTCGGCGTAGATACGTGAAATTGAATTTCGGTCTACCAAGGCGTCCATTCTTCCGATAGCCAAAGGTTTCAACGGATGGGGGAATCATTCGTGCCATTGTAACGTTCGACGGCTTTCCGGGCGTAAATCTGCCAGATGTGTTTTCGCTGCCCAAGGTTTGCATGACCGAAACCAAGTCAATCTCGACCGCCAGTTGAAACTTGCTGAACGTGACGACATGTCGTTCCGCGGGGTGGCCCGTCTCTGAAAGAGCATGCGTTGTCAAGGGGCGGTCAGCACGGCAGTCCTCCGCAGGGTGGCCCGGCCAGAATGGCTGGGTCGCGTAGAGACAGGAAGCCTCATCGTTCGCATACGATCAAGACACAGCGTCCTGTCTGGTCGAAAGCTGATGGCGCGACGTCCTGTGTCTTCGGCACCCAACCACAAGGGTTGGGCCACCCAGCGAAACGTTGCACGTCATTCATGTTTTGCACGCGGATGGTGAACCCTCTTGTCGCTACGCGACCCGGCCCAAAACCGCCCGGGCCACCCTGCGAAACGCTGTCAAGTTAATGGGTGGTACCGTTAGTCTCCTTGCACCTGCTGATCCGCTCTCATCACCTCCAGAAAAGATTCAGCGGCCCCTCGAAGCAAGAAGTAACCGCCGGGAGACTTGGAGCCGAGCGATAGAGTAACATCACCTAAATGCTGCTTACGGATACCTCCAGCGTAGACCACGTTCCCTTCGGCTGACGATTCAATTTCAACATCAAATCTTTCGGAGTATCCACCTTTACCTGGATATGCGAGTTCGGCATTCGAAAAGAACGCTTGTATTCGCTTTACATGGAGCGAATCAGCACACTCTTTATGCCCATTTTGTTGAATCACACACATCACCTCGCCTGCTACTCCAATTCGTCTTGCACGTGCGATACCTTCTTGAAACTGATACATGCCGATCACTTCGTACCGCACTACATGCACTAATCCACCAGTCAATACGACCACATAGAGGATGACGTCCCGACTTGACATGCGCCTCAGATGTCTCCAATTACTTGGGCCGCACAACCATACTGCAATTCCGCAGGCAGAGCCCAGTGCAAGGCCGCACGACACCTTACTAAACAACCATACGTCCGGAAACGCCAAGTGAAACATCGCGACACACATAACGCACAAGCATGCAGCGAGCCGCACTGAATTACTACGGGACACGATTACACTCTCTTATCTGTTAGTCGCAACACTTTTCGGTCAAAGTCTCGTATTGCCACGTATACCAGCACATCGCCACTTTGCCGCCCAATTTCATCAACATCTTCTTAGCTGACATCGATAGTCCTCCGCCACCTTCGAACGTACCGCTGTAGTCCCTGGGAATGTCCCCTGGGCCCGTTCCCATTCCGAGGTCCACTCCAGCCCAGACGGGGCCGATGTTGCCTGCGAGTTCGAAGAACCACCCCCTATAGCTTGATTGATCACAACCTTGTCCTAGATAAACTGTCATACCACCAGCTCCAGCTGAGATCGATCCTCCCATAGGGCCATAGCACGACTTAGTGAAATACATCATTTTCTCTTTGTTCGTTGTCTCGTCGCAGCACGTCACGCGAGTCTTGCCGATGCCGTAAACGATAAATCCCATTTCCGTCCCAAACGCGGTCCCATCCGGATTTAATTCACTACATTCAGTTTCGCACGCAGGGTGGCCCGGCCAGAATGGCTGGGGCGCGTAGCGACAGGATGCCTCATCGTTCGCATACGATCAAGACACAGCGTCCTGTCTGATCGAAAGCTCACGTCGCGACATCCTCAGCCCGCCGGATTCTGCAGTCCACGTCCGATCGGATTTACTCAGCAGGCACGATGGCCACGCTGTCTGAAACCCAGACGGAAGGTTAAACTGATCTTCTGTTACTTCTCGGCGCGCAGTCAGATTTCGTTTTGTGAGCCCCCTGATGTCAAACTACGACCCGACGAACGACATCCTGAATCCCACGCGACGGAATCCGTTGCTCGCACTGGTTACGGGAGTCGTCTTCCTCGTCATTAACCACTTCTTCGTCGAACAGTTTCCCGGTGCCCTGAAGCTGCTGGCGGCCATCGGCACACTGTTTGTCACGCTGGGAATTGCCGGTCTGATCGACCCGCGTCTGTTCTATGGAGTGATGGATCAGTCTAAAGGGGCGTATCCAGCCTGGGTGCGACCGGCGAGCATCACGCTTGTCATTGTCGGATTGCTGGCCGGACTGGCGCTGCTCGTTTCTGTCTACAAAGCGTTCCCATAAGAACGGCGCTGCACAACAGAAGCACCAGAGGAAGCAGACGCGAATCACGATCAAACCAGCGTGTGCCCGCGGAGCGGCCATGGCCAGAATGGCTGGGGCGCGTAGCGACAGGATGCCCCATCGTTCGCATACGATCGAGATCACAGCGTCCTGTGTGGTCGAAAGCTGATGGCGCGACGTCCTGTGCCTGCGGCACCCAAACGCAAGCGGTCGGGCAACGCTGTCGGCTGATTCTGATCGCGACCTGCACACCGTAAATCGCCGTTCACTGAAACCCTGCGTTTTCAACGGTCGGTGGGCACATCAGTCCTCCGTAATCCAGCGTGGCCCTCGTCGAAACAATGAATCCGATCCAGACCGCTATCGGACACTGCAGGTTCCCGATAATTTACCGCACCGACTGGTAGCCCTGCACGATTCCGAGGATGTCATGCGATCAACTGCTTATGCTGAAACACGCCAGGTCCGACTTTTTGTTGAGGAACTCTGCGCGGATCTTGTCCGGTTCATTCACGTTTCTGATGGACTGGCCCTGGAAGACATCAAGGTGCAGCGGGAGGTCAGGCTCCGTGGTGGCACCTTCGCTGACATTTCCGTTCAACCACCAGGACAGCAGTCCTATTACGTTGAAGTCAACTACGGGTACACAAACGACCAGACTCGTTCCAGTCTTCGAAGAAAGTATGGAAGCAGCACGCCAGGGTCCAAGGTGATCCTTGTGGTCGAGGAGTCTTCTGACGATTTCGAAGCCGATCTTCGCTCAGTCATTCATGAGAAGCTCGACCTCGAAATCTGGAGCGAAACCGACCTGCTGCGGCGAATTGAGCAGTACTTCGGCCTGAAGTTAGCGAGCCTGGAAATCGACATGCTGGCGTCCATTCGTCAATCGGTCGATCACGCCAAGTGGCGGCATGCATTTGGCGATGACCTGCAGGGGCATCCTCTGCAAACGCAGTTGTTATGGCACTATGGATTCTGGCGGCTGCGTCAGCTGCATGAGCAATACGGCCTGAGTCCGGACGAAGTGATCCTGCAGAAGACCTACCACAACGTTGTCGTGCTGATGGCCGATCTGTGCTCGTTTTCCAGCTACGTCAGAGACACTGCCGACGAACGCGTCGTACGGGCAGCTCTGACCGGATTCTATTCGAAGGCCCGGTACGCAATTATCAACAACGGCGGAATGCTGTATCAGTTTGTAGGCGATGAAGTGATCGGGATCTTCGGGATTCCGGAAACAAATGGCCGTCCACCTGGCGATGCCATTAACTGTGCCAAAGCTCTCGTTGATATCGGCGACTCGGTCGCGGATGAGTGGCAGAGATCGATCGATCGCGTGCAATCGGCACACGGAGTACACATCGGCATTGGCATGGGCGATCTCACCGTTCTCGGCCTTCGCCCTTTCGATCCAGGCCTCTTTGGCGTTTTCGGCGACACCATCAACCTGACCGCCAGACTTATGTCAGCAGCCAGGTCGGGCGAAGTGATGATCAGCAACACTCTGTATAATCATCTGCTTGAAGACGATCAGTCTTTGTTTTCCAGAGTTGAACCGCTGGAAGGCCGAAATGTGGGAATGATTCAAGGCTGGTTAAGCAAACTCGCAGAGAAACAGGGCGTGCCTGTTCCTGCACGTTCAGAGCACTGAGCCACTCAGTAGCGAAAACCCCGGTGGGTTACGAATTGACCGGTTCGAAGACGAGCGGGTGGTCTGAGTTCGGATCAGCGACGCGGAGACTCACTTTGCCTTCCAGTACGTCCCGCAGAAGATCGCCGCAGACTTCCGCTCGCCAGCCTTTGCTCAGCCGGGGAGCGTTGTCCGCCTTCGCTCCGGAACCATACCACCGGATCCATTCTTTCAGGTCGTTCGACGTTCCAACGATTCCCGCTGACAGTTGCAGTTCCGAGCAGCGATTGGCGAGTGCCAGCGCCAGAAGCTTGCCAAGTACCGGCTCGTCCGGTCCGGAATCCTCATTACGAAATCGCGGAGGAATGTCACTTTGAGGCAGGGCCAGCGCCGCCTGAATGCACTTCACAATTTCTCCCGCGTTGCGGCGAAAGTTAGTGCGGTTCATGTCGCGTGAGTTGAGCAGTTCACTTTCGGTTTTCGGCTGTCGACGAGAGAGGTCGATCAGCAGATCGTCCCGCAGGATTCTTCGCATGGGCTGATCGCGAGTAGCAGCGGTCTCTTCCCGCCAGCGGTACAACTCGCGAACCACCGCCAGTTGACGGGAATTCAAACGACGGACTCCGGACAGCTTCATCCATTGCCCACCGTCGCGTTCAGTTTCCATATCGTCGATCAGCCGCTCGAATTCTTCTTCCACCCAGGTCAAACGGTTCTTCTTCTCAAGCCACGCCTTCTGACGATCCCAGACTTCCAGAACGTACCGCACGTCATCGACGGCGTAGGTAATCTGGCGATCGGTCAGCGGTCGTCGCTGCCAGTCCGTGCGGGTTTCCGTCGAGCTGACGGACTTGTTGAGAACTCGCAGCAGCAACCGTTCGTAGCTGAGCGGGTAACTGGAACTTCTCAGTCCCTCGGCGAGCTGCACATCAACCAGCCGACAAGGACGCTCACCCGTGTTCGTCAGACAGAAGCGGGATTCTTCTCGACCGGCATGGACAACGACCGTCGTCTGGTCGTCCTTCATGATGTTCCACCAGTCGGAAACGTCGACTTCGAACGGATCGACCGCGACCGCGTGTTCGCGAGTCGCCAGCTGAATCAGACACAGCTTCGGGCGAAATGTATTTTCCGAGATGAACTCGGTGTCAAAGGCGACGAGCCCTGCCTCGCGGATGTGCGCGCACAGCTCATCAAACTCCCGCTGGTCCGTAATCAACCGATCCGACATCCTGTAATCCTGTGAGTCTCGAGGAATGAGACTCGTTCAGCCGCGACCAGTAAGGGAGGGCGTTCAGTGTTCGGTAACCAGTGGTCGCCGCCGAAAACGCACTCCCCTGCGGACCGCGGTTAAACGATGCGGCCTGAGCCGCGAAATACGAGCTAACACTCGATTGACAGATTTCGAGCAGGTACGCAAACGATCGCTGAGTCAATTAACGATCAAGGCCCGGTCGGAGTGTCGTCGAAACAGGTCCGGATCGGCAAGCAAACGACCGCACATTCGGAGGTCGAGCCAGGGAAGTATTTATCGACATGCCTGCCAAAACCGGGGGCTCGCCAGAAGCGCCACCACCAGCCACCCTGATCAGCCACTGCTAATGGCGATTTAATCTCGCATTAACGACGCATTTTCACCGCTGCCGGATGTACGGTTGCCAGACATCGCCACTCACGTGAGGTTGGCGAATTTGCGCAGCAGCCACTCGGCGAACATCACACTGATGATCAGGCCGAAGGTCAGCCAGGTACTCCACAGAGGAATGACCTCGACCGTGCTTTCAGAAAGCCGCGGCGGATCGAACTTCGCCAGCGTTTCCCGAGCGTCGTACAGCTCGCAACTGCGACCGCCCGTCTCGGCGGCGATACTCTCCTGCAGTGATCGGTTGCGAGTCGCGCTGCGACGTTCGACAGAAAGGTCAGACACCTGGAAATAGACATCGACGGGTTCCAGAGAAACCGGATCGTTCACGCGCACCACGTAATTACCGGCCTCGCTGACAGGAAATCGAGTTTCAAACACACCGGGACGGTACTCGGCCAGCGTGATCGGTCGCGTTTCGCCAGGAGCCTCGGTCGAGCGCCCGGGCAGCCAGACCTCGCCGGTCAGATGCCGTTCGTCCAGCATGTCGCCCGTCAGCGGTTCGAAGTTTTCATCGAACGCTTCGACAGTGATCAGTGCCGTCTGGTCGGGCTGGTACTGCTGCCGGTCTGCGCGCACGACGAATCGTTTCTGACTGCCCAGTGCGTGGCTCAAGCCGAGTCGGTGAATCATCTGCCCCCAGAACTGGCGGTAGTATTTTTCGCCATACTTGCGTCTCAGCCGCCACATTTCGTTATGAGCAATATAAATGACTTCGCCGCGTCCGTACCGACGCACCGCGATCAAAGGCTGTGGCGTTTTGCCGTCGACACAAGTGTCACGCGGATGCTCGGCCAGCACCGTCGTCGCGCTGGATTCGACCCGGCGCACCGGCTGGTACCAGGGCAGACGTCCGAGGTTCTGCCAGCCTTTTGTGTTCTCAGCGTCGGAATCTCCCAGACGCATGAAGTCGAATGACGATGCCAGCGGTGTCAGTTGCATTTCGAATTCGCGGTCGTCTCGAAACTGTGCGTCCGGATCGACGATGACCGGCAACATGCTTCCAATCGGCGTCGCGGCAAGTTCTCCTGGCCCGAACCGAGGCCCCGCCATGACGACCAGTCCGCCGCCAAACTTGCCGACGAACTCCTTGACCATCTCACCAAAACGAGTGCTCAGCGACGAAGCCGGCATGTCTCCGAGAAAGATCACGTCGTACTCGAAGAATTCGTTTCGTGGCAGAGTCAACGTTGGCACGAACAGTTCATTCGTCTCGCGCACGACTGGATCCGAAGAACGCAGGTAAGTCCGAAACCCTCGCAGTCCGACGAGCTTGTCGCGGTGGAAGACCTCTTTCACAAATCGCCATTCCCAGGCGGGTTCGTACTCGACAAACAGCAGCCGCAGAAAATCGTCGATGACGGTGACTTCGCGTTCGGCCCGGTTGTTCTGCACAACGGTTTCACCATCGATCGGGTCAACTTCCGCGACGAAGACAAACCGCCCGGCATCTTCAGGAGTGAAGGGAAACTCCAGCACGGTCGACGGCCCCGACAGTTCAACACTGCGTTCCCCCACGGAAAGCGATTGCCCGGCAACGCGATCGCTGCCACTTTCCAGGGGATGAGCTGTTACCCGAACAGAAACCTGCACGCCGTCGAGTTCCTGCTGTCGCAGCGTGACCGTGACCGTGGACGTTTCCGCTTTCTTCATCTTCAAAGAAGTCTGCAGATCGACGGCCAGGTCGACTGCCTGCGTGCCTCCGACGCCGACCGTAAAGACCGGCACGTTCAGTCGCCCGGCCGCTTCGATCGGCGACGTTCCGGAGTTGTGATCAAAATCGCTGAGCGTAACGACCGCGGTCAGTCCCGTGGCTGTATGCCGCCGACGCAGTTCGTCAAATGCGGCTCCCAGCGACGTGATCGGCCCGTCAGCTGTGTACTGGCTGGCGATGTACTGCGGATCGATGTCCGCGTCCGCCGTTTCGTCGGTGCTGAGAGCGATTCCTGAAACTTCATCCGCGCGTCGAAACTGAAAGACTTCGATTCGGAACCGTTCTGCCAGTTCAGCCAGCGGATTACCGTCGCTGGTCAGCCACCTCTTAATCAACGCTTCCCGCGTCACTTCGTTTGCCGGTTCTGCCTCGGCAGGAGGCTTACTGGTGGAACGGCCACCGCCCTGCCCTGCCTCGCTCGCGTTGCGTTCCGGGGAGTTTTTTTTCGGTGAGTTTTTTTTCGGCGAGTTGATGTCAAGCGTCGATTCGAATCGCTCAGCATCCTCTTCGGTCAGCCGGTCGCTGATATTCATGCTGTCGGTTCCGTCGAGCAGTACCCACAACACCGGTCGCGGGTGCGACGAAAACGCGACTTCCAGAATTGGGTCAGCGAGGATCAGCAGCAGCAGACACAGCAGTGATCCTCGCAAAAGACCGAGCAGCAACTGCCGCCGCCGCGACGCTCGCGGCTGATACTTCAGGTAAAACCACGCCGAGACGAAAGCGAGCCCCAGCCAGCCAAACAGCAGCCACGCGGGCCCATCGTGAGCCCAGTCGGCTCCGAACGACACCCCGACACTGTCGATTGAATCGACGTGTTCGCGACCGAGCAGTCTGGCGATGAGTGTCTGCATAATGAGTCGCTCATTTGGCAAGTCGACCTGAACAGTAGGCTGGCAAGTCTCTGTGTTACTGACTCGTTTATTTAGGCGTCACGATTACCTGCGAAGCAGTGATCTTCACTTCTTGAACCGGACGGTCTCTGGCGTCCGTTGCGGCGTTGCCAACGGAGAGTGCGTTCTTGAGGCTGGCGTCGTCAGCGGTTTTACCGAAGACCGTGTATTGCCGATCCAGGTGCGGAACGCGGCCCATGCAGACGAAGAATTGCGACCCTGCTGAGTTTGGATCGGAGGTCCGGGCCATCGACAGGACGCCCGGTTCGTGGAGGACTTCGTTGAATTCCGCGTCAATCGTGTAACCTGGCCCGCCGGTCCCGGTTCCGTTCGGGCAGCCGACCTGGATGACGAAGTCTTTGATCACGCGGTGAAAAATGATCCCATCGTAGTAGCCGATTTTCGTCAGGCCGATGATGTTTTTGCAGTGTCCTGGAGCGACGTCCGGATACAGATCGAGCAACATTCTGCCAGCGGTCGTTTCAAATTCGATCTGGTAGGTATTCGCGTCGAAATCAACGTCCGCGATTGCCTGATCCACTTCTGCGCGTCGGTTAGCAGCCATTTTTGATTCTTTCGTTGTCTGTCGTTGAAGATTCAATTCGGGCAGGCCGCAGCCGGAACGCCAATCGCAGGCACGGCCCCGCCGAATATCAGAGCAAGATTGGGTTGAGAGTTGTGTGTCGACCGTTGAAAGTACGGAACTGATCGCCGCCGATGCGGATTGAAATCCTTATCCACAGCGAAAATATCCACCTCTCCCAAACGACCGAAGCACTCCTATGAGCGGTACCATAGAGCCACAATGGCAAGTCGTCGACTTTGCAGAGCTGCCAGGGACTCCGTGCCCTTGCGGGATTGCCAAACGGGCGTTCGCCGAAGTGGCCGACTACCCCGCGACGATTCACGTCACCGAGATCAAGTCCGACGCGGAACTGCATTATCACAAGCGGCTGACCGAGACCTATTACATTCTGGAGTGCGGGCCCGACGCACAATTGCAACTGGACGACGAGCGGATCCCGCTCAAGCCGGGCATGTGCATCATGATTCGCCCCGGCACACGTCACCGCGCGATCGGCCAGATGCGCGTGGTGAACATCGTGCTGCCCAAATTCGATCCCGAGGACGAGTGG
>JABMPE010000387.1 GCA_013203845.1 Rhodopirellula sp. | reverse complement strand
TGGTATGCCTGCGCTTCGCTTGTCAAACCCTACGAATGCGGTCCCGGACGGCTGCACTCTCAAACGAATGCGGTCCGCAGACGAGTGATTCAGGGACGCAGGACCGAGTCGATCAACTGGTACGCTTCTGCTCGCATGTCGTCGGGGAAGTTGTGGTCGGAGTCCGGGTGTCTGATCACGAGACCCTTTTCGTTGCCCAGCAGTTTGTAAACGGGTCGAGCGGCGTCGGCGCAGCGGTCGATGCTGGCGGCAACGAAGTTGCTATCGTGAAGTGGCGCGTTGACGAAGACCGGTCGCGGAGCCAGCGCTCCGAGCAGTTCCGGAAAGTCGTACGGGATTTCATTAAGTCGGCCTCGATAGTCCGACAGTCGAGGCATGTACCGAATCTGGCACCAGCCTTTGCCGAAATACCAGACACGCTCGGCTCCTCCGTAATAGTCGAGGTAGGAGTCGAATCCGCAACTGCTGACGATGACGCTGATTCTATTATCGAAGACTGCGGTATAGATCGCGTTGTGCCCTCCTAATGAATGCCCGATAGCGGCGAAGCCTTTGGAAGTGTCGACGTAGTTCAGTGCTTCGAGCAGGTCCAACGCTCGCGAGTTGTCCTGTATCGCCTTCATGGTGCCGCTGACATAGCCGAGCTTCCCCAGATTCGGCCAGTAGTTGGCCAGGTGGGGGTACGCTGGCGAAATCGTGACGTAGCCGCGTTCGGCCAGTTCGGCGGCATACTGACGACCGGCTCGGCCACCGAGTCCCACCACAACCTTATGTCCGACAGTGTTATCGGTCGGGTGCAGGCAGAGAACGGCAGCGGCTTTGCGTTTTCCAGCGAGAACGTCTTTGGGGATGCAAAGGTAGGCCGGCGTGCGGTAGTCGGTTTCTGCCTGGCCTGATTCTGTCTCGCTCGGTTCTGACTGGTAAGTAATCAGTTGCCGCATGTAGGTACCGGCGTCAGCTTCGTCGACGATTTTGATCGCAGGATCAAGACGTTCCTTTGTGCCGGGGTATTTGCCCATGACCTGTTGCATTCCCGCAAGGATGGCCATGCGACGCTGTTTCCAGTCCTCGGGCGACGTTACCGGTTTTACGACTCCGGCGGCGTCGCGATATTTCAGCAGGTCCTCGCGATCCAGCCGCGACTTTTCCTGAGCACCGAGCGTGCTGGTCAGAACGAGCAGGACGGAGACGATCAGCAGCAGGCGAGTGATCATGGGAAAAGTCCTTGGGAGCGGGATCGGTGAAAGTTGATGGCGAGCACGTGATTTGTGAGGCAGGGCGGATTATAAACGTCTCCCGCTCAGCGGCCCGTTTTTTCGTCATGTCGAGAATCAGATCAGTATCAAACGTCAAACACAGGAACCTTATCGTGTCCGCAACTCTCAGTGAATTCTCCAGCAGCCTCTCCGTCGAAACCGCTTTCACCGTGCTCGCCGTGGCCAAGCAGTTGAAAGCTCAGGGCAAAGACGTCGTTGAGCTGGAAATCGGCGACAGCCCGTTTGATTCGACGGCGAATGCGAAGACTTCGGGCACTGAGGCGATTCAGAATAACGTCAGCCATTACTGTCCCTCACCAGGCGTGCCGGAGTTTCGTGCCGCCGCGGCGAAGTTTGTGAAGAACGAATTCAACATTCCGGCAGAGCCATCGAACATCATCGCCGGACCTGGTGCCAAAGTGTTCGAGCAGTTCTTCTGCGAAGCTTTCCTGAATCCTGGCGATGGCTGCCTGGTTTTCAGTCCGTACTTTCCGACCTATGTGCCGAACATTCTGCGACGACAGGCTCGACCGGTGTTCGCGCCGCTGCGGCAGAGCAACGAGTTCCGGCCACTGGTTTCGGATATTGAAAACTTCCTGGCGACCGATCCGTCGCCGAAGGCGATCATGCTGAACTCCCCGCACAATCCGACCGGCGGAATCACGACGGAGCAGGACCTGCGGGATATCGCGGACCTCGTTCGAGGCAAAGATATCGCTGTCTTCAGCGACGAACCGTACTGCCACATGGTCTGGAAAGGCCGCCACCATTCGATTCTCGAACAACCGGGGATGATGGATCAGTGCGTCGCCGCGTACACCTTCAGCAAGTCGTACAGCATGAGCGGCTGGCGTCTCGGTTTCTGTGTTACGGGAGACCGTATTGCGGATGCGATTGGGAAAATGGTTAACACCACGTTGTCGTGTACGCCGGCTCTGGTGCAGTTGGCGGGTGCGGCGGCTCTGGAAAAAGACAGCGTCGAACGTGACGAAGTCATGCAGAAGTTTCGTGAAAAAGTGGTGCTGCTGACCGAAGGTCTCAATCAGATCGATGGCATTCATTCACTCGATCCAACGTCGACGTTCTACGTGTTTCCGAATGTGGTTCCCATCTGCAACCGTCTGGGAATCACTAGTCACGGCTTGGCTCTGTACCTGCTCGAAGGGGCCGACGATGATTTTGGAGTCGCCTGCCTGGGCGGTGAATGTTTCGGCGAGGCCGGGCACGGGTTCCTGCGATTCAGTTGTGCAGAACCCAACGAGCGGCTGCAGCAGGCTCTTGATTTCATTCCCGTGGCATTGGGCCGGGAAGATCGGATTGCGGCGTTTCTCGAAAAGAATCCGAAGTTCCGTTTGGCACAGCCGTACGAAGCCGAATAATGCAGCCTGTTGAGATTCTGATCGACGTTGCTGTTTGAGGAAACTTGCCATGGCCTTGTTTAGGAATCAGCCGCTGTCCAGGCGGCACGTGTTACGCGGACTCGGAACCTGTCTGAGTCTGCCATTGCTGGACGCCATGATTCCTCGGGCCAGTGCGGCTCCGTCAAAGTTTCGCCCGTGGGAGAAGTCGTACGGTGTACATCCCCGGATGATCTGCTGCTACATTCCCAACGGCGTCAACATGTCCGAGTGGAAGCCGACGGGGCAGGGGAGCAGCTACACGTTTTCGCCGACCCTGGAAGTATTGAAAGATCATCGGGAAGATTTCTCGGTGATCTCGGGGCTTGGACATCCAGCTTCCAAAGGCGGGCACAGCGGGGCCGACACCTGGTTGACCGGCGCGGACCTGCAGGCCGTTCCGGGCAGCGATTACGCCAACTCGATTTCGGCTGATCAGGTGGCCGCGGAACTGCACGGCAAGCAGACGAGGTTTTCTTCGTTGCAGCTTTCGGATAACTCGGGAACCGGCTCGGCGGGACACAGTCATACGCTTTCCTTCGACAGAAGCGGAACGCCGATTCCGGCCGAGAATTCTCCGCGGCGTTTGTTTGATCGTCTGTTCGTTCCGGAAAGTTCGGCGGACCGACAGGCCACGTTGAAACGGTACGCTGTCAAAAAATCCGTGCTCGACAGCGTGCTTGGCGAAGCCAGAACGTTGCGAACAAAGCTTGGCCAGACTGACCAGAAGAAGCTCGACCAGTATCTGTCGTCGGTCCGCGAAACCGAAGAACGCGTGCAGCGACTGGAAGACTGGGTGGATATTCCCAAGCCGGAAGTTCCCGAGCGGGACCTGCAACTTTCCATGCAGTCTCACAACGCTCACGATCGTCCGATGTGGATTGATGTGATGCTCGAACTTTCTTACCTGTCGTTTTTAACCGACACGACAAGAGTGATTTCGTTCGAGTGGTCGCGCGAAGCTGGCGGGTATGGCGGCGGCGGAGAGAACCACCATGAGCTGTCGCATCATGGCGGCGATGCCGGGATGTTAAAACGGCTCGGGCAGATCGACCGTTTCCATCTGTCGCGACTCGGGCGGTTTATGGAGTTTCTGAAAGCGACTCAGGACGGCGATCGAAACATGCTCGACCACACGTTGATCCTGTTGGGATCCGGGATGAATAGCGGGGATGGGGGCGGCCACTCGCCGAAGGATTTGCCACTGATCACCGCTGGTGGTCGAGGTCTTGGTCTGAAACAGGGGCAGCATCTGGCCTTCGATCCGGACAATCATCCGCCGCTGTCGAATCTGCTGCTGACATATATTCAAAAGATGGGTTTGGAAACGGACGCGTTTCGGGATGCGACAGGTACGCTGAACGGGCTCGTCTGATGACGATTTCAACGGCAGGTAAAATTGCAAGGCAACAAGGATCACCCGGGATGACTCAGACTCGACGCGAAATGCTGAGTGTCGTCGGCGCGGCGGGACTGTTCGTCGCTGGCCGGTCGGCGACTGCACAGGCTCCACAAGGTTCGGTCGCCGACGATTTTCAGATTTCGAACAAGCGGATACGGCAGTCGGTCATGGGCTGGTGTTTCAAGCCGATGAACGCTGTCGAACTGGCCAGGCATTGCCGCGAGATCGGGCTGGAAGCCATTGAAGGGATCTCGCCGAAGGATTATCCGGCCGTTCGGGAACTCGGATTGAAAATTTCGCTGGTCAGCAGTCATGGCTTCAAGACCGGACCGTTTAACCCGGCCAATCACAAAATGTGTGAGGAGAAGCTGCGATCAAGTATCGATCTGGCGGTTGAGGTTGGCTGTCCGAGTGTCATCACGTTTACGGGAATTCGCGAAGCAGGCATTTCGGATGAGCAGGGAGCAAAGAACTGCGTTGATCTCTGGAAGTCAGTAATCGGCTACGCGGAAGAGAAACGCATCAATCTGTGCCTGGAACATCTCAATTCACGCGATGGATCGCACCCGATGAAGGGACATCCTGGTTATTTTGGCGATGATGTCGATTTCTGCGTGAAGCTGATCGAGCAGGTCGGATCGCCCAACATGAAACTGCTGTTCGACATCTACCACGTTCAAATCATGAACGGAGACGTGATCCGTCGAATTCGTCAGTACAAAGACGTGATTGGCCACTACCACACGGCAGGAAATCCTGGTCGAGGAGAACTCGACGACACTCAGGAAATCAACTACCCACCGATCATGCAGGCGATTCTGGAAACCGGCTACCAGGGTTTTGTCGCTCAGGAATTTATTCCGACCTGGGCCGATCCTGTCGCCGCGCTGCGTCACGCCGCCAGTGTCTGTGACGTGTAAGCACGCCCGGTTGTGACTTCTCAGCACTTTAGCGATTGTGCAGTTTTGCGGCTCAGGCGGCTTTTTCGACGGTCAGATGATTGGCCACGTGCTCAACGCCCGGAAGCTGTCGGGCGTATTCCTGGGCGAGTTGCTTGGCGTAATAAGAGACGACTTTGCCTCGAATCAGCAGCATGCCTTCTTTGAATTTACACTCAACCTCTCGCGAAACGGTCGGCATGCGAGACTTGAGGAATTGCTCCATGCACTCCTGAATTTCAGTTCCGATGGCGGCTGGACAGTCCATTGTCAAAGAAACACTCATGTTAGACTCGATTCCTGCTGGTTGCTGATCACCGCTCTTCATCGACGGCAGAGTCGGTTGATCGTTGCATCATGGATTGTAAGTTTGGGGGTCGATGCCGATTCTCTATCACACTTGCTGGACAGGACTCTGGCAACGCTGCCGAAAAACTGTGCAATCGGCGTTCTCTTGCGAGCGTTTGTCCCGTTCCGTGAGACGAATGCAAGAAGCGGGCCGAAAGATAAGAATCGGCACCAAAAATCGGAATCGACAAAGTCGCCTGTGGTCGAAGATTCATCGAAATTCTACAGAATCGTCGAAACTGGCAGGAAAGCGTCCCGTCAATCGTTCTGGATCCAGGACTGTTGCTTCTGCGGGCAGAATGCAGAATCATCTGCGGCAATCGAGTTCGTAACGAGTGTCGGTAAATCCCGGCCACATCGGCATTGGATCATGCCGATATCTGTCTCAGATGTTACGAGACACCGCAGGAGACAACGCAGTGACTGAACTGACTAACAAAGTGCTGACCCTGATCATGGCTGGGGGAAAAGGCTCTCGCCTGGAACCGCTCACGACCGAGCGGGCCAAGCCTGCCGTTCCGTTTGGCGGTATCTACCGGATTATCGATTTTGCCCTGTCGAATTGTATTAACAGTAATCTGAGGCGGATGCTGATTCTGACTCAGTACAAGTCTGGCAGTCTGGATCGACACATCAACCAGAGCTGGCGGTTTTTGAATCGGCATCTGAACGAGTTCGTCGACATTCTTCCGCCTCAGCAGCGGCTCAGTGAAGACTGGTATATGGGCACAGCCGACGCCGTCTACCAGAACATTTACTCAATCGAGCAGCATTCTGCAGAGCACATTCTGATCCTCTCGGGCGATCACATCTACACGATGGATTACCGCGAGATGATTCGAAATCACCTCGAAACAAACGCCGACGCCACCATCGGCTGTCTGCCGGTCAATCTGGATGAAGCGCGTGAGTTCGGTGTGATGTCGATCAACAAACATCGCCGAGTTACGCGATTCAATGAGAAACCGGAATCACCCGAGGCCATGCCGGGCGATCCTGCTCGTGCGCTGGCATCAACCGGGATCTACATTTTCAAAACAGACTTTCTGCTGGAGCAGCTCTGTCAGGACGCCACGAATTCTGACAGTTCGCGGGACTTCGGTAAGAACATCATCCCTTCGATCATTAACACGCACAGAGTTCAGGCGTTTCCGTTCGAGGACTCACGAACTGGAAAAGCCATTTACTGGCGCGACGTGGGAACTCTGGACGCGTACTTCGAAGCCAATATGGATCTGATTGCGACGACTCCATCGCTTGATCTGTACGATCAGAGCTGGCCGATTCGCACCTACTTCCCTCCGTTGCCGCCGCCAAAATTCGTGTTTCAGACGCCTGCCAGCGAATCAGAACCGCAACGTATGGGCCATGCGCTGGACAGCATGGTCAGCAGCGGATGCGTCGTGTCGGGCGGTCGCGTTAACCGCTGTGTTCTGTCACGAGGCGTGCGAGTCAACAGCTGGGCGACGGTTGAGGAATCGATCATCCTGCCAGACGTCAAGATCGGTCGATATGCGAAGGTGCGACGTGCGATCATTGATCGCGGTGTTGTAATTCCAGAGGGCGCCGAAATCGGGATTGATCGAAACGCCGACGAAGCTCGCGGGTTCACCGTGACGGAGTCAGGGATTGTCGTCGTGCCGCAGATGGCGTCATTCGATCATCTGCCGGCATAGTCAGGCTGCCTGCGATGAATAGAGGTTGCGGTACGATGGTTGCAGGACGGTTTCAACGTTTGACAGGGCCCGTGGCGCGAGACGCGTGCGGTCGGCGAAGAGTCTTCAACAGTAGAGTTTAAGATCATGAGCGAATTACTTGGGGCGCGCGTTGGCAAACGCAATGGAGTGGCCGGAACGCGATTCAGAGTCTGGGCTCCGAACGCGACTGAAGTCTGCGTACTCACTGACGGGAACGGCTGGCAGCACGGCCAGGACTGGTTGAACTCCAGCGACTCGGGCGTCTGGGATGGATTTATTCCGGGAGCAACGCACGGCACTGCTTACAAATTCAGCATCCGAACACGAGACGGGCAGTTGCTCAACAAGTCAGATCCGTTTGCCTTTTACACAGAAGTTCCGCCGAAGACCGCCGCGATTGTTTACGACCTCCAGCAGTATCAGTGGGAAGATGAGAAATGGTTGACTGACCGAGTCCGCTCCAACTGGCTGGAACAGCCCGTGTCGATTTACGAAGTGCATCTGGCTTCGTGGAAGCGTCCGTGGGATGACCGACGGTATCACAACTATCGGGAACTCGGTGAGCAGCTGGTTTCGTACGTCCAGGAGCTTGGCTATACCCACATTGAACTGATGCCGGTTTCGGAGTTTCCTTTCGACGGCTCCTGGGGTTACCAGGTCACCAACTACATGGCTCCGACAAGTCGGTTCGGGACGCCGGACGATTTTCGGTTCTTTGTCGACAAGTGTCATGAGGCCGGCATCGGGCTGATCGTCGACTGGGTGCCCGCTCACTTTCCATCAGACGCGCACGGGCTGGCTCGTTTCGACGGAACGGCTCTGTACGAACACGAAGATCCTCGGAAGGGCTATCACCCGGACTGGCAGACTTACATCTTCAACTACGGCCGCAGCGAAGTTCGTGAGTTTCTGACCGCGTCGGCCAGATTCTGGATCGAGAATTACCACATTGACGGACTGCGCGTCGACGCTGTCGCATCAATGCTTTACCTGGACTACTCACGCGAAAACGGCGAATGGGTTCCTAACGAACACGGCGGTCGCGAGAACCTTGAAGCGGTGAGTTTCCTGAAGGAACTCAACACGCAGTTGCACGGTGAGTACCCCGGCATCCTGATGATCGCGGAAGAATCGACGTCCTGGGGCGGCGTGTCGCGACCGGTGTTTACCGGCGGCCTCGGTTTCACGATGAAGTGGGATATGGGCTGGATGCATGATTCGCTGAGTTACATCAGTCGTGCCCCGCTC
>JABMPE010000386.1 GCA_013203845.1 Rhodopirellula sp. | reverse complement strand
TCCCCAGCTACCGCGTGGAAACGGCGAAGAACGCCAAAACGAAGCCTTCACCGTAACGATCTTCCTGGAACCAGACCGGAATTCTAATTGTCGCTAAACCGAGAGGCTAATTGTCGCCGAACAATTGCGAAATCGGATTTGGTCCTGCTGATTCTCGGGCCGGCTCCGATGGGTCGGCTGGTAAAGCGAGAGACACGGCGTCTGCTGGACTGATGCCAACTCGGCCAATGATTCGATGGTGAGCACATTAATTTCCTGTGTCATTTTTTTGCCTCGTGTTTCAATAGGATGAAAAATCAATAGTCGCTCAGCCCAAATGCATGAACTTCGTGCCGAACCGGCCGGCTTGTTACGCCGACCAGCGGTGCCCTTCGCGATCTCTGTCGATTCGGCCACTTGTGCCCGGAACTTGTCGTGCATGCCAGCGAGGCAGTGGACCCGAAGATCCGTGCGCCGGATTCTGTCATCATTCAGCGAGCGGCGGTGGCTGAGGTATTTATGCTGCAGTTCGTCGGTCGCTAGCTCTTGCTCGGGTATCAGCGAAACTCCGACGATGCTGATCTCTTCGAAGATTACTCCGAAACGCGCCGACCGCCCGAGAGGATCAGAGCGGACCCACCCACAATGGTGGCGATGCCGCCGATCAGAAACCACATCGTCTGATTGGTAAAGTGGCCTGTGACGCCTTCAATAACCCGCTCACCCACGGACTGGGAGGCGTTGTATCCGAAAAACACCAGCGCGACGCCGACTGCTAACACAACCAGACCGATAATCCGTTGCATACTCATTCCTGGCTCCTGGAGACATACAGCCCCTGTTACCGACTTCTTACCCTTAGATGCGTCCCTCGGTCGGTGATTGAGGTTACGTTCCTCAATCACCAACAGAGTTTCCTATTCGCGGGCATGGCACAGGCTTCAGCCTGGCCCTCAGCGCCGTTACCGGCGAAGTAGCCCTTCCCTTCAGCCTGGCCTGGTGTCTCCTCACACTCGTCGGCGGGTCCAAAAATAGCCACCACCCCCGCCGAACAGCAGAACTAAGACAATGATCAAGACAATAGTACTCATAGTGTCTCCTTCGCTTTGGTTGAAACAATAAATATCGCAATGACCCTAAACAGACCGACAACAGTACGCAGGTTGCGACTACTTTTCGGCCACGGTCATCTTGAACTCTTTCGTAAAGTCGGCGCCGCTGCTGGCCGTATGGCCTTTCACCTTGACCATAAACTCCCCCAAAGCGGCGTCACTGGCCGCCTTGAACATGAGTGTTGCGTCCGTGCGTTGTGCAGGATCGACGGAGCAGTTGTTGCCAGGGTCACTCCATCCCGCAACGCGCGAGATAAATTTGGCTCCAGGTAACTACAGTTCTCTTAAACATGCCCGACAGATGCTGTCCGGCGGTTTTCGTGCGGTTGATGGTTATATTCCGTCGGTAACTTGTTGCGATTTACCCTTAGATTCCTCTTCTGCGCCTCCCACCGAACAAGAAGGACAGCACCGCGAGCACGAGGAAAACGACGAACATGATCTTCGCCGCTCCCACGAACGAGCCGGCGATTCCGCCAAAGCCCAGAACGGCCGCGATGATCGCGATAACAAGACAAAAGACAGCCAACTGTAACATGGTCGGTTTCTCCATAAAAATATGGTGTGCGCCCTGGTGGCGATGTGCCATCAGGGCACGCGATTCACAATTCAAGGCCGCGTCTACATTGCCAGGACCACCGCTTCCCGATGCCTTTCGCGATACCACTAACATCACGAATTCCCTGTTGCAGGCGGCTTTTACGATCCTCGCTCGTAGTCACAAAAAAGCCGACGTGGCGCAGGCACCCACTGGCGCTGTACCACGTCGGCTTACTCTTTTACGGGCCTCCAGGCATTAGCCGGGGTTGCCCTTAATCCAGTCGTCCGACGACTTCAATAAGTATTTCTTCGCTGGGGGGAAGGCTGCTGGCGAGCGTTTTCCCGCTGCGTCTTTCCGATGTGCTGGTATTCTGTTTCGATGTGGGTGGACGTAGCAGACTTCCCCTACAAAAGACTCATAGAGCAGATTCCGCAACACTTGCGCACAAAAAAAACCGATGTGGCTGGACACCCGCAGGTGCTTCGTCACATCGGTTTACTCTTTAACGAGCCCGCTGGAAGGTCCAGCGTGCTCTTTATTTAGTCATCCGAAACATTTGCCGGGGAAAGGTTGTCTATTCCTTTCCTCGACAGTCGTCATTCTACGGTATGCGGTTGGCGATACAAGTGGGCGGGAGCCAATAATGATAAATTGTATGACAAGCGGAAAGAGCCGCAGCATATTTCACGCTTGTCCCCAGCCGGCTGGGCTGCGTCCAATTCTGTCGGGCTGAACTCTCTCAGCAACCAACTTTTTATCGGAGTTCGGCCACGCTCTCTTGCCCGGCAAAATTGTTTTGAGATTTGTCAGCATCACCGGCGTTTCCGTGCTTTGGTTCGTGTACCGCTACAGAGTAGTTTACCCGTTCCCAGCGCTGTGCTTCGTTCCAGAAGAGCGTGAACTCGATCTCGGAACCGTCCGGGTAGACATCCGTCGGACGATCGTCAACCCGCACATTCAGCGCGCCGATCTGAGTGGCGTCCACTTGATTGGTGCTTGCCCAGGAATTGGCGGCCAAGCCGTCATGCTTCGTTCAACCAGCTCCGCGCCGCAGCTGCTTCGTCGTGTTCGAAGTATTGGATTCTTGCTATCGTGAACAGTTTGCAGAACGTCGCCATACCGCGCTGCCACTTCGTTTCCCCGACTGCTACGATCCGCGTGATGACGAACGTCTGGGTGTTGCCCGGAACGGAGCCTATACCCGCGCCACTATAGGTCGAGCTGGCGAACATCGCCCTGAAAGTCAGGGTGGTGGCCACCAATCCCAGCGGCAGGCTCCAGCGGGCCAGACGTGCCTCCGGCACAGCGGCTTTCGCTGAATCACCAGCACGAGCAGAAACGCCAAGCCGCCCACGAGCGTGCGCAAGCCCACGAACCGCAATGACGGTCCGAACCCCAGCCCCGCCTTGATCGCCGAATAGCACGCGGCCATCGGCGTCATGGCCACAAGCGTCAACCACCCTTGCCGGGCGGGCGAGAGCGTAACTTTCCGGAAGTGGATGTAATTCTTCATATGTATACACGTCCTTCTCTTTTCATCTGTTTGCCGGGAGAGGTCCGCCGGAATGCTTATGGTCCGGCTGGCCCTCAGACTGATGTGTCCTGAGAAAGAAAAACTCCGTGATCAGAATCGCCGCCATGACCGCTGCTGCCACGATGAGGACCAAAGGATCCGAGACGCCTTTGACCCAGAGAAAGCCGCCGAGGACGATCAGATCCAGAACAATGGCCATGACCGGAATCACGGGATTGGCACCCACCTCTTTTCTCAGGTGGCGCAGCACACCCCAGTGAATGGCAATGTCCATGATGAGATAAAAGATGATGCCCAGCGCCGCGATGCGGGACAGGTCAAAGAACGCCGTCAGCAGCAATCCCAGCACAATCGTATAGACCAGCGTATGCGTCTGGATGCTGCCCGGCATGTGAAAGTGGCTGTGGGGAACCAGCTTCATCTCCGTCAGCATGGCCAGCATCCGTGACACCGCAAAAACGCTGGCGATGATGCCGCCCGAAGTGGCCAGCATGGCCAGGAGCACGGTGAACCAAACCGCGTATTCGCCCAGTGCCGGCCTGGCCGCGGCAGCCAGCGAGTAGTTGCGCGTTGCGATGATCTCTTCCAGCGACAGGTTGCTGGAGACCGCAAAACCCACCAACGCATAGATCACTACACAGAGGGCGATTGAGATCATGATGGCTCTGCCCAGGTTCCGGCGCGGGTCTTTCAATTCCGAACCGCTGTTGGTGATGGTGGTAAACCCTTTGAAGGCCAGAATGCCGAGCGCCGTCGCTCCGAGAAAACCGGTCAGCGATGCACCGGGATCCGACGCCGAGAAATTCACTTCCACCGTGTCGGCCACCAGTACGCCGACCACGCCAAACAGAACGATGCCGCCAATCTTGATGAAGCCGAGCGTCGAGGCGACCCTCTCAATCAAACCGGTGGCGGACAGATTAATCACCAGGGCCACCAGCAACAGCCCGCCCCCCAGCACGGGAACCAGCACGCTGCTGTCGTCGATGCCAAACAGTTGCAAGGTGTAGGATCCGAAGGTCCGTGCCAGAAAGCTCTCGGCGATCACCATGGAAAAATACATCAACAGGGCGTGAAAGGCGGTGGTCAGAGTTTTTCCATACGCTTTCTCCAGATACATGGCGATGCCGCCGGCGGACGGGTAGGCATTGGATAATTTGACGTAGGAGTAGGCGCTGAGCGACACGACCAGCGCGGATGAAAGGAACGCCAGAGGAAACAGGCTCCCGGTCATCTCCGCCATCTGGCCGGTCAGCGCAAAAATTCCGGCGCCAATCATCACGCCAGTCCCCAGGGCAATGGCGCCGATCAGCGAGAGGCTGTCCGCCTGGTATTTCGCAGTTCTGTCGGGGGCACCTTCCATACTATTGAACTTTCTCCATGCCGAGACTCCGATTGTATATCCCCGCGATCAAGACCCCCGCGAACCATCCCACGATGAACGTGGCGACCAGGCCCACTGCGACCTGAGAGATGGGCACGTGGGTGTTTAGAATTGAATCGACGTTGAATCCGTGTAACAGGCTATTGAATAAGAACACCGTCTGCTCACGCGGTACGATGGCCATCGTGAGCATGCAGCCGAGGTAGAACACGACCACGGTCGCGCCGAATCCGAAGCCCAGACGCATGGGGTTCAGCCTCGCCGATGAGGCTGTAGTTCGCGTGTTGTTATCCACAACAGCCTCCGGTCTTCTCTTCCGACTGGACACCGGCGGGCGTGGACAGAAACTTTTGCTGGCATTGCTCGCCGCAAAAGTAGAATGTTTCTCCGTCGCGTTCGGAGTGGAGGGCGGTTGATGTATCCACGGTCATACCGCAGATGGGGTCTTTGGTTATGGATTTCGATTCATTCATGGTCATGTTCCTTTCCCGGGTGTTGTTGTGACCGTCTCTTAATTCCGGCTTTCACGTTGATTCGAATTAAGTGCTTTGACCGGGAGTTGGATGATCGGGGACTTCACAGGCCACTAATCATTCTGCCGCAGCTTCTTCCATGATTTTAAGAATCGTGGCTTCCACTTCTCGCGCCACGGCTTTCTTCATTATGGTTTATTTGAGGTTGTAAACCTGCATGACACCAAAGTGATTCGCCTGCAGGGCCGCTGCCGCGTCACTCACAGTTTTGTCAGTCGATAATTTGATCAGCATTGGTTTTCCTTGATGCATAACAGTTGATTTCACAGACGGGTCGAGAACGTGCGAGTACTTCTATTTTGTGGACAGCTTGTTGATCGCGACGACCAGCAGGACGACCACCAGGACACCGATCACCGTCCAAAGCCACATTCCTCCGCCCATCCAACCATTTCCCCAGCCGTTCATATGGTTCATCAGGAAGCCCCCTTAGTTGCACTGCGACCAGCCCAGCACTGAGCACACACGAATATGAGCGGAGGTAGCATTGTCATTTGGAGAAGCGGCCACAGTCCCGCTCCAGGAATGGAAACCACAGGCATGCTGTCTGTGTAAGACCACCGTCCGGATGCCAGCGCCGCATGTTCCACCAACGCCGCATAAGCCAGCCCCCAAACAGCCACGGTGATGTAAGTGTTCCAGCGACCGTGCAAACCCCATCCGAAATCGCCGGCGGACAAAGCAGCCGCTGCGTAAATACCCAGGATGATTCCCACATCACCCACCGCCGCCCACGTGCAAAGACCGAGCGTGCTGGTCCACGTATGACCGGCAGTTTCAACATAGGCGGGCATTTGTGCCATTTCCCAGATTTCATTCAAAACAAAACTCGCTGATACTGTGAACGCAAAGAACCGCCCCAACCGCCTCCAGGACAGGCTGGAATCTGCATGGGATGTGCAGTGTCCGGGGTTTCCTGCCTGGCTGGCTTGGAAATTGTGCTGCGGTGTGTTGGGGCGATCAGCAATCACTTCTGTTCCTTGCGATCTTCCCTGGGGGTGGTGTTCGCGTTTTTGTGCATGCCCTTCATTCCCTTCATCATCGGGCACTGTGCCATGGACTCCTTGCCCGTCTGCATGTGCTGCATCATGTGTTCCATCATCCCATCCTGCATCTTTGCCATTCGCGTATGCATGGCAGTCCGCTGCTCCACCATCTGGGTGATGACGCCGGCCATCAGGCTCATTTTTTTGTCCTCAGGCGCGCTGTTCAACCTGGCGACTGCCTCAGTGAGTTCGGCGTCCTGTGCTTTCATGTCTGCCATCATCTTCTGTTTTTGTTCCGTCATCTCCTTACAGCGTTCCATCATTTTGCTGTCCATCTTTTTCCCATCCGCAGGCTCGGCAGCTTGCGGCTGGATTGGCGACCAGATGGCCAGGGCCAATGCCAGGGCGATGCTGGAACAGATGGCGAGGTTCAAATTCGATTGAGTTTTCATGTTCGTCTGCTTTCTTTTGGGATTTCGTTGTTGTTTTGTTGTTCGTTTATTGTTTCGCTGTTCGCGTTGCGCTGACAGCGTGTTTGAAAAGTCAGGCGCATCGCGATCTGCATGGACGCCTTTTTTTTTGCGCTGATGGGGCGGATGCGATTCGGGGTACAAACCTGCTGTGAACTATCGGAGGAGCTCGCGCCGAAAACAGAACGAGCCGAAAGATGTATTTCCTCGCCTGATCGGCATGGATTTCTTCACTGGCGATGTTAAGCCCAAGCGTACGGCTCGCCGCGCGGGCAATCGTCAGTTCTTCTTCCGTGCGAATATCGCGAACCGCAATCCGGCTGGCAGCCACGGAAATTGCGCCCTGATTCGCCGCGTTGTTATCCACAACAGCCCCCGGACTTTTCTTCCTGCCTGGCATCGGCGGGTGTGGACAGAAACTTTTGCTGGCATTGCTCGCTGCAAAAGTAGAATGTCTTTCCATCGCGTTCGGTGTGGATCGCGGTTGCTTCGTCCACGGCCATGCCGCAGATGGGGTCTTTGGTCATGGATTTCGTTTCATTCATGGTCAAGTTCCTTTCCAGGAAACAGTTGTCTCGGTCTTCTTTGGGTCGACACCAAAAAAAAGCCGGCGTGAACAAATGCCCGAAGGCACTCGCTCACGCCGGCTTACTCTTTAACGAGCCTCCTGATGCTTTCAGGTTGCTCCTTATTTAGTCATCCAGCAAATCTGATTTTGCGTCGGCAGAGTTGACTCAGACACCACAATTCCGACCGACTGGTCTTAACTTTACCAGTTGCCAGTGATTAACGCCAGCACGGCGGTTTTCATAAACGCAGTTAGTATGAGCGTCGGATCGGCAAACTCTGACCGGGAGTGGTTAAGGCAAGTTGCTGGGTGCATGCTCGCCACAAGTTCGAAGCGTGCCGTCATCTGAGCCCGACGAATCCAACGCCCACCGCGCTGTCTTACTTCCGCAAGCGATTCGACATCGAAGTCCCGTATCGCACGAGCACGGAGGAAGTGCGACTGGCGACTCGCCGCAAACAGTCGCAGCCGATCGTCGCAGCCTTTCACAAGTGGCTCCAGGCGGAACGCGCAATGAAGTACCCGATCCTCGGGTGGAAGGCTTGGCTCCTTTCTGGCAACCAGACAGCCGGCGAAACGATCGCCAGGTTGTTCACGTTGACCAGGACCTGTAATCGTCATCACCTCGATCCGTTCGCTCAGCCGATGCGAACGAGTTGCTTGCCGAGGTTGTCGCCCTCAAAGAGTCCCATGAAGGCAGCCGGTGCGTTTTCGAGACCTTCGGTGATGGATTCCTGCCAAACCACTTTGCCGGCTTTGATAAGCGATGTCATTTCCTGGACAAACTCGTCCTTTGCATCGAGATGGTCCCGAACGATGAAGCCTTGCATCCGAATGCGTTTCGCGATGACCCGAAACAGGTTTCGAGGCGCTGGAGTCGGTTCCGTTGCGTTGTAGGTCGAGATCATGCCGCATTCCACACAGCAACCAAAATCATTCATAACATCGAGTGCGGCTTCCAGATGATCGCCACCGACATTGTCGAAGTAGACGTCGATTCCGTCCGGCGCAAGCCTGGCCAATGCGCTGGCCAGGTCTTTCGTCTCTTTGTAATTGATGACGGCATCAATGCCCGTCTTTTCCTTGAGCCACTCGATCTTTTGGGGTTTGCCTGCACTGCCGATCACACGGCAATCCTTCGCTTTGGCAAGCTGGACCACGATCGAACCGACTGCTCCCGACGCGGCGGAGACGAAAACGGTGCTTCCTGGTTGAAGTTTGGCGATCTTATTCAAACCCACCCACGCCGTTAGCCCGGTCATGCCAAGTACACCGAGATAGGCTTGAGCAGGAGCGAGAGTTGGGTCGATCGAGGTGATATTACTGCCATTTGATTTCCAGTATTCCCGCCAACCGAGATTTCCCAGCACCATATCGCCTTCGCTGAAGTCGTTGTTGCGAGACTCGATAACTTCGCCGATGCAGCCTCCTTCGAGTGGCTCGTCGATTTGGAACGGTGGGACATAGCGGTCGGTGTCGTTCATTCGACCGCGCATGTATGGATCGACGGACATCCAATGGTTCTTGACCAGGAACTCGCCTTCTTCAATCGGTCTGATCTCCGTGGAATCCATCTTGAAATTCGATGACGTCGGCATGCCTTCGGGGCGCGAGGCGAGGACGACTTGTTGCGACTTCGTTGCTTGCGATGTTTTGGTAGTCATCAGATTGCTCTATATGTTTGAAGGGACTGTTTACTTGTTTTGAGTGAGCGTCCTACTCGCGCCACGAAGACGCATCCGCTTACTCCTACCGGGCTGTCGGGCTGAGATTCTCTTTCTTGCTTTTCTGGTAGGTTGGGAAATCGATGTAGCCTTCCGGACCGGGTGAGTACCAGACCTCTTGCGCGGCGATCTCATTGAATTCCCAGTCATTGGCGAAACGCTCTACCAGGTCGGGATTGCTGATGAACGGTCTGCCGAAAGCAACCATGTCCGCCAGCCCATCGGCGACAGCCTGTTCGGCTTGATCGCGATCGTATCCACAATTGGCCATCAACCGACCACTGTAAACCTCGCGAACGTCTGTCAGTGTGATTGGTTCGCCCAGTTCATGAAAACCGGATGCCAGGCCGTCCAGAATGTCCAGCCAGGCAAGATTGCAGTCATTTAGTTGCCTGGCGACGTAGAGGAACGTTTCTCGAAAGTCGGTTGAACCCATGTCGTTGAAGGCGCCATTGGGCGCGATGCGAACGCCGATTCGAGAACTATCGAAAACCGTCTGGCAGGCCTCGATGATCTCGCGGACTATTCGAAAACGATTCTCGACGCTTCCGCCATATTGGTCCGTCCGATGATTCGTCTTCGATTGAAGAAACTCATCCAGCAGGTAGCCGCCTGCAGCGTGAATTTCTATTCCGTCAAAACCCGACGTCTTCGCCCGCTCGGCGGCCGAGCGATAGTCGTTGACCAATCGTGGAATTTCTTCCGTCCGCAAGGCTCGCGGGGTTTGGTACGACTTCTTTTCGCCCGATGGAGTTTGAGCCGTGTCGCCTTCAATCGGAATGGCCGATGGCGCGACGAGAACGGCGCCATCGTGGAAATCACTGTGAGACGCACGGCCCGCGTGCCAGAGTTGCAAAAAGATGGGTGTCCGTTGATGTTCATGGACAGCGTCAAGGACTTGTGTCCAGGCCTGGGCTTGCTCATCGCTCCAGATGCCCGGAGCACCGACCCATCCGACAGCTTCTTCGGAAATGAACGTTCCTTCGGCAATGATGATCCCGGCCGATGCACGTTGCGAGTAGTACCGGGCCATTAACGAATTAGCAGTCATCGCTTTACCGGCTCGGCCGCGTGTCATGGGCGACATCACCACTCGATTGCGGGAGACAAGACCGTCCCAGCGGAATTCGGATAGTAGATTGGGTGCGTATTGATTCACTTGAATATCTTTTGTTGTGTTCGCTATGAACGGGTGAATTGACTGATTCCCTGAGCGGGCGAAAGCAGCGCCACTATTTGCTGCCGAGGTGAATCAGCTTCTTATTGATGAACTCCAGGATGCCAAGATGTGAAAGCTCGCGACCATAGCCGGAGTTCTTGATGCCACCGAAGGGAAGTTCGGCTTGAGACCGGGTCGGTTGATTGATGAACATCATTCCCGTCTCGACTTGCTCGGCCACGCGACGACCGCGCTCGGTGTCGGCAGTGAAGACGCTGCCGCCCAGGCCATAGGACGAATCATTGGCAAGCTCGATCGCTTCGGCTTCACCTTTCACGACGTACACGGTCGCGACGGGGCCGAATATCTCTTGATCGAAGGTCGGCATGTTTTTCGTAACACCGGTCAGGATGGTCGGATTGAAGTAGGCACCGTCGCGATCAGGTCGATCACCACCCAGGACCACCGTTGCACCGGCATCAATTGCCGACTGCACTTGTTTTTGCACGGTGACGGCGGCGTCTTCAGAAGAGAGTGGAGCGAGCGTCGTCTCCTGGTCCATTGGGTCGCCGAGCTTCAGGGCTTCCATCTGCTTTTTGAAACCCTTCATGAACCTGTCCGCGATCGCTTCGACGACGATGAACCGTTTGGATGCAACGCATGACTGGCCGGCGTTGGTGATTCGCCCCTTCACGGCTTGTTCGATCGAGCGTTCCAGGTCCGCATCCTCAAGAACGATGAAGGGATCGTTGCCACCAAGTTCGAGAACACTGCGTTTGAGATGTTTGCCCGCAACGGCAGCGACGGCGGAACCGGCGGGTTCGCTGCCGGTCAACGAAACGCCTTGGACACGCGAGTCAGAGACAATCGCTTCGACGAATTCGGTCGGTATAAAGAGGTTAGTGTACACGCCATCCGGAAGACCACATTCACGAAACAGTTCTTCGATTGCGACTGCGCACTGCGGAACGTTACTGGCGTGTTTCACCATCACGGTGTTGCCGGCCATGATGTTGGGTACAGCGAATCGTACAACCTGATAGAACGGGAAGTTCCATGGCATGACCCCCAACAGGACGCCAAGCGGCTGGTGATGCAGATACGCATCCGCGCCGTCGACAGTCATCGGCTGGTCAGCCAGAAATTGTTCGGCACCATTGGCGTAAAACTCTGCGATCTTCGCGCAATATTCGATTTCGTATTCGCTTTCGGAAATCCGCTTGCCCATGTCCAGAGTGATCGTTCGAGCGTACTCGTCCGCGTCAGCCCGCAAGAGATCAGCAAACTTCTGTAAGCACGCCTTGCGCTGATCGAACGTGGTCTTTCTCCAATCCTGATATGCCGTGTGCGCAACGCCTATCGCGTCCATCACGTCGTCTTTTGTGATCGACTCAAAGGATTGGATAGTTTCGTTGGTCGCTGGATTGATGCTGGTGATGGTCATCTGCAGAATCTCCGGGAATTAAAATGTTTGTGTAACCATAAGCGACTAGATGCCACGTGTTCATTGGCCCGACAATCAAGCGGCTGGGCGACGTTGGATTGGTTCCTGCACACCCTGAAGCTTTCCGACCAACTTTCGTGTTGCGAAACGTGGCAGGAAGCCCGTTGATGTCACCATGAAGCGATTCTTCCAACCGGGAATGACAATGTCTTTGTTATCGCGGTAGCCTTCGTAGCCAGCTTTGCGACGGCTTCGGCGCACAGTTGATTGCTTAGGGAATGACAGAACTCAGTTTCTCCGGCGGGGGCGTGCGGACGTCCCAGACCAACCCTACGAACGCCAGCAGGCGGATGAGGTAATAGCTCACATCAAGCTCCCACCAGCGAAAGCCCTGATTGGCGCTGCTCTGGTAGTGGTGGTGGTTGTTGTGCCATCCTTCCCCCAGCGTCAACAGCGCGACGAACCAGTTATTCCGGCTGGCATCGGCGGTCGCAAAACGCCGCCGGCCCCACAAGTGGCAAGCCGAGTTCACCAGGAAGGTGGCATGGTGCGACAAAACGCTGCTGACGAAAAAGCCCCATACCAGCCCGCTCCATCCCCCTGCCACGAAGCACAGCACGCCCACCACCAAAGGCGAGCTCCAATGATAGCGGTCAAGCCAGCGCAGCTCGGAGAAACGGATCAAATCATTCACTGACTGCTCGTCCGTGTCATCGGAGTCGCGGGACAACACCCAGCCGACATGCGCCCGCCAAATGCTATGCGCGACAGGTGAGTGCAAGTCTTCGGGCGTGTCCGAGGTCCGGTGGTGGTGCCGGTGGTGGGCCGCCCACCATAGCGGCCCTTTCTGCGCGGCGCTGCACCCCAGCCCGGCAAGCACGAACTGAAAGACGCGGCTCGTCCTGAACGAGCGGTGAGACAGGTAACGATGGTAACCGATAGTGATTCCCACCATTTGAAGCAGATAGACGGAACCGCACAGCGCAAGATCCTGCACGTTCACGCCCGTGAGGAACACTCCCAGACAGGCGACGTGCATGAAGAAAAAGACAGTCTTAATTAGCCAAACAGAGGCCGTGGCGGAGGGCATCTGCTCCGCGGGAACGACAACGACCTCGCCCTTCATTCGCAGCTCGGTTTCCGCGAGGTCATCGCTCATGTCATCGACCTCGAGGGCTGACAGGTCGGCCGATTGAATCCGGCCGGTCGCACGGTCGATCGTGCCGGGGATCTGGAGGTCGTCCTCGACAAGCGCCATCGCACCGATTCCACCGAACATCCTATTCTTCATGGCAATCGGCCTTTCCTGCGACTCTGATGTCTCGACGCGAAGGACACAAAACGTCATCTCGCATCCAGGCGACGTGTTCCACGTCACTCGCAAAACGAAAAAAGCCGACGTGTCCGTACCCTTTTGGGAATCGAACACGTCGGCTTATTCTCTGATGAGCCTCCCGAATCAGCCGGGTTGCTCTTCATTTAATCTTCCGAAGATCGTTGGCGTGACTCTATCAAGTGCAACGGGAAAAACACAGCCCTGGCGAAACCGTCGCACTTTCGGTATGCAGGATGCGAGCCCAGCGATCCGGGGAAATCAAGCCTCCGCAGCGTCAACCCTCTTGAATCTAGACCGCGCATCTCGTGCCACCAATGTCGCAGTTTCAGGATCATTTGCCGGGCTCGCTTCCGTTCTCGCCGTGGTTCTTCACCGTTTCACCTGCGGGCGGAGTGCCGGAAGGAACCTTCAACAGGTTCTCCGCGTCGTTCAACGGTTTGACGTGCCGGGCCTGTTCCCCGATGACAACGGCTTCACTGACGAGCCCGCCTTCCGCTTTCGTGGAAGGCACATCGAGTTCTTCGCGCGGCGGTTGGGTTGGTAGTCGCTTGACCGGCTCAACATCATGCGTCGCCCCCGGTTTCCCGTTGAGCATGGTGACGGGGATGCCTTGCGGAAAGACAACTTCGCGTGCCTCGTCGGGCATCGAGATGCCGTGTTGCTGGAAGGCGAGCTTCACCAGCCGGATCACCGACGACCGTACTTTCAGACTGCTGTGTTCGCGGCCGTTGAGCCAGAAGTAGACCCGCAGGTTCACTGTCGATGCCCCCAGGCTGTCCGCCAGCACCGACGGCTCGGGGTCGTTCAGCACAGCCGGGTGATCCGACAACACTTTCCGCGCAATCTCCTGGGCCTCGCCGATCGCGTCGTCGTATCCGATGCCGACGACAAAGTCCTCGCGCCGGTTGGCGTTGGTCGTGAAGTTGCGGAGGTTGCTCTTGTAAACGGTGGCGTTCGGGATCTGCACGAGGTTGCCATCGAGTGTCATCAGAATTGTCGTACGCACGTTCAATTGCTGGACGTACCCGGTCACGCCGGCGATCTCGACCAGGTCGCCCGTCTCGAACGGACGCTGCATGCTGAGAAAGATGCTGGCCAGGAAGTTCTCGGTGATGTCGCGGAAGGCAATGCCTACGGCCAGACCGATCAGCCCCGTGCCACCGACCACCGTCAACGCCAGCTGCGTCAGGCCGGAGACGCGCAGAATGATGTACACGCCGAAGAGGAAAACCAGCACGCCCATCCCCCGAGCAATCACATTGCGGAGGAGATTCGCTCGGACCTTCTGGCGAAGGAACGCTCGCGATCCTCGTGTCGCCAGCACACCGGATCCGGCCGAGAGCGCCAGGATGAGCAGCCCGAACAGCAAAAAGGGGAGCGAGCGAATGAATTCTCGCCAGAGAACGAGCAGCCCGCGCCAAGCCGGACTGATATCCCAAACCGACGGTTCGATGACCTCCATCCGGTTGGCCACGGCGACGACATCCTGGGTGTTGCGCGCCAGATCGCCGGCCCACTTCTTGAGTTCATCGGTCTTCGACCAGCCCTTAAGGAAGACGACTCCTTCTTCGACCCGGACCTGTGGGTCGGTGAACCAGCCCGTGGCATCGAGGACGCTCTGAAGTCGCGTGCGGATCTCCTCGTCGCGCGCGAGAGGCTTGACATCCACCTTTGCTGGTGCCGGGGAAAGATCTTCTTTGCCGGGGGCGGATTGTTTCTTCGGTGCGTCGACCTTTTCGACTGGCTCTTGCGCCATGAGCGACGAGGTCAGTGCACTGCAAACACAACCGATCATCACCACGGTTGGCAGCAACCCATAGCAACGGTCGACGATTGCCCGCAACGTACATGCAGGCGGGGCGAAGCGCCATGCCGTCGCTTGCCGCTTCATGTTTGCTCCAGTTCCCGTTGTTGGCACATCAACACTCATCCCAGTCTGATCCATTTAGTTGGAAAGCGTCACTTTCGAGTTGATCACCTCTCCCGCAAGCGGGAGAGGTGACATTTCATGCAAAGTGGCGCTGTCCAATTAGAGTCTTACAGAGAAAGAGACGCGTGCCGTGCGCGCATCATTCGGCGTGGTCTGCCGATTCTCTTTGGTTGTGGCAAACCGGCCATGCTGGGCAAATTCAGACTGCACTGTCGAAAATCGATCACCGAGTGAATCAAGGCTCTCCATGTGGGTCGCATAGATCGGGCTTGGCATCGGCGGTGGTAAGGGAAGTGGCAAAGGATTGGGCATCGGGTACGGTCGCGGAATCGGCGCCCCCGGCGGACGCGGCGGCGCCGGCTGCGAAATGGGATTTGGCTGGGGACGAGGCTCCACGGACGCCGCTGCGAGATCGGCTTGATTCGACCGAGAGTGCTTTTCGCCTCGCCACTTCCCATTGGCTCGCGGAGGAAGTTGACCTCCACTGACTGGTGCTTCAAAACATATGAGCATTGAATCCTCCGGTAGGTTTGTCGATTTGGTTAAAGGCAGCGCAGGAAGGCAACCAGCGCCTGCTTCTCATCGTCGGTCAGTTTCAAGCGCAGCACGATGTTGTAGAACTCGACCGAGTCGTCCAGAGTCAGCAAGCGGCCATCGTGGTGGAAGGGCGGCGAGTCCTTGATGCCGCGCAGGGTGAAGGTCTTGATCGGCCCGTCCGGGATGTTCCGCTGGTCGGCGATCACTTCGGTCTCGTAAAAACGCCCCAGATGCAGGTCGTGCATCTTGTTATCCAGATAGAACGGTGCCGGGTGGCACTCGGCGCAGCGGCCTTTGCCGAAGAAGACCTCCTGACCCTTGAGTTCGAGCTTGCTGGCCATCTCCGGCTTGAGCCGACCGAACTCGTCGAGCTTCGGCGCGGGCGGGAAGTCGAACAGGTTCTGCATCTGCGCCATCATCGACACCTGCGAACTGCGGTCGGGCAGGTGGACTCCCTTCTTGGCGGCGATGACGTGATCGCCATCGAAGTAGGCGGTGCGCTGCTCGAATTCGGTGAAGTCTTCGACCGAGCGCAAGCTGCGTTTGGCACCATGAATCTGCTGGTTGTACATGCCGCGCAGACTCACCGTGTCGAGGCGGAACCGGCTCTGCTGCGGGCGGGTGTCCGGGTTCTGGTGGAACGCGGCGTTGGTGTGGCCGTTGACGTGACAATCCAGACAGGTGACGCCGAGGCTCGGTTCCAGCACCTTGCGGTCTTCCGTCGCGTTGAACTGCTGTTGCGGGAACGGAGTCAGGAGCAGACGCATACCTTCCAACTGCACCGGCGTCAATTTGCCGTGGAGCAACTGGTAGTAGTTCTTGATCGACAGCACCTTTCCTTGCGAGACATCGCCGAGGTCGGGCCGCGAGGTCAGAAAGATCGGCGGTGGGAACTCGGGCATGAGGTGGCCAGGCAAGTCGAAGGCCACATCGAACCGAGCCAGGTCGCGTTTCTCCAGGTCAAGCATCGCCTTGATTTGATGTTCGGGGAAGACCATGCCGCCGACAGCGTGCTTGACGTGCGGCAGTGGGCGGAAGCCCATCGGGAAGAGGTTCCTGGTCTTGATTTCCTCGGGCGTCATCTCGGCCAACTGTTGCCAGGTCACGTCCTGGGGGAGCTTGACGCGCACGCCCTCCTGCAAGGCCTTGCGACCGCCGGACGCCTTGGCCTCGGCGGGACCGTCGCGGAGATCGTAACGCTCTTCCAGCAGTTGCCGCTGCTGCTTGAGAACCTGCTCCTTCTGCGCCGCGTCCTCTTTGTGGATCGTCTCGAAACCCTTGTCGATCACCACGGGCATGTAAGATTTCTCATCGTTTTTTTTCGGCTTCGCTTCCTGGGCGAAAGCGATCCCTGCAGTGATCGCACTCCATGCCAGAAGCACGGGAATGATGGATGGTTTGAAGAAACGGTTAGACATGACAACATCCTGATAGGAAATGGATTTAAGTGTGATGGACGCCTACGATGCGTCGGGTTCTTCCGCGATCAACTGCTGCATGATCTCGATCTTCGAGCCGGTGAAGAGCACGCTGGGGATGTCGATTTGTTCTTTCGTGGCCCCGCGGCTGCCGGTTGAGCCTGAGCCTGAGCCTGAGCCTGAGCCTGAGCC
>JABMPE010000385.1 GCA_013203845.1 Rhodopirellula sp. | reverse complement strand
TCAGACTTTTCCTTGTCGGATGGGTCGGATGCAGACGGCGGTGGCAACTTTCGGAGTTTCTCAATCAGAGCGTCGATATTCGTCACGATTCCGGACTGCAGTTTCTCGGTTTCGTCAGACAGTTCCATCGTGTCGAGACGCCGGCTGACCTCACGCATCGAATAAACCGTTTCGTCGAGCTCATCAGCAAACGGAATCCGGCTTCGAGGTTCCACTGCCGTCTTCTTCTCAACATCCGGAGACTCGGAAGGAACACCGAGGGCAGGCGGCAAATCCGGCAACAGATCACGAAGAAGCTGCCGATCGAGTGCTGGATTGCGTTTTCGTGCTTGTGCTTTCTCGCGAACTTTCGGCTTTGCTGGTGATGTCTGTTCCTGAGGTGTTGACGTTGCCTCGACCTGACGATCGACCGAGCTTTTCGGAACGGAAGACGTGGGCGGCGGATCGAACGCGAACGCCCACGCTGACGGCGTCATCCACAAAATCACGAGTGCCGTTGCCGACGCGAACCGTCGGACCGTCCCCGCCACCGACCGTTCGGTCGACCGAGTTTTCCCGCCGCTGGATTGCTTATTGAAATTACTCATCAAGTCGCCTTTGAATCTCAGCTACTCGTCCACTCTTATTCCAGCCTTGGCGCGGCATCCGGATTGACGGGTGACGCGTCCGCTTCTGGCTCAGGTTCGGGATCGCCGAATTCGGATGTCAACTCACGAACCAGGTCAGCGATCAGTGCCTGTTCCTGCGCGATCGATCGCAATTCTTTCTGATCGGCCTCCGTCAGGTCTGAATCTGGATGGGATCGACCACGCACCAAATGAAATCGGTCGGCCAGATCCTGCTGCAAACTCCGAATCACTTTTAACTGGGCGATCAACGTCACGATGTCGCCTTCAGGTCCGGCTGGCTGGCCATCCTCTGACTTCTCACCCGGTGGCTGATCTGATCCCTCTTTACCTTCCGGGTCGTCATCCACCAGTGCCTTCAGTAACTCGTCGAATCGCCGCACAACCCGTTGTTGCACGACGACGGTTTCCTCGCCCGTGTTGCGATCGTCGAGTTGCTCGATCGCTCGTTGCATGTACCGCGTGGCTCCGCGCAGACTCAGCGCAACGATTTGAATGGAGCCCACGTTTTCCGCCGCCAGAGTCGTCTCATCCAGCAGGTTCTGCTGAGTGTCGGTCAGGTTTCGAAGCGACTTCAGGCGCACCCGCGACCATTTTCCGGCGGCTTCAAATTCCAGCTGCAAACGCTGCGTTTCACCAATTGTCGCTTTCTGACGCGCGAGCAACGACGCCAGTTGATCCCCCAGTTTCTCAAGCTGCTCCCGTGCGAGCTGCTCTTTCACCTCTTTCTGGTCAGCAGCCAGCTCGCGTTCGGCCTGTTCCAGATCGTCGAGCGTTTCCTGGATTTTCTCCAGCGCGGCGTCCGCGTTGCCGGTAGCCAGATCCGACTCGGCCTCATCCATTTGCCCCGCCGCGCGACGTGCTGGCCCAGCGGCAGAACTCTGCAGACGCTCAAGCTTCCGCAACGTTTCTTCCAAACCTTCCCGCAACTTTTTCTGCTCACGGCGAAGTTGTTCCAGCTGCTGTTCGCGTTCCGCCTGATCCGGAAGGCTACCAGCCGCTTCGACCTTTTTCTGCAGCGATTCCTGGAGACTTCGAGCGGCCGCCAGATCCTGACGCCCTTCTTCGATCCGCTTCATCAGCGTTTCCGTGTCGGTCACGTGTCGCTGATCGAGTTCGTTCTGCACCTTCCGCATCGTCTCAATGATCTTCTGCTGAGCACTGACGGCGTCGCCGACGCGGTTTCGTCCCAGGTCGTTGGCCGCTTGACGCATTTCTCCGCTTAACGATGCTTCTTCAATGGTATCCAGAGCCGCCTTGAACGCTTCCGCGACATCCGGCTGCGACTCGTTCGCGTTCTCAACCGTTTGCTTCAGCTGCTCCCGGAAAGCATCGACCTCGTCAGCCACTTGCTGCTGCCGAGCGGCCAGCTTCGCCAGGTCGGCTCGTTCCTGATCGGTCAGCTCGGCCTGAGAGCGCGTCAGAGTTTTCTGACCGACTTGCGCCGTCTCCTGCGTCAGCTCCTGCTGGTCGCTGGTGAGGCTTCTCAGGTCGGCATTCAGATTTCGCTCATTTCGCCACTGTGAAAGGTCATTCAGCAAACCACGGAGACTGTGAATGGCTTCCTTCTGATCATCGCTGACAGAATCCAGCGCTTCTTCCAGCTTCCTCTTCTGGCGAGGATCAGATTCCTTGTCGGAGCTACTTAACTTTCGAGCTTCGGTCAGCTTCTGCTCGATCTTTGGAAAGGCATCGTTCCGAAAGAATTCCAGCTCGCCGACCAGCGAATCCAGCAGAGATTTCGAAGCCGCATCTTCAACGGCATTGTTCGAGCGCTCCTGCTGAATCGTCTTTGCCTGATCCTGAAGACTGCCACTGCCTTCGGTCAGACGCGATTGAACCTGTCGCTGGTCAAGTTCGACTCTTTTGAGGACGTCGTGATCTTCCGGACGAAGACTGCCCGCCTCTTCGAGCTGAAGTTTAAGCTCGTTCATATTCTGATGAGCCGACTCCAGGGTCGCCGTCGCCCGTTCGAGATCCAGTAGCAACGCGGCCTGCCGATCAGTCAGCTCGGACCGTTTTTCCTGCTCACTGACAATGATCAGAGTCCGAGGATTGCTCGTTCCGAAATGATCACCGCCCAGGTCGTACCAGTCCGAGGCTTCAGCATGAACAACAATCTGCGTTCCCGGCTGCCAGTGGTACGGTGTCAGATCCCAGACAAATTCCGATCGGATCTGATCAGGCCGGTCTTCTGAATCAAACAGGGACAGCCGCCCGGGCTTTGTGGCATCGGCATTCTGCGCATCGGAATTCAGTAAGGCGGGGTCGGCCTGGAGCGATCGATCATCCGGCCCCTCACTGACGATGACACCGTCAACAAACTTCGGCTCACGAATTCCTGGACGCGACGGTTTGTACGCCAACCATGCCGAGCGAATTCCAATGTCGTCCCGCACGAGCACGCGAAACGGAACTTTGGCGACAGCCGTCACCAGCTGATCTGTGGCAGGTGCTTCAATCGTGACTGTCGGCACGTTGTCCGCAGAAATTCGCAGGTCATACCGGGTTGCGTCCGGGCTTTCGAAGCCGTGTCGATCTTTCAGCACCAGCCACCACGAACCATTCACCGGCTTTTTCAGCGAAAACTCGCCCGAAATGTTCAGCCCGTCCTGCGAGACGGTAAGCAATTCGGGCGAGGCATCTTTTCGATACAGCGTCGCAGACTCCAGCAGCTTGTTGCTGTGAGCCATCAACGAAACCTTCGTTCCAACCACGCCTTCGACGTGCCCCACGCCATCGGCCTGCGACTGCATTTTCCGACCTGTGTAAGTCGGCGGCGTTACAGAAACATGAAGCCCGTCGATTCGCGGCGGCGGCACGACGTCCACCTGAAGCGGCACCGTTTCGCCGTCTCCGCCGCGAGCCCAGAAAAACAACGGACCATTCGTCACGTGCAGGCTCGCTCCACCAATCTCGCGGGCGACGCCGTTGCTGTCCCATAACGTCGATTGCCGCATCGGCTCGCGAATGACTTTTCCGTTAGACTGTCGATGCACGAAGGTCAGATCCGCCGGCAAGGCTCCTCGCTGATTTTCAACGAACAGCTCCAGCGTCTCCCCCTGCACGACCGTCAGAACGCCGTTCAAGCTGGCAGCCAGAGGTCGCAAGTCCTGATCGACAAATTGGAGTTCCACGTCTCGCGGCCAGGGTGTCGACGAGAACGGAAACAACAGACGACTCATCGCCGTTGCAGCATCGGCCTGATTGAACCCTACCACCGCGGCGACCAGCACGCACGTGGCGACGGCCCACGTCGCGACTTTCTGCACAGGACGCGTTTCGATCAGCCGTTCGACGTTGATCTGATCAAGTCGAAGCAGTGTTTGCGCAATCACCTGCTGCTGAAGTTTCGGCGAACCGATCCGCTCGTCCTGGTCCGACTCCAGAAACTGAACCGTGCTCGACAGGCTGTCGTTGAACGACGGGTTCTGCTTCTCGATCCGCGACGCCAGTTCGACATTCGAAAAATCAGTCGTCAGCGGTATCCAGAGAAACCGCCAGCCAACCCAGCCGGAAGCACCGAGAATTCCCAAACCGAGAGACACGCGCGTCCCGGCTTCATCCAGATGCCACAGCCAGTCGAGACTTCCGGCAGCAAGAGTTGTCAGAAAGAACGTCACCGTCAGGCAGCAGAAGCCGTAAACCCACAGCACGTACCGAACGCGTTGTCGCAGCTCTCGCAGACGATCAAACAACTGTTCCGGCATTTAAGCAGGTCCCTCAAAACGGACGACTTCGTTGACTACTGCAGGATACCTGGCGGCGTGACGCAGTGGAATGCCCGTCAAATTAACTTAACAGGAGATGACAAACGCTGCACCAGCGTCCCATCTGATGTACTGGTCCTGCGAATGAAGGATCAGAATGCCTGGTGACTGGTGGCCGAGCGTCAGCAAGCCCCCAGTTCATTCAACATTCTGGAAGACTCGCAAGCTCGCCCCCCAGCCACTCGACTGGATTGCTATGTCACAAGAACCAAACGGATCGAACGTTAGTGCCGATCACGACAGCACCTCTTGTGCTGACACACCCAGACAACCGTTCCGGATTGTCTGGGCCATCCTGCAAAGGTGATCGCGCAGCGACTAGCGTAAAAACCATGTTGTCCCGCCACTACGCCGACCAGATACGGATGGGATTGATTTCGCCGCATGACGGGCAGCGTTTGCCACCAGATGTCCCGCCGGTCGTTTTGTCGTCTGAACAATAGTCGATAGTTCGGGGCCAAGCAGCACATACGCAGACGAAGAATGCTGCTGGGAGCAGAAGAGCAAGCCAAAGCAGAGGAGTAAGATCGAGTCGCGGCCATGCGATGCCGCAAGCAGCTCCGACCAACAGTGATACCGCACCAACGCGAAAATAGAAGGCGGGTGGTACACCGTTGTTAATCGGGAATCGCAATTGACAATTGCTGAAAATCAAGATTGACCTGTGGCGGACAACAAGCTTCTAAATGACAGCCCTGTCGTTTATGCAGGGTGAAGAAAAAGTGATTTTTGTCGCGATCGGGTTTGGAATCAACCGCGAGGTCTCAAAGAGGGATTGCGCCGGACCCGCTGCCACGCCCTGGGCCTGCTTAATAACAAATAAACAGTGGGCGTCGACATCAGGAACAAACGCCTCTCAGCCGGCTGGAGCGAGGACTACCTGCTGAAAGCCCTGTTCGGAGCCTGACTTAACGTGCAATCGCCCGGACTGCCCGGCCCGCAGAGTTTTGAGCCAGCAGCGATAATTCCCAGCTGTGAATCCTGCGACACGCGCATCAAGACACTGTGAGTTTAATGTTGAAATACTTGTCCGTTTGAAACTTGCCGGGGCGGAAGGATCCCCGCAACAGTCAGAATCGTCTGGCTCAGGGACGTCTGGTGCGGCAAGAGATGCCGACCACGCGGCAGCCCTTGTTAACACTAGCTTCCGGCAGTTCGAGCTTCCTGGCGATTCCGGCGTGGCTCGGGAAACCGATGGCTAATAACGAGTCTTTCCCACAGCGTTGGCCGACGAAGATTCGGATCGGTCGCTCGTACTTGCCGGGTCTTCCCTCGACGTGTTCGGAGGATTAGCGAGTGGTCGGGAAGAATTTCGTCGACGACCCAGTATTTGTCCACTCGGTAGGTGTAAGTCTCACCCAACGGTGCTGGTGCGACGTTGCGAGCACGCTGACCCGGTTTGCAACTGTGTTTCACGACACAGTAGACAACGCATTCGTCAATCTTGAAATTTCGCCGAGACATGGCACTCGCTACCTTGCGGATGATTCTGCCAGGACAACGGTCAACATTCGTGGCTCCAAGCAGAATCGGAGGAGGTTTGAAGTTTAACAATCCCTTAACTTCACAATCAAAGACGCTGGATGAGTCCTCCAGAAATCGAACCACCGCACGCGCTGTTCAATGTTGGAGTGTACCGACCGAGCAGGTAATTCTGTTTGAGGAATCTGTGAAGATTACTTCAATCTCGATACCGGCACAAAAATCGAATACCAGATTTTAACGCTTTTGACGAATTGACGAAACCGGACTCTCAGGGTTCAATGCGTGCCTCCACCAAATCGTGTGGAAGTAACTGAGTAATCGAATCACTCATTTCTGTTTTTGATGAGCGATCGTACAGCGGAGCAATGGAAGCCCGCTCAATCTGGTCTCGGTCGTCGTTAGTTCGGAGAACGAACGAGACAGAACCGTGAAGCAGGATTCCAATCAATGCCTTTCGTTGAACTGCGGCCGATCCGTTGGAAACGGCGGCCTCAAACGACTCCCGCGCCAGCGACGTGTGTATCGATTGATGCTGATCGTTTCGTAGAGCTGTTGGTATCGCGGCGGCATCTGTCGAGAGTCGACATTCCAGACTCCAGGCTTTGCGGACTCATCGACCATGAGGACGGTACTTGGTACATGTCAGCTCTGCAGGATCTGAAGTCTCAACTGAAGCCGCTTCGCTGAATCGAATACAGGAACCGCTCTTCGTTTCAAATCGCGTCGCTTTGAAATCACTGGGGCCTCGTCAAGGCTTCCTGATGGTGGTCCCGAGTTTCAGCCACTTGCAGCAACGCCAACAGAGTCAACAGCCGATCTCAATGGCCCCGTTCGTGTTTCCTTGAGAATGGCTGCCTCTGTGCTGACTCGACTCAGCAGATCTCCGGCGGTTTCCCGCTTTTTCAATTACGCCAATTGAGCCGACTGTAATGCTGTCGAACAAAGCGGTTTCTGAGTAGTTGTCCAAACCAGGGCCAAGTGCAGTTTTACTTCACCCGCACAGACTCAGCATCAGCGGATCAAGCCAGCGAAAATCAGGGTCATCGCCTGTTTGGGAGCCGTGCTCGATCGTGTGCTGCTTTCAGATTCGACAGGACACCAGCTATTCTTTCGTCCTGCCTCGCAGTACCAGCTATCCGACCTCGATCGCAGACCAGCGAAAGAACTCCTGATGAAACGACGATTTCTGTTGCTTGCATGTTCTGTCATCTGGGTCGGTCAGTCGCTTCCGCTGGTTAATGCTGCAAATGATCGACCGAATGTTCTGTTGATACTCCAAGGAATCGTTTCATGATGACTCGTCTGCTCATTCTCGCCGCCATCCTTGCTGTGCTTCAGCACTCAACTTCAACGGCTGGCGAGCCCGCTGAAAAAGTCCCGTTCATCTTTGACACAGACATTGGTAACGATGTCGATGACGTCCTCGCTCTGGGAATGATTCACGCGCTGCAGTCACGCGGGGAGTGCGAACTGCTCGCGGTCACGATCACCAAAGATCACGAGCACGCGGCAGCGTTCACCGACGCCGTCAACACATTTTACGGACGAGGCGACATCCCCGTTGGCGTTTGCCGAAGCGGTGTGACACCGCAGGCCGGAAAATTCAACGGACTGGCTGTCACGAAGGACGGAGACGACTTTCGCTTTCGACACGACCTGCTCTCCGGAAAAGACGCACCGGACGCGGTGGATGTACTGCGGAGAGCACTGGCCGGTCAGAAAGACGGATCGGTCGTTGTGGCTCAGGTAGGCTTTTCAACAAATCTTGCAGCGCTGCTGACTTCAACGGCTGATGCTCACAGCCCATTGAACGGCGTTGAACTCGTGAAACGGAAAGTGCGACTGCTGTCGATTATGGCTGGAGCGTTCACGCAGATTCCCGGCAAGGGTGGCCAGCTCTACGATCACAAAGAGTACAACATCGTCAAAGACATCCCGGCGGCACAGATGCTGGCGACCAGTTGGCCAACGCCGATCATCTGGAGCGGATTTGAAATCGGAATCTCGCTCGCCTATCCCCATCAGAGCATCGAACGAGACTACCGGTACGTGACGCATCATCCGCTGGCCGAAGCCTATGTGCTCTACAATCCGCCGCCGCATGACCGCCCGACCTGGGACCTCACGAGTGTGCTGTACGGAATCCGCCCCGACCATTCTTACTTCGATGTGTCAGAGCCCGGCACCGCAACCGTCGCCGACGACGGGCTGACGACATTCCAGAACGATGCCGTGGGAAAACATCGATACCTGATAATCAATCAGGCTCAGAAGCTGAGAACTCTGGAGGCTCTGCAACTTCTTTCCAGCCAGCCACCGGACAATACTCGCTAAGGATCATGTCCAGGTTAACTCCCGATTTTGATCAGCAGGCTGGAACGATCTCGGTCAGACCGTTTCCGCAGACTCGGTACACTTCGCGCAGTGCCCCTTCAGCAGCACTTCAACGATCTCTCCGGGTGTCGCTGCGCCGCGTTTCTTTGGACTCAACCGGACCGTGAATTCTTCGAGGCAAGAAATTGATCCGCAGTCGACGCACATGAAATGTGGATGTTCCGAAAACCCGGTCGACTTTCCCGACTGCAGCAGTTCGAAACGCCGTACTGAATCTCCCAGTTCCAGTCGAGCCAGCAGCCCGGCATCGGAAAGCTCTGTGAGGCACCGGTAAATCGTCGACTGATCAAACCCGAAATCTACGAGCGCCTCTGAAACTTCCGAATGACTCTGTGGAACCGGTGTCGACACCAGCCGCTGGATCACCGCGATTCGGGCAGCCGTGCTTCTCAGGCCGGCCCCTCGAATTAGCGCCTTAACTTCGGGCATCGGAAGATTCTGTTCCGGTCGGTTCATGGTGTAATCGATGTCGAGACCTTGAAAACGGTTAAGCGTCGGGCCGGACTTTACTTGCATTTAGCTTTCAAATGCAAATACCAAAAGCACTCAACCGATCTCGGATATTCTGCCCTGGCGCCGCCTGTACGCTGCTTTGCAGTGGTTGACTTCGCAAAACTCCGAAAGAATCCATCGCAGTCACTTGTGCAGACGGCTGTCAAATGCCAGTCGTTTGCAAATACAGGACAGCTGGCAACAATGACGGGGCAAGGATCAGCATCTGTCTCTTGCTTCTCCCCGTTTCGACGATCTTTCACGTGGAGCCTCACGGCGATGACGCCTGCTGTTTTACTTACGATTTACTGCGCCCTGATTGTGCTGGCTTCACTGGCAGGCGGATGGTTGCCTTCCCTGTTTCGCCTGTCTCACCTGCGAATGCAGCTGCTGATGAGCCTTGTCGGAGGAATGATGATCGGCGTCGCCTGCCTGCACCTGCTGCCTCAGGCGATCTGGCAGCTGAACGATCTTGCCTGGCTGTCGGGATCGCTCCTGATCGGTGTTCTGTGCATGTTGTTCCTGCTCCGCTTTGGACACGTTCACCACCATGGTGAGGCAGCTTCCAGCCACGCGGATTGCGGCCATATCCCCCGTGACCTACTTTCCGATTCCGTTCCGCACACCCACGATCATGACCACGATCACAGCCACGATCATCATGATCATGATCATGACCTCGTGTCGCTCAGCCTGGTCGTTGACAGCCCGGCAAAACCGACGCGGCATCGGCTTAGTTGGGTGGGACTTTTCCTGGGGCTGGCTCTGCACACCCTGTTCGACGGAGTCGCTCTGGGAGCCAGCGTTGTTTCTGAAGCGGGAAACAGCACCGCTACGAGTCTTTCTTTGTTTGGACTTGGCACCTTCCTGGCGGTTGCTCTTCACAAGCCTCTCGACGCGATGTCGATTACGTCGGTCATGAGTGCTGGCGGCTGGGCACCTCGAAGCCTTGCTGTTATTAACGGTGGCTTCGCTCTGGCATGCCCGACCGGAGCTCTGCTCTTCTGGTTTGGCACGTCGACGCTCGACTCCAGCACCCGCATCGTGGGATGTGCTCTGGCCTTCTCCGCGGGAGCGTTTCTTTGCATTGCCTTAACCGACCTGATTCCAGAAGTGCTCAATCATCAGCATGACCGCGTGAAACTGAGTTTTGTCCTTTTACTCGGCAGCGTTCTGGCTATCGGCATTGAACTGCTCCCCGGCCACAACCACGGTCGACACCGTAACCTGCCTCAACCAGTACCTGCTGCCATAACTGTTCCGTCGATTGACAGTGGCTCGGCGTTCAAGGATTAGACTTTCTGCCTGCGCACGATGCCCGGTTCACTCTTGCAGCATTGACCTGCTGAAAATGATCGTCAACACAATCATTTTCGCAATCGGTTCGACGGCTGTGCGGCACACGGATTCGGTCAACATTCCACCAGGCACTTACCAGCTTCCAGACGCAACTGGCAAGTGCCACAAACGGTGCTGTCAGCCGCGACATTTCACGACTCCTGCCCAGCAAGTTGCTGCTTCAGACTTTCGAACTCAGACTGCAGTTTCACTCGCCGCTCTTCCGCTTCAAATCTGGCGGCGAGTTCTTCCGCTGCCGGATCGTGTCCATCGAGTCGGTCGTGGGCCTGACTCATGGCCTCCGCCCGGTCGACTCGTTCTTCCAGCCGGCCGAACTGAGCAAAGGCCGAACTGCTGCCTGCTCGACCAATCGCATTGTTGATCCGCTCCGACGATTCGGCTCGAGCCAGTCTGGCGACCAGCAATGTGCGTTTGTGCCGAGCCTGCTGAATCCGGTCTTCAAGCTCACGGTAAGAAGCCTGCAACTTCTGAACCTGCACGGATTGCGATTCGTAGCCGGATTCCAGTGTTGTCAGCCGTTCTTCACAACGCAGCTTCTGCTCCAACGCCTCTTTCGCTCCGGATTCGTCGTCACGCTGAATCGCCGCCTGAGCACGATCCAGCCAGGTCGTTACTTCGGCACGTGCCTTGTCGACCTGTTTTGACAGCTGAATCTCGTCGGCAATCGCCGAGGCGACGGCCTCGCGTACGGTGACCAGTTCCTCTTCCATGTCACAGATCAGCTGATGCAGCATCCGCTCCGGGTCTTCGATTTTCTCCCGCAGTGTCGTGACACTGGATTTCATTACGAACGTAAAACTGTCGAGCCATTTCATGAGATTCTCCTTGGTTTTGAAAAAGAGTTCCGCTTTCAGTGTTTCGTCTTCGGTGTTGGACTTTCGATTTTCGATGTTCGCCTAATCCCAAGCGTCGAGTTGAGCCGCTACCAGACGCATTCTCTGCAACAGTTTTTCACGATGCCGCTCGCAGTACGCGGCCAGACCGATCACCAGCGTTCCGAACGAAATGCCGGCCATCCAGAGAATGCCTGGGTTATCAATGCTGCCTCGAACGAGCATCGCGATCAGGTCAGCGACGAGAAATCCGACGCCCGTGTACATCAACGCTCGAACGCGAAGTCCCATCGCCAGCAGTGTGACGCTGACGGAAGCGACCATCAGCGAGAACAGGTGCAACCAGCTTCCGCCGACGATGTGAAACGTTGGCGAAACCAGAATCACCAGCGCCCCTGCGTAACGAAGTGGGTTGAGTGATTTTGCCGGAATCTCGCTGCGAAGCAGTTCGACCAGTCCCAGCAGCGAGATTCCTAATGGGATCATGAAGAACTGCGGATCGGACCAGTCCAGTTCGCTCCACAGTAATGTCAGAGCGACGTTGACGATGGCCGCTGAGCCAATCAGCAATGACGAGTTCCGACGTTCCAGGCCTCGCCAGAAATAGAACGCCGCTGCCATCAGCAGAGCCAGACTGTTCACTCCCAACCACAACGCGTCCCGTTCCAGCAAATGCCGCCCCACGCCAATTACGACCGTCACGGCTGGCAAACATTGTCCAGTGATGGCCAGCGGCAGTGTCAGAAATTCGGACTTAGCCGACCTGGCCGCCAGCTGACTGATGGTCCACGCCAGCAAACCGGTTCCCAGCACGACAAACATGCTGGTCCCATTGCCGATCGCAATCGCCCCACAAAACGCCAGATGTGCGACTCCTGCGGCGAGAATCACCAGCGCTGCCCAAACTCGTCCCTGAGCCGCCACTCTGATGTTGCCCCCTGTGGAGTGGCCGTCTTCGTCTGGTCGGCGAGGTCCGGCAAACGATGTTTCATCGACCAAAGACTGACGATTCAGTCGATGTCCAGTGATCACGCTGTCCGCCGCCAGCACCAGAAACGTCATCGTGATCATTGCCACAGAAGTGACAGTCAGAGGTTCGAATGTCGAAGCAAACAGTATCGAGATCAACGCCGCGCCAGTGACGACGCGTAATAACGCTCGCTGGAGGCCAATCAATTCGACAGCGTCGGATGACGCCTGCGATGTCAGATCGTGGCTGGTCGCTCTCAGCAATCCGTACTGCCAGACCACTATCAGCCACGAAGCCAGCAAGGCGAGCGGCATCAGAGCCGGTACCAGTATCTCGATTGAAAGATCAAATACCGTTTCCGCTTCCGGAACGAAAACCTGCACGACAGCGCACAGTGTCTGCCAGCTTACGAGCATCAGCGAAACTGTCCGCATCACCGGCTGGCGTCGTTGCGACGCGATCAGCAGCAACCCTGCCAGGGCGATTCCGCCCGCGATTCGGATCGGAAAGTTGAAGAACAACAGCGAGAGCGTCGCCGTCAGGCCGAGCGTTGTCAGTGTGCAACCATGCAACGTCTGAGCAACGGTGTTCGAATTCTGATTCAGCACCCGTCCTGAGGCCCCTGCATCAACCGGCTCCCGAGGCCGCAATTTCGCAGCCAGAACAGCAAGTACCGAGACCGTGCCCCAGATTGCCGGCAGCCATTGCCGAGCTTCGTGGACATCCAGAAGAGCGAAGGCAATCGCCCCAACATTTGCCAGCAACATGAACCAGCCAGGCACGACCAGCCACGCTTTCTGATGCTTTCTGGCGGCAGCGAATGTCCAGACCATTGAGCCGATTGCTGCTACCCATAATTGAAACGAGTGCCCATTGATGAAAGTATTGACCCAACCGGGGACGACCACACCCAGGCCCAGCATCAGAAAGCCGACGGCGGCAACTCGCGGCCCTGCTGCAGCAAACGCGGTGAAGGCACGCCTTCGAATCTGAGGAACGACGTTCCACAGTAAGAACAGCATTGCCGTCACTACGGTCGAAACGGTCACGATCGAACCGTGCATCGCCAACATTTGAATCACTGTGAAAGCGGTCACAAATCCGAGCGTCACTTCGGCAAGCCATCGGGCCTGCACTCTCACCGTGTGGATCAACAGAAGGACCGCCAACAAGCCGCCCGAGACACTTGCCACCAGCGGTAATGTCATCATGGAACTGCCGAGCCACCCGGCAGCCAGAAGCAACGAAGCCCACCGACTGGTGGTCTCGCAAAGGGCGATCTCACCGACCACCGTCGCTTCTGTAACGTCTGTGACATTGAGACTGTTTTCTCGATCTTTCTTTTGAGCCACCGATCGCCAATTCGCAACGCCACGATCGATCAGCACGCCAGGCCACAGCAGACTTCCAGCACTGACAACTAATGTCAGCCATGAAAGTTCGACCGACTCACGAACTGCCAGCACGTCTGTCAGAAACGAGTAGCAACTTGCGGTTGCAATCACCCACGCGACGATTCCCAATCCAACGAGGCACCGGTCTCGAAACAGGATTGCCTGCAGACTGAACAGTGCGAGTGTCGCCAGACTCACGAGGAAGAGCGCCTTCAGATGCGTTGCCGCAATGGCCAGTAGAACGACGCCAAGTCCCACCGCAAACCGCCGTATCGGAATCGCAAAAACATCATCGCCAACACGCTGTCTCCATTTTGCGGCAAAACTCAGAACGACGAGCAGCGGCAGATAAGTCAGCCCATAGAACGCCAGCGGAAGTCGAGTTTCACCAACGGCGACGGCACCGTGCTGGATGATCTGCCCGGCAAGCTCGCGAAAGAACACCGGCGAGCATTGATAGGCCATCAAAACGCCGCCCAGCATCGCCCAAACGAAGACTGACTTTTCTGTGCGACGAGCGATAACTGCCAGCATCGTCGCTGCCAGAGCTGAAGCTGGAACCAGCGAGACGGCGTTGGGAAATCCGATTGCTGAGACGCAGACACCGGTTGTCATCAGTGCCAGACCAGCGAGAATCGGTAAGACAATTCCGTACGGCAATGGTCGTGTCACTTGACCGTGAACCTGCAGAAAAACTCGAGCCAGAGCATCAGCGGTAAGCAGCACAGGAATCGCCGTCAGTACCAGTCCGATGCCAATCCATTCGACCGCGATCGTGTCCAGCAAAGACGTTGAGTTCACAACGCTCGTCGCGAATAACGTCAGGAACTGGCCACCCAGCAGCAGAATCGGAAAGAATCCACAGATGCGAGGCAGCCGATACTCCTCGGTCAGCCAGAAGACGTGGCGATTAACTTTGATCGCGCCGGCAGCAAACACGCCCCACAGACTCAAAGCCAGCCAGGGAGCAGCTCCAACCGGAACCAGCGGAAGAAGTGTCGAGGCGACGCACAGGATTCCGTAGCTTGCCAGGAACGTTGTCTGTGTTGACCGCAGAAAGTGGTTGAAGATTTTTCGCGCTGCCACCGTCGCAAAGACACCGTTTCCAGCCAGCAGCAGAAGTGACGTCGATTGCCGCCCGAAGTCCGCGGAAAAGTTCCACCGCAATGCATGAAACCCGAGCGGAATCAGCAGCACGGTTAACGCCATTAGAACCGTACCGGTCTTCCGCAAACCCAGCGAATGAAAGCTGATCTGCCCGGCAAGATGCACTCCGATGGTGTATCCCAGCAGAATGATCGACTTCCAGAGTGGCGTGTACGTGTCCCAGTGAGACGTCACCAGCATCAGTGACGATCCGACCAGGATCAGCATCCCGACGCCGAGCATCCATTTAATGTTCTGCTCCTGAAAGAACGTCTCGAAGAATCGCACAATCGGTGAATGCTGCTCGTTGCTGGAACTCATAGCTTGCCCCGCCGTCACGGTGGAAAACGTGTCGGTTACAGAAACCGATCAACCGCTTTCCGAGCGCGACTCTAACGACGCAGGAATTGACATTCGGAAAGCTTGACGAATCACAGGGCGCAGACGTGAAGTCGGATATCACGCGGAATCCGAAAAAATTCTGATTCAATGGAAGAATCGCTCATGTAGACCGTAAACCGACCGGTGCCGGCTTCAACATCGGTGAGTACGTCGTCGCCTGGTGGGAGAAACCGATGGCGTCAGCTGCCCAGAAAGTCCAGGTTCGATGTAGCGGACCGTTGATCTACGAACTGACCGCAACTTCCTGACACCAGTTGTGAAGGATTCGTCGCGGAAAGTATCCTGCCATCTGGTGCGGGACGTGTTGGCAAGTTTCTGAATCGAGCCTGTCGGATGGTAAAGGCGAAATCATGACGGTCGATGAAGTAATGGCTGAGCTGCAGTCGTATGGCAACGCGGGAACGCTGGCCACCTATCGCCGACATGGTGCCCACGGTGACATGTTTGGCGTGAAGATTGGGGATCTGAAAAAGGTTTTGAAGAAAATCAAGGGCGATCAGGAGCTTGCACTCGCGCTCTGGGAAACAGGTAACGGCGACGCCATGTACCTGGCCGGTCTCGCGGCAGATGGCCGACTGATGACTCGGAAGCAGCTGGATCACTGGGTAAAGACCGCGTGGTGGTCCATGCTGAGCGGGTATTCGGTGCCGGGCGTTGCTGCCGAAAATGAAGCAGCCTTCCCACTGGCCATGAAGTGGCTGAAGGTGAAGGACCCGACGAGAGCCTGTGCCGGGTGGAGCACGTACTCGGCGGTAATATCGATGCGTGCTGATGACGACCTTGATCTTGAGGAGATCAGGTCGCTCCTGCAGAAAGTGGAAGCCGAGATCGACACCGCGCCAAACCAGGTCCGCTACTGCATGAACAGCTTTGTGATTTCCGTGGGTGCCTATGTAAAGCCTTTGTTGAAAGCAGCGAAGGCCACCGCAAAACGGATCGGAGTCGTGGAAGTCGATATGGTCGATACAGAATGCAAGGTTCCAGTCGCAACAGAGATGATCTCGAAGATTGAATCCATGGGCCGTGTTGGTAAGAAACGCAAAACGGCAAAGTGCTGATTCGACCTCAAGGCCAACGACCGCACGGAAACAGAACAAGGCCGACTGGAATCGTAAATCCAGTCGGCCTTGTTTGATTCATGAAGCCGGAAGCGGTTTCCACTCGCCGAATGGCTTACCACCAGCGACGTAGAACGAAGACTTCCGGATCGTCGACAATCCAGTTGGTTGACCAGGTTCGACCATCGTCCATATTCACGACGTTGAAGAAGAACGTCACCAGACGCTGTGTCTGAGCGTTGTACGGCTTCGTCGATGTGATGTAGTCAGCCTGCGTCAGAGGATCGACGCCAGGACTGGCGTAATAGTGAACTTTGGCGTCCGGGGTGAACGACATGCCGAACGTCCACCAGCCGGTCTGTGTGATGTAGGGGCCAAAGAGGTCGCGACCCTGGTCATCGGATCGGATCAGGACGATCGCTGAATCTTCGTCGTACTTTGGGTCCTTCTTGCAGTTGTACTGAATGAAGAAACCTGGCCAGTAGGCGTCCTGCTTACGCTGTTCGCGAATGCGGATACCAAAGAGCCCTCTCTTTTCTTCGCTCTTCACCACCATGCCTTCGCAGTCGGCTCGAATCCCGAAGGTTGCTCCCGTCCGTTGTTCCCATTCATTCCACGGGGGAAGGAAGACGCGAACGACGAAACTCGGTGAGTTGGCAACGGAGATCGCCCCGGTGATGCCGTTAACGTTGGCCAGGAAATCGTCCTGTTGCTGTTTGCGCGTGATCATTTCCGGAATGCCAGAGAACTTCGTGCGAAGCAGCAACGAACCTTTACTGCCAGGCAGTCCGCCTGGAGGGGTCGGCACTCGACGGATGATGTCAGGCTGACCTCGGTAAGCACTCTCGTACCAGCGACCGTTGGTGGATTCGCCGAGGTTGGGACGAGTCTGGCTGTCCAGGTTCTGACTGGCCTTGGGCCAGTTTGGAACGTACGACCAGTCTTCGTCTTCAAAGTCATCACCAACTTCGTTGATTTTGTAACCGGAACCAGGGACGACCTGCGCATGGGCGGTGTTGTACGTAAACACGCCAAGTACAGTCATCAAGGCCAGCGTCTGCATCAGGCAGCGCTTCCAGGATATCATTCGCATAATCCACTCCAATTGTTCTTGCGGGCTGCCATTGTTCGACCAGGATGTTCAAGGCAAGGCATTCTTTCGCCAGAGAACACCGCCAGCGACCGATGAGGGGGACTCAAGAAGAGACCGGCGTTCGTCATTCACGCTGCGCAGGCCAACTCAAAGTGAGATATCGGATTGCCAGCACAATCAGCCCCAGCATGAAGCGGGCTGCCCCCGTCTGATCAACAAACCAGCGGTCATTCAACTGGCAGTCCTTGACTGCCAGGAACTACCGCTGCAACCGCACTCGCTTTCGTGCGTGAACAACTCGCAGCAATCAGAAAAGTCACCCCAGTCTGTCGTCCTGTCCTGGGGCGCAGAGATCGGAACCTGAAAAGGAGAGGTCGATTGAATCAGAGTCCAGCATGTGGGGGCAACAGGGCGACAATATACAGCTTCATTCACTGAGGCGAGTGCATGCGTATCACTTTTGCGAGCTACCTTGCAACCAGCGATTCCGCCGTGATAATGCCGCAAACTCGCGGGTGTAGTTCAATGGTAGAACGGAAGCTTCCCAAGCTTCAGGTGGGGGTTCGATTCCCCTCACCCGCTCTCGCAAAGCCTCGTTGTCAACCGCTGACAGCGAGGCTTTTCTCGTGTCTGAGCAGGACGTTACGGCGAATGGCCGACACTGCGGTGCTGAGTCTTCGGATTCCGTTGAGTTGGCAGAATGATGCTCCATTTGATGTAGATTGTGCCAAGTTGGTGCAAGCTCTGGTGCAAGCTGATTCGGTTTCTCCGTTTCGAAGGTTACCTGACGAGAATTGATTTGTGCCGCAAGGGGAAGAGACGAGATGGCACCTTGCAGGTCAAGCAGGGCGGACCTGGCCTGATGTAATGGATTTCCCGGCAGGAAATAGATTGTAAATCAGGCTGCTTTCGCGAATTCGGTATAGGCGGCGTTGCGTTTGGCGGCGAGGGTGGTCTTCAGGTTGGTGCGGACCCAGGCTCGCAGAGTCGAGACCGGGACGCGGGCGAAGTCGTTGCGAATCGAGTCGGCGGTCGCCGGTTTGAATAAGGCGCCGAACGCTGCCAGCAGACTCGTGAACCCGCCCTTGCTGTGTTGGCCTTCCAGTTGCTTGAACAGGCCGAACGACGATTCCAGGATCTCCGTGCTCAGCGGAAGACGTTCGCCGGGTACCAGTTGCTGCTCCGCTGTGCGGACGAATTCGATCAGGCGGTCGGCCACGTGGCCGGCCGAATCGCACGTTCGCAGCGGATGCAACACGGCCGCGAGGGCATCGGCCGCGCCACGGAACACGGCCTGTTCGTTGATGAACGTCAGCGACACCGATACCACACTCTGGCAGGCGAGCCAGTGTTCGATGTCGTCGCGATATTTTCGTAGCCAGCCGAGCTTCTCGTTCATCCGCGCGGTGGTCATCTCGCGGCGGGCATTCGAATACGGATGGCTCAGATGCCACAACACCATGGTCGCCCACTTCAGTGTCGCCGCCAGGTTCATGAAACGAGCTTTGGGCTTCTTCCCGGGCGGCGTCAGGTGAGCGAGTTCCGTTTGTTGAATCGCCGATCGCGTGCGGCCGATGTGCGACAGAACATCCGCGAAACGGTCGTCGTCGCCGACGATCTTCTTCAGCACGTTGGCGGCATCGTGCTTGAAGTCGCGCAGCACGATGCTGTCTGTTCGCCGTGTTTTCAGGACGTCCGCGCCTTCACGCAGTTCGATGGCTCCGTCCACCAGCACGGCGCGGGGTGCTCCGGTGCGTGCGGCAAGCTGATCGTACGCGTCGGCCATGTCTTCCCGTTTCCAGTTCGTGCCGGGTTGAACCAGCAGCGTGCGGACGTTCGCATGCGTGAGCGGCGTTCCCGGCGGCGGCATCTGCGAGGCGCGGAGTCCCAGCACAACCAGTGCTTTCTCCGGGCCAATCTGGTTGGAATGGTCGGCCATCCAAATCCAGTCGTCGGCCTGTTCCACAGGTTCCTCGATGGCGGCCACTCCGACGCGCATCAGCCAGGTCCGCACCGTGGTCCAGTCAGGAATCCTTTGTTCTATGCCGAGCCACTCGAACACGATCTTCAGACATCGCACGCATGGCCGTAGACCAATGGTTCGAGCCAGGTTGACGCACAACGCGATCATCTTCGCACCGAATTCGTGATGGGGAAGTCGCGGGTCATCGGGCAGCACCGGCGGCTGTTGTCGTAACCGACTGTTCTCGACGTCGAGTTGTCTCTTTCGGTACCGGGCATCGGCAAGGTCCTGTTCGAGACGCGTGATGTGCCGCTGCTGTTGTTCGTTGACCCGTCTGAGTCGGGCGATCTCTGCTGTCTTTTCTCTGGCCCGATTTGCTTGAGTCTCCCGGCTGCGAAGCAAAACCGCCGCCACAGTTCGCACCGGCGACTTGAACCGACGAACCTGAGTAAACCATGATCCAGCCACTGTTGCGCTCCTTCGCTCGAGTGAGAACTCGTGATTAACACACACGAGGGAGCGCAACAGTTTTCCCAATTCCCCGCAAACCCAATCTCACCAACTTCCGCTCATTGCATCAGGCCAGGGTTGACCCCTGTGTGTCGAAGGATCCCGTGTGGTTCACGCGAAAGCCCTCAGCCGAATTCCGAACGATGATCTGACCGTCCTCGTTGTCTGGACGCCTTGCTATCCCGGCGACACTCGTACAAAGGCCGTGGACGCGACAAAGCACGTACCCGACGCACGGCCATCCACTTCTGGGACGAGCACGGAGCTGTTTTGACAACCTATGGTCGAGTTCTGAACCTGCCTGCCGAAAAGCAATTCGCGTGGGACACCTACATGGTCTTCGCCGCCAACGCAGAATGGATCGACTCACCTCCCACACCGAATCACTGGATGCACCAACTGGAAGTCCTCGGCCGCAAACACCCGAGATGGCTGAATGGTGATCGGTTTCGCCAAACGACTCAGCAGCTTTTCGATTGAGGCGGAGCACCACAGTTGGCTGCGAGGTCGGCGGGGTCGTAGACGAGTTGGATCGTGCTGTGCTGGATGTTGAAGCGGGTACGTCAGTGTGCTTTCGGCAGGCGTGCAAAAACGCTGGCTTTCGTCGCATTCGATGGAAGCAGGCCTTTTCGGGTGCGGTGAGGTGGCGGGCTTGCTCAAGTCCTGACGCGGTCGCTGGAACCGGCTCAAAGGACGTCAAACATGC
>JABMPE010000384.1 GCA_013203845.1 Rhodopirellula sp. | reverse complement strand
TCGGCGTCGCTCCCCTTGATGAGCAACGCGTTCGCCTCGACGATTTGAAGGGCGGTGAAGTGTACGTTCATCGTCTTACGATACAGCCTTTAGTTCCGCCAGATGCTGCGCTGTCCCGACCAGTCGGTCCCAATTGTCGCGAATGTATTCTGGCGGGCCGCCAATTTCGGCGACGACTTGCGCGACCTGTTCCGTCGGCACCATTTCAATAGCGTCCCAAGGACAGACGAGTAGCTCATACGGATTCGATTTCTTTTGCGGAATGTGAACGCACACGTCGCAGCCGACGCACCGTTCGAGGTCAATCTCGCACCATTGTTGCGTGCCTTTCACAACTCCGCGGTCGATCGTACGCAGTTCGATGCAATCCACGGGACAGACTTCAAGGCACGCCTCGCAGCCCGTGCAGTTGTCGGCGTTGATCACCGCCAACTCCTTCGGCAACTTCTTTCGTGTCCCTTGTTTCGCCATGCCTGTTGCCCTTTTATGGGTATTACTGTCTTTTCAGTTAGTGCCCGGTCATCATTCTCGACTTGGCCATCGCGTCTTCCGCCATTTGGATGTATTGCTGGTTGTTCGTTCCCGCGAAGGCACGCTGATAGATCACGCTCAAAGCGGTCCAACTGAACGAATCGTTGGGCTCTAATTCGCTGGCACGGACGGCATGCGCGATGGCCGTGGCGTGCTGGTCTACCTTGCCGTACAAGACCGCCTGTGCCGAATGAGCCAGCGCGTGTGTCTCGTCTCCCGTCAGCAGTTCTGTAAGTTTCTCGATCGCGAGTTCGTAGTTGCCGTCGTCCTTCAGGCGTTCGGCTTCGTTGTATAGATCAATTGACGCGGTCAAAACTATCTCCTTTGCGGTGGGGAGGTTTGCAACCTTCCGAATCGGCGATGGCAGGTTACAAACCACCCGCCACACCACACTTGCACGCATCGCTTTACCTCATCATCAGCGCTCCGCCAAAGGCTCTTTCTGTTCCGTGATCACTTCGCACTTCGGAGCCATTTCAGCATTGAGTTCTGTGAAGGCCGACCATTCTTCTGGTAGGTTGTCTTCGTGGAAGATGGCGTCGACCGGACATTCCGGCACACACGCTTCGCAATCAATGCACTCGTCGGGATGGATGTACAACATCTGCTCGCCCTCGTAGAAGCATTCCACTGGGCATACCACAACACAGTCTGTGTACTTGCAGTCGAAACACGGCTGCGCGACTACATGAGTCATCACGATTCTCCTTCTGCTTTTGTATGGATCAGTCTGGCCCATAAGAATGTTCGACGGATATTTCATGTCCCCAAGCGATTTCGCTGGCCGAGGCGTTTAGAGCCTCGTCGATTCGTTGTCGCTGGGCGTTCAGCGGCCTTGGTAGATCGCCTGCAGACGCAACAAGCCCATGCAGCTGCGGTCGGCCAGCGATAACAGCGACACGTGCTTCCTTTCACACAGTTCCTGTGGGCTGACAGTCATCTCTTACTCCGTTCTAGTTGGTGTGGTGGACTCCTTCTGCAAAGCAGCTTCCAAGGTGTGCCAGGCCAAGGTGGCGCACTTCACTCGCACCGGAAACTGCTGCACGCCCGCCAGGACGCGGAGCTTGCCGAGACCTGTGGGGTCGCTGTCTTCGGCATCTTCGGCGTTCTGCGATTGTCCGGTCAGCAGATCGCGAAACCCTTGTGACAGGGCTTCCGCTTCGGCGCGCGTCTTGCCGGTCAGTGCCTCGGTCATCATGGACGCCGACGCCGTCGAAATTGCGCAACCCGAACCGCTGAACTTCACATGTTGAATCTCGTCCCCGTCCATCTGAAGCGATAGTTGAATGCGATCGCCGCACAAGGGATTGAAACCCTCGGCGTGATGGGTCGGATTCTCCATCGGGCCGAAGTTACGCGGATCCTGTTGATGATCAAGGATGATATCCTGATACAGTTCGCGGAGTTCATTGTCTAACACCGGAACACCTCCTTCACTTTGACGATTGCCTCGACGGCCGCATCGATGTCGTCCCGCGTGTTGTAAAGGCCCAGTGAAATACGAGTCGTTGCCGGAATGCCAAAACGTTCCATCACGGGTTGCGCGCAGTGGTGACCAGTGCGAACGGCAATGCCTTCGTGATCGAGAATCGTGCCAATATCGTGAGGGTGTGCTCCTTCCATGACGAACGACAGCACGGCCCGCTTCTCATCCGCCGTGCCGATGAGGCAAACACCGTCGATCGCTGACAATGCGTCCGTCGCATGTGTCAGCAATTCTTCTTCATGAGCACAGACTGCCGGCCAGTCGAGTTGCCTCAGGTAGTCGATCGCGGCACCCAGCCCGATGGCTCCGGCAATGTCAGGCGTTCCCGCCTCGAACTTATGTGGAAGTGAGTTGTACGTTGTCTTCTCGAAAGTGACGGAGCTGATCATGTCACCGCCTGTCTGGTACGGTGGCATCGATTCCAACAACTCGCGTTTTCCATACAGAACGCCAATGCCGGTCGGCCCGTACAGTTTATGCCCGGAAAGGACATAGAAGTCGCAATCCAGATCCTGCACATTGACAGTCATGTGTGCTGCCGCCTGAGCGCCGTCAACGATAACTGCGGCACCATGCCGATGGGCGAGATCAACAATGTCGCGGATGGGATTCACCGTTCCCAGCGAGTTCGACACGTGACCCACGGCGACCAACTTTGTCCGTTCGCCGACGAGTTGCTCGAACTCGTCCCACAGCAACTGGCCACGATCATCAATCGGAGCGACTCGCAAAGTGGCACCCTGTTGCTCGCACAACACCTGCCACGGCACGATATTCGAATGATGTTCCATCGCCGTGATGACGACTTCGTCTCCCGGGCCAACCTGTTGTTTGCCGAATGTGCTCGCAACGAGGTTGATGCCCTCGGTCGCTCCACGCACGAAAATGATTTCCGCAACGTCATCAGCATTCAAAAACGACTTCACTTTGGCACGTGCGATGTCGTGCATTCGCGTGGCGTCGACACTCAATTGGTGAACACCGCGATGGATATTGGCATTGGTAGACGTGTAATAATCAACAATCGCGTCGATGACCGATTGCGGCTTTTGAGTGGTCGCCGCGTTGTCGAGGTAAACCAGCGGATGGCCGTGAATTCGACTCGCCAGGATCGGGAAGTCCCGACGAACGGCGTCCACGTCGAATTTCGTATTCTCCAGCGGTGACACAAGCGTCTCCATCGAGTTCTGTTCTTCAGAATCAAACATTTGGCAGCCCTCGCTCTGACAGCAGGATGGATTCCAAACGATGTCTGACGGCGGGAAGTTCGACACCCTGCACGACGTCGTTGGCGAAAGCGAAGATCAACATCGTCCTCGCAAGGTCAGCAGGAATTCCTCGCGAACGCAGGTAGTAGATCGCCTGTTCATCCAGTTCACCAACGGTTGCTCCGTGCGTGCAGCGGACATCATCCGCATAGATTTCCAGTTGCGGCTTGGTGTCGATGACCGCATCGTCGGATAGAAGAATGGTCTGATTGCTCTGTTTCGCGTCCGTCTTCTGCGCGTCGGGATAAACGTGAATCTTGCCGTTGAAGACTCCCTTCGCGCGATCGTCCAGGATTCCCTTATACAACTCGTAGCTGTTGCAGTTCGGCTTAGCGTGATGGATTTCTGTGCGGCAATCCATGAGCTGATCGCCGGTGGGCATATACAGCCCGTTCAGCGTGCATTCGATGCCTTCACCGTCCAGAGTGCAGTTCAACTCGTTGCGAGCCAGGTCACCGCCGAACGAAAAATAATGCGAACGGAAACGGCTTTGCGTCTGCTGGAGGACCTGAGTGGTCGCGACGTGCAGCGTTGTGGGTTGTTCGTGCTGCAGCTTGTGATGGTCGAATTCGGCGGCCTCGCCGAGTTCGATTTTCGTAACAGCATTCGTAAAGTAGCTCTCACATTCCGATCCAAGATAGCTCTCGATCACCGCTGCCCGGCTGTTCCTGCCGAGCGAAATCAAGTTCCGCGGATGGCAACACGCGGGCTCACTGGCGACGGATAGAAAGATCAGGTGAATCGGTCGATCCACAGTCACGCCGTCGGGCACGTACACATTCACGCCGTCTTCGACAAAGGCGGTGTTGAGTGAAACGAAGGCGGACTTCTCGGCCACGGCATAACCGACAAGCGATTGCTCCATCGCGTCGGGGCGGTTGCGAATCGACTGCGCCAGGCTTTCGACGATCACACCACTTGGCAGTTCGTGGAGCTGCGACCACTGCTCGGAGTAGCTTCCATTGATGAACACAAGTCGTTGGTAGTCGTCGTCCAACGTGGCCTGCTTGACCAGTTCTTCGATGTGCGAAGAGGCGAACGTATCGTCGCCAGACAGCCTGAACGGACGTGTGGCGAGCGGTGAGACGTTAGTGAATCGCCACTCCTCTTCACGTGTTGTGGGAATCCCCAGTTCCGTGAATCGCTTCAGCCCCCGCTCGCGCAGTTCTCGCAGCCACGCTGGAACGGCTGCCGAGCGACCGCTATGCAACCTTGCGTGCTCGTCGTGATAGGATAGTGTTTCGGTAGCAATCATCGAATGTATTCTCCGAGTTTGAATTGGTCGTGGCGGTGTAGATGCGACAATCCTCAAACGGCTGCGGGTGAGTGAGCCTCCAGGAAGCCGTAACCCTTTTCTTCCAGTTCAAGTGCAAGTGATTTATCACCGGAACGGACAATCCTGCCTTCGGCCAAAACGTGAACGTAGTCGGGGACGATATAGTCCAGCAGCCGTTGGTAATGAGTCACGACGATGATCGCACGTTCCGGACTCCGCAGCGTGTTCACTCCATCCGCCACGATACGCAATGCATCGATATCCAGACCGGAATCTGTTTCATCCAGCACGGCCAGCTTTGGCTGCAGCATGGCCATTTGCAGAATCTCGTTGCGCTTCTTCTCCCCTCCGGAGAATCCCTCATTGACAGACCGCTCCATCATGCTCTTGTTCATACCGAGCAATTGCATTTTCTCTTTGAGCAGCTTCAGGAAGTCCATCGTGTCGATCAATGGTTGCTTGTGGTGTTTGCGAACCGAATTCATCGCCGCTTTGAGGAAATACTTATTACTGACACCAGGGATTTCGACGGGATACTGATAGGCCATGAAGATGCCTGCCGCAGCTCGTTGTTCGACCTCCATGTCGAGCAGACTGTTGCCGTCGAAGAGAACTTCGCCCTGCGTCACTTCATAATCTTCGCGACCGGCCAGCACGTGAGCCAATGTGCTTTTTCCGGAACCGTTCGGTCCCATAATGGCGTGAACTTCCCCGGCCTGGACCTGCAAATTGATCCCCCGCAGAATTTCTGTTTCGTCGCATCGAGCGTGTAGATTGTTGATTTCGAGCATTGTTATTCCTTCTTCATGTAGCGAAACTCGCAGAGAGTGTCGGCCAGAATTGATATGTATTTCGCCACAACTCCGTTACCCAACGCTGCCTTCGAGGCTCACGCTTAACAGCTTTCTTGCCTCAACGGCGAATTCCATGGGCAACACATCGTAGACTTCCTTGCAGAACCCATTGACGATCATGTTGACAGCGTCTTCGGTCGGCAGGCCACGCTGTCGGCAGTAGTAGATCTGGTCTTCGCCCACCTTGGATGTCGATGCTTCGTGTTCGACTTTGGCCGATGCGTTGCGGACTTCGATGTAGGGAAATGTATGGGCACCGCAACGGTCGCCGATGAGCAGCGAATCGCACTGCGAGAAGTTACGAGCGTTCGTCGCGCCCTTCTGAATTTTCACCAGGCCGCGATAATTGTTTTGTCCCCGACCGGCCGAAATACCCTTGGAGATGATGGTGCTCTTCGTGTTCTTGCCGATATGGATCATCTTCGAACCGGTATCGGCCTGCTGTCGATTCGCCGTCACGGCCACTGAATAGAATTCGCCGACGGAATTGTCTCCCTGCAGAATAACGCTGGGGTATTTCCAGGTGATCGCAGAACCGGTCTCGACCTGTGTCCAGGAGATCTTTGAGTTTTCACCGCGACACGCACCGCGCTTGGTCACGAAGTTGTAGATACCGCCCTTGCCCTCAGCATCACCGGGGTACCAATTCTGCACGGTCGAATATTTGATCTGCGCATCTTTCATCGCGACCAGTTCCACGACAGCCGCGTGCAATTGGTTCTCATCACGTTTCGGCGCTGTGCAGCCCTCGAGGTAGCTGACGTAGCTTCCTTCCTCGGCGATAATCAGCGTGCGCTCAAATTGTCCCGTGTTCTGCGCATTGATCCGAAAATAGGTCGAAAGCTCCAGCGGGCAGCGCACGCCCTTGGGGATGTAGCAGAACGATCCGTCACTGAAGACCGCCGAATTGAGC
>JABMPE010000383.1 GCA_013203845.1 Rhodopirellula sp. | reverse complement strand
CTCCTGCCCCTCCCGCTCCCGCTTGACGGCCCAACTACCGTCGTGGGAGACCACGTGAAGAGTGTCATTCGTCATGATGTGTTACTCCTGTTTTTGAAGAACGGGTTTGGGGAAGCCGCTACGAACGCGACTCCGCTCGGACGTTCCTCACGGGGGCGTTGAGTAAGGCACTTCTCAACCCCGCGCCAGCTCTTTCACATCCAGAGGGAGTTTGAGAACGAGTAGGTCGGTCAGCACGCTCGACGAATTGTCAGACCGTCTAAGTCAGACCCTTGCGGCCCTGAAGCACCTGGACGACGACCACGATGGCGGCGATCACCAATAACATGTGGACGAAGTGGCCTGCGACGCTGAACATAAAACCGAACATCCACAAAAACAGCAGAATGACTGCGATTGTCCACAACATGGAAAAATACCTTTCCTGATACCGTCGCTCAGTGCAGGTGACAGGAATTGTCACCTCGCCTCCAGCGACAAGTTCAAGCCGCTTACAAAACGAAAAAAGCCGACGTGTCCGTATCCCTTGGGAATCGAACACGTCGGCTTATTCTCTGATGAGCCTCCCGAATCAGCCGGGTTGCTCTTCATTTAATCTTCCGAAGATCGCTGCCGTAACTTTATCAAGTGCAGCGGGAAAAGCACAGCCCCGGCGAAACTGCCATACTTTCGGTGTGCAGGATGCAATTTGGCGAAATCAAGCCTCTGCAGCGTCAACCCTCTTGAGTCTTGACCGCGAGTCAAGTCGCTGACTATTCCGGCTGGGAAGTCGGTGAGCGATTCCACTCGCGGCACTGACTTGCGCCCCGCGGCCATCATGACGTCCGACGGATTGTCACTCAGATCTTAACTCTGCTCAAACAATGCCCGCTGCCGCTCCACGGCTCTTGCCTAAGCCGCCTTCTTCCAACCAGCTCCGCGCCTCGGTGGCCGCGTCGTGTTCGAAGTATTGGATTTTTGCTTTCGTGAACGGTTTACAGAACGTCGCCATACCATGCTGCCACTTCGTTTCCCCGACCATCGCGATTCGTTCGATGTCGGCGAAGTGTTTGATATCGAACTTGATGTCCTCCCACAGCGCGCCGGCTTCCCAGCCGTGAAAGCCAGTCATATCGAACAGGATTCGCAGTTTGCCATGCTGGGCGACAAGTCGCTCGAATTCCGGCACAAAGTGTTCGTAGTCCGCACTTGTCAGCTTGCCGCTGACGTGCACGTTCAGCAGCTTGCCTCCGTCTTCTTCATTGAGTCGAATGGGCATTGTCTGTTACTCCTTTATCTAATGAGGTTTTCAAATTCAGTTGCGTACTACCAACATGTTCTCACCGCACTTGTAGTCATGCCCTTCACCGGTGCATGAAGCAGGCTTGCCTTCGAGCACTTCGCGCACACGCGCCAGTCGTGTGTCGATTCTCATCCGGTCATGAGCGGAATCGATGGAACGCTCTGCCAACTCGGCGATCCAGTCCACTTGTTCGCCAAGTACACGCCGACGACGTGGGCTGGCCGTCAAAGTGGCAAGGGTGTGAAACGCACCGAGCATCCGCGACATGATGGCGACGTCGCCTTTGGCGTTGCGTCGAATCTGGTCGAACGATTCGGCCAGCAGGCTTTCAAAGCTCGGACCTTTCGCGATGATTTGCAGTTTCCCTTCCTCGTAGCGGCGTGATGAGGGGATTTGCCGCGGCGCTATCCTCGCCATAATCGCTGTCAAATAATCGACGCACATGATGGCGGTCGTTGTGTCGTTGATGCCGGGAGAGAGTGCTTTCAGCGCGATATCCACGATCTGCCTGATGCCGAAGGCCGCATCCTGATCGACCGAGCGGTGACGGCTGATGCTGAACGTCGCCTGCAGGTCGTCAATCGTCGCTTGATCCGGCGGCTCTTCCAGAGCCAGTGATGCCAGCGTGCTGTTCTGGACAACGAACTCGCCAATGCCGTGATCCATCCACACGATCGTATTTCTGTCCCGTGCCAGACGAACGAGTGCTTCGCTATCCACACTCTGGATATAGCCACTCTCGCCAGCCATGACGGCTCGCCACTTCCGCTCGGATGGCGGGCGTCGTGGTTGCTCATCATCATCATCGTCGCTCGGTCCCTGCCCGAGGTTGTCAGGAAATATTCGGTCGATGGCGGCGATCGTTTCCTCAGCGACCGATGCGATGATGCTGGACGCCTGGATCGAAGAGGCGATGTGATGAATGAAGAAGATCAGGGCGCCGACACCACCGAGTGCCAGAACAAAGCCGAAGGAAACTGCCAGGCTGGGGACAAATGATCCTTCGTCGCCGCTGCGAATCGTGCGTAACACGATCAGGCAATAAGTGAAAATGCCGGCAAAGATCCCCAGCACGACCTGCGTGATACGGCTGCGAATGAAATTTCTCAGGATGCGCGAGGTGTATTGACTCGAAGCCATCGCCAGCACCATCAGGACCATCGAGAAGGTCACGCCCACCACGGTCATCATGGAGCCGGCAATGGTGGACATCATCCCTCGCGAGCCTTCCGCCCCGGACCCAAACAGTCGTGGCCACTGCGCCAGCCATTGGTTACTCACGGCGTAGTCTGCCTCGATCAAAATTGCCGCGAGCACGATGCTGGCCACGACAATCATCGAAGGCATAAACCAGAAGCTCGACCGCAGATGGTTCCAGAAATGACTGAACCTATTCATGGAGCGGCTCCCACTTCCAGTTGCGGATTTCCGGCATATCCTGGCCGTGCTGATCGATGTACTGCTTGTGCTCGATGAGCCTGGCCTGGAGTTGCTCCTTGAGGGCGCGGCCCTTTTCGCCGGTCTGCGGGAGGCGGTCGATGGTGTCCATCACCAGGTGGAAGCGATCCAGGTCGTTCAGCACCGTCATGTCGAAGGGTGTGGTGATCGTGCCTTCTTCCTTGTAGCCGCGGACGTGGAAGTTGTCGTGGTTAGTGCGGCGATAGGTCAGCCGGTGGATCAACCACGGATAAGCGTGGAAGGCGAAGATGACCTGTTTGTCCCTGGTGAACAGTGCGTCGAAAGCTTCATCGCTCAATCCGTGCGGGTGTTCGCTCTGTGGCTGCAGCTTCATCAAATCCACGACGTTGACGACCCGAACTTTCAGGTCAGGCAGGTGCTCGCGCAGGATGGAGACCGCGGCCAGCGTCTCCAGCGTGGG
>JABMPE010000050.1 GCA_013203845.1 Rhodopirellula sp. | reverse complement strand
GAACACGTTCGCCGATCTTCAGCGTGCCGGCTTCGACGAAGTCCTGGCGGTCGTGGCTCCAGAAGGGGTGGTTGGAGGTGCAGCCGATGGGGTCTGATTCGCCGTCGATCGACACATCGATCACGTTGTCGGCGACGTGACGGAAGACGGCGGTTACCAGGCGGCGACCGGTTCCGTCATCGGGTTCCAGCGGGGGACACTCTTTGATGCCGGTGACCGTGACCTGGCCGAGAAGTTCGATCTCAGACAGATCGAAGTCTATCTGACTGCCGACTTCGATCTGGTGCTCTTCCAGCCACGAAGTCGGGAACAGACGCTCGGCTTCAAAGCGACCGTGTTCTTCTTCACGCATCACCGAGACCAGACGCCAGTCAGCGGGAACGATCTGTGTGTCCGGAAGATGCTCGTCCAGTTCCGGGTTCTCCGCGATGACGCGCATGCCCGGTCGGATTTCCTCGATCGGACGCGTCACTAGCTTTTGCTGGCGATCGGGAAGCAGGCGAATGTGGTCATCTGCCGGAAGAACAGCCGGAGTATGCGAAGCCAGCTGCGCGGTCGGTGGTGATGAAGACGGTGGCGACTCGACAGAGTTGCCCTTCCAGAAGGAAAATGCACTCAGAGCCAGACACATAGACCAGACCGCCGCCATCAGCCAGCCACGGGCCGATCGGTTAGGGCGGTGAGGCTCAGAATTCTCATCACGCCCTGGAATCTCGAAGTCGCCAGACCCCGAGCCGCCATCAATGAGGCGGAGCGGAACATCAGATCGGCGATTAGCTTTCGGCACTTTTGCCCAGTCCTCTCGATCATTCTGCCATGATTCATCCATCGGACCATCGATACCAAAGCCAATCTCTTCCGATCGAGGCTGCACGTCATCCTGACGGAGTCCACATACCAGACCAGAGAGACTGTCTGCACTTAAGTCTTCACCCAGACTCGTCATCACGCTGTCAATCGTTGAAGCATCATCCATAGCCGAACCATCTGAATAGAGGCTGTCATCTCCACCGGAGGATCGTCCACCAAAGCCTGATCGACGTCGGACCGAATTCAAATTCATCCCCGACACTCCCATCTCCGCAAACACTGGAGCATCGTTACTGCTTTCTACTTCGTCATCACGGGATCATTGACCACATGATCTGCAAGGGAGAGTGAGTCGCCCGACAGTCTGGTGGTATCGAATTTCAAGTCATCAAGTACACGCACGATTCCTGCTAACAGTTTGACCACAATGCTGTGAAGCAGGTCAGAGTCCTGCGTCTGGTCATCAAAGGGCAGGAAAATCGTGTACTCGACATTCTTATCTCGACGAAAAACGGTTGGCCCCTTAATCTCCGTGTCCGCAATCTCCGACTTAGCAACCATATTAAAGGTCAAATCAAAGTCTTCGCCATATTGCTCTATGAAACGTTCCGACAATTGAACGCGATTTGTGAGCTCTCGACTGATGAATTGTTGAAACCGGTGCGTAAACGGGAAGCCAACACCTGCTTGGATGTAAATCTGTGTGACGTAAATCTTCATGGCTTAAAACTTTTGCAGTTTCCCAGCGGCACATAGCTTACTCTTGTGCGAGAGGACTGAATGAGATCTCGTTACTATGATCAGGAAATAACGAAACAATCGCTATTCTTGCTGCGTCAGATACCATAATACCCGCCAACTGTTCTCGACTGCGAAATACATCCTCGACTGGTTTTGGGTTGAGTATCGTAACTCGTCGTGTTGCTGCCTGGACAGGCTCCGTCGTTTCCATCTGACACTGAGGGCACACCCTAACTGTTCGTCGCCAAACAGGATTAGACTCGCAACGTCCTGTTACTACAAGCCATGAGTAGCCACTAATGGGGACATCATTGGATGCATCAAGGATATGCACCGGTCGCAATTTAAAACCCGTGATGCGCTCACGTGCAATTGCTTCCGCGAATTGCGTTCTCGCTATTAACATGCCAGCAGCTTCAAAAATTCCAGGCAAATCCGAATCGTAAGATTCAAGCGCCAGCGCCTCTACGCCATCCTCGGGGACAAAGTAACTTTCGGATATTGGCACAGCATGTACGCCGCACTTGTCGCATGCCTGCCGCTTGACGTATTTAGTGCCTTCTCCCTCATCACAAGGGGCACTTTCAAAAGATAATTTAAAATATTCCATCAATTTATACCCAAGTACATTTGATCGACATACCGTGCGTGTCGAGTGATTAAGTCACGCATGCTTTCTGGCGAGATTGCACCGGCTTGATAGCGGCTCATGAACGTGTCTCGAAACCTGTCCCAACTCTTGCGGATATGTGACCTATGAAGCGACTTACCTAGCAGCGTGTCCGGAAAGCTGTTGTGTGGCGTAGCCGGTGAGGTCTGAAAATATCTGAATTCCTGTCGCTGTCCTGTTTGACTCAAGGGCTCTCGTGAACGACGTGGAAGAT
>JABMPE010000382.1 GCA_013203845.1 Rhodopirellula sp. | reverse complement strand
GTATTTGGGCTCGCGACCGACGCTGCTGCCAATGGTAGCACCTGTAACCGCGCCATAGGTCCCTGCGGCAATGGCCTGGTTAATGACCGGATCAATCTCGTGGAAGACCACCACCAGCTCTTCGTCGTAGGAAACATCCGCATAGGCCGACTTCTGACCTGCGTACTTGACTACAGGGAGAAACATACCCATCTGGACCTGCTTTGCCGGATTCGTCCCGCTCTGGAGCAGGAATGTCCCAGTCCGGAAGGACTCCCATCGGTATTCTCCTACCGCACCGGGCAGGGTCTCATGGGTAAAGGAACGGACCCTGGCCGTGTAATTGCCCACAGGCCTGGCTCCGGACCATGTCTGGGTATCATCCGGGAAATTGGTCCACACCGGCCCGCTGTTATTGGTGAGTCTCTGGCCAAGGATATTCTGGGTGATGATAGTTTCGATGACGGGATGGAAGTCGTCGATCTGTCGGGTCGGTATGAGATTGAAGAAGTCATCGGCCAGGGCGGGATGGGGCAGGTACTCAAGGCATTCGATACTCGCCTGAAGCGGCCGGTAGCGATCAAGCGAGTGCTTGGGAAACTCTCGGGGAGTCGCAAGGCTCTGCAGCGTTTCCTGACCGAAGCTCAGTCTGTGGCGGCCTTGAACCATTTCAACATCGTGGCAATTCACGACTACGGTCGCGACAAGGATGGTCCGTTTCTGATTCTGGAATATGTCGATGGTGTCAGTCTTTCCCAGCGATTGAAGGACGGCCCACTGGAACTGCAGGACGCTGTCGAGATGACGACACAGTTGTCAGCGGCTCTGACGGTGGCCCACCGACGCGGCATTGTTCATCGCGACGTCAAACCGGCCAATGTCCTGCTGACGGAAGACGGCATCCCGAAGCTGACAGACTTCGGCCTGGCCCGGCACGAATCTCAACAGGGAGAAAACACGCGAACGGGAGCGGTATTGGGGACTCCCGACTTCATGGCTCCCGAGCAGCGGGAGGATTCATCCAAAGCAGACGCATTCAGCGATCAGTGGAGTCTGGCGGCGACGTTCTATCAGATGGTGACTGGCGAAAGTCCACGGATCATCAACGGCGAGACGCTGCCGATTTCTGTGCGTGATGTTGTCCTGCGAGCCTTGAAAACAAAGCCAGGCAAACGATATCCGACGCTGCAGGAATTCTGTGACGAACTTCAGGCCGCCGTTCTGAAGCAGCAGACAGCGACGTTTGACATGCTGCAGCTTAAGGAAGGTCAGTGTGGTTCGTGCGGTGAGATTAACGACACGTCTCGAAAATTTTGCCGGGACTGTGGTGAGTCATTAGAGCTTCCGTGTCTGAAATGTGGTGCGGGTTCACCCGTCTGGGAACGATTCTGCGGTCAGTGCGGAATGAATATTCCAGAAGCAGTTGAGCGTGAACTGGAAGCCGGTAAACAGTTGAAGTCAGACCTTCGCACACTGGTTCAAGAGTATCGCCATCAGGAAGCCATTGAGAAACTCGTTCCGTGGCTGACCATAAGGCATCCGGCTCTGAAGTCATTCCACGTCTGGGCAGTGAAAGCGAATGAGCGACTGCAACGGGAGCTGGCTCAGCTATTGCTGCAGCGAGATGAACAATTGGGGCTCGCGAAGGAATACTTCGATCAGGCACGCTACTCGAAGGCGTTGAAAGGTTTGGCCACGATTCCGAATGCGCTACATACCGAGAACAGTCGGCAATTCAGGGAAGAAGTCTCTGCACTCAAGAATGAATTAGTTGAGTTGGCCGGTTCGATTCGAGAGCTGTCGAGTGCCCGCGACTACGACGCCCTGCACGACAAGCTGACCCGATTCCTGGAGCTGAAACCTGGTGACGAGAAGGCGATCAAGATGCAGCAGCGATTGCTGCGACGAGCAAACAAACACGCTGAGCGCAACATTCAAATAAAGACTGAAGACTCTTTTCAGGATGAAGCTGAAGAATATGGGAAGCATTACGAATACGTTGCCCGACGACGCCCGGCACGGTCATCCAGAACACGCAATAGCGGAGCCTGCCTGACGCTGCCGAGCAGACGGTTTCTGGTAACGGCAGGTGTGGCGGGGCTTGTCGCTGTCATCGCGATTGTGACATTCCTGCCGACCACTGAGGAGTCGACATGGTTACCCGAACAAACGATATCTGACAGCCGGAACGACACATCCGTTTCTGCAGCAGCCTTCCCAAGCCATAAGGCACAGCTCTCCAGGTCGATCTCGGAACTAGGTGCGGTTCCAGCTCCTAGTTCCTCTGAAGCACTGGTATCTGAGCCTGAACTACTGGCCCCCGAACCCAAAACGGCCACGCGGAAAGAACCAGGACTGGCGATGACGCCGACCGCTTCTAAACAGTCCGTCGCCGCGCTGGACAGCGAACTCACCAACTCGATCGGCATGAAGTTGAGATTCATTCCGGCTGGTGGATTTATGATGGGGAGTGCAGTCGCGGCAACGGAATTGGAGAAGAGCCTAACGGCTGCATCGGCTTATTTTGAGAATTCACTTCCGCAACACACGGTTCAGATCACTCAGCCGAACTACATCCAGACGACGGAGGTGACCCAAGGCCAGTGGGAAGCCGTGATGGGGACAAAACCGTGGGCGGGAAAGAAGTATGTGAGGGAGGGCAGTAACTACGCAGCCAGTTACGTAACTTGGCACGATGCCGTGGAATTCTGCCGTACATTGAGTGCGAGAGAAGGTGCAACATACCGTTTACCAACCGAGGCGGAGTGGGAATACGCATGCCGGGCTGGCAGCCAGACAGCGTATAGCTTCGGTGATGACGCGGCAAACCTAAAGAATTTTGGATGGTTCAGAGAAAATGCTTTGGACGATGACGAACAATACGCGCACATAGTTGGTGCGTTGCAGCCTAACAAATTCGGTTTATACGATATGCATGGGAATGTAGAGGAGTGGTGCGGTGATTGGTACGACGAGAATTACTATAAATCGTCTCCAGAGGTTGATCCGAGTGGTCCACCAACGGGTGATAAACGTGTAGCGCGATCCGGCACTTGGTTTAGTTTTTTGTGGCATTGCCGTTCGGCGTTTCGTAACAGACATCCACCGAAATCCGAGTATTACACCTTGGGGTTTAGAGTGCTCCGTGAGATTACTAGAGGATCTGCCCGAGAACGTACTGTTGTCGCGATGCTACCTTTATCAGCTGAGAGTTCGCAATCAAATGAGGGCAAGCCGACGGCAAATGCGACTTCTGCTCAACCAACAACTACAAGTGAGGGGGCAAGCAATTCAGTTACATCGACTGGTAGCACACAAACAAATGCCGTCAGTGCAAAAGCAGAGCTTATCTGTCGGTACGATGGTCACCCAACACTGATATCGTGCTTTGCTTTTTCACAAAGCGACAAGATAATTGCATCGGCGCCTTACATTGTGACACAGAAATTTGACCGCGGGAATTCTGACGATGGAATTAGAGTCTGGAATATCGATAGCGGAGAGCTAGTCGTACTACTGAATCGTGAATTTGGCAACATCCACCAAGTTCATTTTTCCCCCGATGGTAAGTACTTAGTTTCCGCAAGCAACAACGGACTGCATTTATGGAACGTAGCCTCAGCACAGCTAATTGGTACATTCGGTGGTCATACTGACTGGGTCACTTCTGCTGCATTCTCAAATGATGGGCGCCGAGTCGTTTCAACTGGACGATGGGACCACACTGCGCGTATCTGGGATGCACGGTCGGGGAGAGAGCTGACTAGATTCATGGGGCATTCTGGCAATGTTGTCTGGGATGCGGCTTTCTGTCACAGTGGAAAGCACGTCATTTCGTGCGGAGGGAATGGAACTGTCTACATGTGGGATGCAGTGACGGGCCGCGTGTTGCGGCGTTTCGCTGACCATAGTGAATCTGTTTGGCGTGTTTGTACTTCTCGTGATGATAAAAGACTTTTTTCAAGTGGTGGAGATCCAACGAATGGAGACGATTTTGATATTCGAGTCTGGGATCTTGATCGTGGTAATGTAATACGAAATCTGATTGGGCATACGCATACGGTCAGTGAGCTGTCTGTGTCATCAGACGGAAGAAGAGTACTTTCCACTACGGAACGCGACGGAACTATTCTCTGGGACGCTGACACTGGTCGTATTATTAAGAGATATCGTGACGTGAACAGGGCGAGCAAGATATCTGCGGATGGTCAGCGTGCGTTGTTCAATGATGGCGACTGTTTCGTTTTGCGGACTTTGCCTCAATAGGTACATAGCTATACATGGTTGGTAAAGGTATCGACAGTCTTGATCAAGCTGAAACGCGTGGTGGTTCGTTTGCCGACGCGCCGTCTAAGAGTCTTGGTGATGCGTCGACGTTTGGTGACGGAGCAGAGTCTCTGGCTGATGAGATTCTTGGTGGTGATGATTTCGACGACGGGATGGAGGTCGTTGATCTTTCGAGCCGATATGAACTTGAAGGAGTTATCGGCCAGGGAGGCATGGGACAGGTCGTCAAGGCCGTTGATACCCGCCTGAAGCGGACTGTGGCGATCAAGCGGGTTCTGGGTGAATCATCCGGCAACCGGAAGTC
>JABMPE010000049.1 GCA_013203845.1 Rhodopirellula sp. | reverse complement strand
GAATGGGCTGTTCTAAACACCCATTCGCCGTTGGAGTTTCCGACAGCGTCCTGCTGACGGTTATCGAGGGATGGATTGCATGAGCAACGACAATCTTCCGACTGAGCTGCCGCCCGAGGGCGATGGCCGACTGGATCACAAAGCTGGACGACTTTCTCAGACTCAGCGACCGCGACATTCTCAGCCATGCCGGCAGGATTTTTCACGACGATGCCAAAGAGAAAGCCGAGATCAAATTCGAGACCTATCGACAACAGCAGCCGGGATTGTCACAGCCTGTCGATACGGATTTTGATCAGGTCCTTAATGAACTGAAGCGGATTGAAGAACAAGCGAAAGAGTGATTGAAATTCTTCGAACGAAACAGACAGTGGCAATTAGCGATATTCCATAGTGGAAGCGGCTAATCAGTAAAGAGGGCGGCAGGCTCGCCGAGCGTAACTGAGATCATTGTGTCAGATAATCTGTCCGAGGCGGAATGTGTATCGTGGCTACGAACAAACCCGTGGCAGAAATCTGGGCTTCAAAAAATCATGCACGACGACGTGACCCGAATGCTATCTCTGAGGCCAGATGTCAATGATGAATAAGTCAATGGTCGCTGTTCCCGCCCAATTCCTTTATGGCAAACACCTGCTCGATGTTTCTTACAATGGGGCCCACTCATGAGCACTTCTGCAGAACCTTCCTCTTCATCCGTGCCAGAAACGACAGCTGGCAAGCCCATGTTTTTCGGGCCGGACCGGTCTGATTGGAGAGGGTTGCTGCCTGATATTCCCGAAGGCACCGATCCAACCGAAGAAGAGAAGCTCTTGGCAAAGTCAAGGGCGGCCAAGGAAGAGCTCAAGGCATTCCTCCTTTCCTCGCTCCAAATGCAGCATGTTGTCGTGCTTGCTGGCAGTGGGACATCTCTTGGTCCGGTTACAAATGGACCTTCGATGTGGACGTTGTGGGACTACTGTGTAAATGCCAATCCTGGAACGAAGGATGACGTACGTGAAATCTCCGAGGCTGCATCGAAGGTGATCGCTGCGATCAGATACGAAATATCGGCTGAGGGTGAGAACATCGAAGCTTTGCTTTCTCGCTGCGAAGCTTACCTTCAAGTGAACGACGACATTGATGTGGCCAACTTTGTTACGTCGTCGAAGAAGGTCATCCTTGAGAAATGTTCGGAATTCATCGATCACGACAACCCTGACCAGCTGGCTGCCCATCGCACATTTCTTCACCGTCTTTCACGGCGACGAGTTCGTGATTCCAGACTCAAGCTCTTCACCACGAACTACGACCTGTGTTTCGAGAATGCCGCAGGCAGGCAGGGTTTAGTGGTCCTGGATGGATTCTCATTCACTCAACCGCGTCACTTCGATCCACGTTTTTTCTTGTACGACATCGTTCGTCGTCCCACCACAGGAGACGAAGTAGGTACGCCGCTGGAAGGCGTATTTCACCTCTACAAGCTTCACGGCTCGGTGAATTGGTCACGGTCTGGTGACAGTGCAATTGACGTTGTCTCGAATCCGACACCGGAATCTGCGTGCTTGATTTATCCTGCGAAAGGGAAGTATCAACAATCATACGTTCAGCCCCACCTGGAAGTTGTATCGCAGTATTTTTCTGTCCTGCGGGAGCCAAATACATGTCTCATTGTAACCGGATTTGGGTTTAATGATGACCATTTGTCAGAGCCCATCTTAGCCGCAGTCCGAACGAACCCTCACTTGCGTTTAATCGTTGTCAATCCATCAGCGGATGATCTCACCGCACGCTCAACGGAAGAGAATAAGTATTGGGACGTATTGTTCGGTCTCGCGAAGCAAGGTGAGGATGTTTGGCTGATCAACGCCACATTCGGTGATTTCGCTGAAATGATTCCAGATTTGAAATCGCTGACACCAGCTCAGAGGCTTACTCGGGACATCAAGCAAATCACGGGATCGAAATGAACAAGTCCTCCACAGTCGAAGAAGCGTATCCGCGAGGCCTTCTGCGTCCTGAACTATTTGTCGGAGTGCTGTCTTCTGTTTCCGCTCAAGCGGTCCGGTTCAACCTGAACGATGCTGGTTCACCGAGTGCTTCGCATTTCCTTGGGGGCCGCTATGGAAAAGGCGAAGTGGGCGAGTTCGTCCTGATTGAAGGCCAGATCAATCTCCTCCTTGGCCGAGTGGTTGAGATTCATCTTCCTGAGTCTGAACGGCGGTCAGTCGATAACTCACACTCGAAGATTGTCGATCTCGATGCGGTCGGAACGATCCAGCTTCTTGGATCAGTCGCGATGGACTCGCTGCGAGTGGTTGCGGGCGTGGAGTCCTATCCACGCCTTGGCGATCGGGTATATGCGGCTCCCCACAATTTCGTCGCTGATTTGCCCGCCCTGATGGAGCCGGAAGGAAATCCGGAAAGCACAGTTCTCCTCAAACTGGGGTCCATTGATGTCGCACTTGAAAGTGCCGTCTCGATCCGTCCCGAAAAGCTATTCGGAAGACATTGTGCGATTCTCGGCACTACTGGAGGGGGGAAAAGTTGGACGACGGCGAGAATTATCGAGGAGTGCCTTCAGTACAACACCAAGGTCATACTGCTGGATGCAACGGGTGAATACCGAGGCTTTTCTGGAGAACACGTAACTCACTTCCACTTGGGAAATCCGGTAAACAGGGCAACTGGCTCGAACCCGGCTGTCCTGCCACCGACCTGCTTTGTCGAATCGGACTTCGTCGCGCTTTTCGAACCAGCCGGAAAAGTTCAAGGACCAAAGATGCGTGCTGCCATACGCAGCTTGCGTTTGGCCAAACTGGTACCGACTACGGCAAATAGCGGAATCATCAAGAAGATCAACCAGTCGAAGCGCGCAGTGATGGCGGCAGAACAACAACCTGGTGTCGCCGCGAGACTTGATGACCCACACCAGGAGTTTGATGTCGACAAGCTCATTGCCCAAATCGAGCAGGAGTGCGTTTACCCTGAAGGATTCGCTGCTTCGCCATCACCGAAGGGTACAAAAGATCCGACGATGTGGGGCGGTGATTCAGGCGAAGTATCGTATTGTCTGTCGCTGATGTCTCGAATCAGCGCGGTTCTTACTTCACCGTCATTTGAGTGCGTCTTTAATTCAAGTGCCCCACCCCTAACTTCAGCTATTGCCGACTTCATCTCGAACAAGAAGCGGTTGCTCCGGATCTGTCTGAGTGGTGTTGCATACGAGTTTAAAGCAAGGGAGATCGTTGCCAATGTCATTGGCCGGCATCTCCTGAACATGGCACGAGGTAATGAGTTCGAGTCACGTCCATTGGTTGTCATCGTCGACGAGGCACACAATTTCCTCGGGAGACAGATCGGTGCAGACGACGCCGTCGCGCGTCTCGATGCGTTCGAGTTGATCGCCAAAGAAGGCAGGAAGTTTGGTCTGAATATTTGCCTTACGACGCAGCGTCCGCGGGACATTACAGAGGGTGTTTTGAGCCAAATCGGAACACTTGTGGTCCACCGCTTAACAAACGATCGCGATCGAGAGGTCGTCGAAAGGGCATGTGGAGAAATTGACCGGTCGGCTTCTTCTTTTCTGCCAAATTTAAAGCCGGGGGAAGCTGCAATTATTGGCGCAGACTTCCCGATACCGCTGACGATCCAGATCTTCCCGCCAGAGACGCAACCGAAGTCGGATGGCCCCAACTATCAGAAGCATTGGTATTTAGAGCCATAAAGTCTTGCCAAAGTTTCTGTCGAAGGCTTAGTCATGATTTACAAAAGCGATTGTACTGAATCGGTCTGAGGGTGAAAGAAAAGGACTGCGCGAGAGAGTTCGCTGAGTCCCGACTGCTTGCGTCGGCTATTTACCGAACGCAAGTCTGAACACCGTTGTCAACGAACCGGGACGTAGCTCTGAAACGGGAGTTCGTAGAGTTTTGCCGCCAGCCGGACCGCTAACATGCGACATGCGAAGTGCTCGAACTCAGCGGGCAACACATTGAATCGCTCGGCTTCGATTCGGACGTGAACGCGGAATGTCTCCCGTCAGGAATTCGACCGGTCACATGGATGTACTCGCCGGAAAACCTCGATAGGCACCGTTTGCGTCAAGACGCAACTCAGCGGTCTGCCGCTTGCAGCCAACGACGGACAGACCGCTTGTGCGGTCGGCACGTCATTCAAGACACGCACAGGCCGGTGATGAACGGGCTCTCCGTCAGACCGTTCGTCGTCTGTTGCCACTGGTGCTACCCAATGGGTGGAACGGCCTCCCACTGTTTTGCAGGAGAAATCCTGCTATTGAGCGTCGTCCGGTTTGGCGGATTTCGATGTGGAAGGTTTTTCCGTAGCGGCGGCTGGTTTTTCCGCTGAGTCAGCAGGCGTTTTTTCCTGAGGATCGGCCGATGGTTTTGCGTCGGTTGAAACGCTGCCCAGCACGGACTGCTCAAACTGATCGATGCGGAAGGCGGCTGCCGCTCCGCCAGCTTTGCGAGCCTCAGCGACGGCGGCTCTGGCTTCTTCGGTCCTGTCCAGCCGTTGCAGGAAATCGGCGCGCGCCAGGAAGAATTCCATCTTCATTTCGTTGTTGTCTTTGAACTGCTCAATGGCCTGGTCGATGATCGTCACGGCGTCTTTCTGTCGATCCGCCTGATTGAGAATCTTGAGCTGGCTGATGTAAAGCTGCGCCTGATAGTCGGGTTCGAGTGCTTCGCTTTTCAACGCCGCCGCGGCAACGGTCAGCACTTCGTCGATGCGATCGAAGTAATTCAGGACGTTGAGCTGAAACATGGTGGTGATAAAAGTACGTCGCGGATCGCCACCAAATTCTTTGGCCACTTTCGCGATGTCGGCAAGAACGGCGTCAGGATTTTCCGTGTCCGGAATCTGCTTTTCGATGGCCTGGATGCGCGTCATGAACTGGTGGTTGGCGAGCTGGTCCTGGTACTGGCTGCGGAGTTCTGCTGAGTTGTCAGCGTCGAGCTTGATGATTTCTTCGACGACGGATTCGTAAGCCGGAAACAGGAGTCCGGGTGGCAGCGTGGCCAGTGCTTCGTCCAGCATTTTTGCACGCTCGACGCCTTCCAGCTTCTCGGCAGCGGCGACGGCTGTGTCGCGGTCGACGCGGGCTTGTCGAAATTCATCCAGGTGAGCGTTGTACGCCTCAGGCCCGCCGGGCTGGTAGCCAGTCTGCGCGAACGGTCGTCCCTGCTTGTCGAACAGCATGATCGTGGGGAATCCCTGAAACTCGTAACGATCAGCAAGTTCCTGGTGCTGAGGGTCGATGGCTTCCGGCTGCCCGAGTTGATTCTGAGGGAAGTCTGCTTCGACCAGGATGAAGTTCTTCTGAGCGTAGTCGGCAAAGCCTGGCCGGCTGAAAACTTCCTGCGCAAGTCGAATGCACCAGGTACACCAGTCGCTTCCGGTAAAGTTGACGAGGATGTCCTTGTTCTGTTTTTGCGCCTGGACCTTGGCGGCTTCGAAACTCGTAATCCATTGTTTGCGCCAGGCTTTATCAACCGGTGCCGGTTCGGGCAGACGCAGCGGATCAAGGCCCGGAGACGTTTCAGGGGCCGGTGGAGTCACGGCGGCGAGGCCCGACCGGGTCTCGGCTTTGGGTGTCGAATCGCTGAAGTCGGGCTCGTCGGAGAACTCGGGCATGTCAGACGTCGAAGCGGTCTGCTGACCATCATTGCCAGGTGCCACGCTGACAGGAGGAGCTGGCGGAGTGACCTTCGCCGTTTCGTCGACACCCGCAGAGTCTCCACAGCCGGAAAGAGAGACCATTGCGACGGCGATTGCGCAATGGATCGCGCACGAAAAATAATTCTTGAATGGTTTCATGGGCGATCTCTGTCAGGTGGGGCTTCGATTAGAACTTACGTCTCGACGAAGCAAAGAGGGAGGCGACTTCCGACGCGGTTCAGCATGATCGTTGATTAAGCCAGTCTGCTTCGGTAGCTGGTTTCACAGTTCTGTCAAATCCTGGCAACGAGTCAGCGATTCAGCAATGCGATACCGCCTGCGATGGCCAATACGGCAACGACGGCACACAGAATTTTGGCCCAGCTCCAGGGCCGCTCACCCTGAACTTCGCCCGTTGCCGCGTTGACGATGACCTGATACGCCTTTCCGTTGTAACGGTAGGCGAGCAGCCAGACGGGCAATAACAGATGCTTGAACGTGATGGCGCTGTACTGAGTTTTACACGAATGAACCCGTTGTTCGTCGCCGCCGATACGCCGCCGAGCCTCAGTATTGACCGCTGCCTCCATCTGGTCGCGTGCCTGGTCGAAGCCGGGTTCGAGTTCTAACTCGTAGGTTCTGGCGTAGAATCCGGCCAGAATCTGCTGGGTGAACGGCACGCATTTTTCCAGCGGCCACGGTGCCAGTTTATCGATCAGACGACGAGGCAGGCCTTCCGCCGCGAGGATCAGGATGTCGTCGAAAAAGCGGTCGAACGATCCCGACACCGGCCACCACCGGGTATGTCGCACCTGTTTTTCCTGGTCACCGTCTTTGACCGTTTCGTAGTAATGTTCGCCGCGTTCGCCCGAGTACCGCGTAAAGGTCATCGAGTCGAACGTCCAGAATGGCGTGTAGACGCCGTTGAATTTTCCTTGGACGCCGCGCTGTTTGAACTCGTTGGGCGCGAACCAGCGAGACGCGACCCAGGCTTTCAGATTTTCTGAAGCCACTCCCTTTTCGACAAAAAATGGAAGGACGCCATCAACGGATACTCGATGCTCAGCGTCGTGGACGTTCTCGAGTTGAATCGGCGACGCACAGAATGGGCAGTCGGTGCTGGTCAGTGATCCCTGAAAAACGACAGTGCCGCCACACGAGCTGCAGTGGATCTCGCTCTGGCCGTTTTCAACGCAGCGTTCTGTGTCGTGATGCTGACGCATTTTTGCGAGCATCGCGTGGAAGTCCTGTTCGGCGACGATTGCGTCGACGGCAAACTCGAGCTGCTTTTCGTACCCGCAGAAAGGGCATTTCAGATCCTGCTGCCCGATGTGGAATTCCAGGTCCGCTCCGCAGCCCTCGCACGGAAACACGCGTGCCTTGCCGTCATTAATCCGCTCACCGGGTTTTTCAACGTCGTCGTTCAACTTCCCGCTTCCTCATTGCTAATGGAATATAGAGCCTTCCCGCGAAATCGACTCGCGCCATGCACGTAATCATTCGGTGTGATTTTCGGATTCGCTCTGGTTGTGACAAAACGACCGAGTCAGGATTCCGCCTGGAGCACGACACAATACGAAAATGGACCAGCTGGTATCTTCGGGGATCAGCTGGTCCATTTCGTTTGTGGCGATGCCTTAGCCAATCGGCGGTGGTGGTGGCGGAGGTGCCTGGGCAAAGGCGGCGGCGAGTTGTGGCACCTGACTGGCGGCTTTCCAGCCGTCCATGCCGGCTGTCCAGACGAGGGTGGTTGGGCTGACCTGGCCGGAGCTCACGCCTTGAGCAATCTGTTGTGGTGTGAATGGCCCCTGAGTTTGTCCATCGACGGCGACATGGAATGCCTGTTGAGGCGGCGGTGGTGGAGACGCGGCATGACCGGGTGCGGGCGCCGGTCCGCCGGCCATTGGGTTACCGGCTCCACCCATGAAGCGATTCGCCATGGCGAAGCCCATGCCCAGCCCCATGCCGTCTGACGCTCCGCCGCCGCCAGGATTTTCGGCAGCGGCCTGCATGGCGTTGCCCATCTGGTAGGCCTGGAACTTGTTCATGTCGCCAATGACACCCATGCTCGTTCGCGTGTCGAGTGCCTTTTCGACGGCTTCGGGAAGCGACACATTGACAATCATCATGTTGGTGACTTCGAGGCCGTACTCGTCGTCGATTCGCTCATTAACGACTGCTTTGAGGCTGCCGCCCATCTCTGTGTAATGAGCGGCCAGATCCAGCGCGGCGATTTTCTGCTCGCCCAGCATGTCGGCGAACGAGGAGTTGATGATGCCGCGGAGCAGTTCAGTCACTTCGTCGGCGTCGAATTCGCTGTCGGTTCCGACGAGTTCCTTCAGCAGGATTTTCGGATCGATGGCTTTGAGGGTGTAGGTACCGAAAGCTCGGAGACGGATCGGGCCGAAGTCAGCGTCGCGCATCATGATCGGGTTAGGAGTGCCCCACTTCAGATCCGTGATCTGCGACGTTCGTACGAAGTAGACTTCGGCTTTGAACGGACTGTCGAATCCGTGAGCCCAGCCGGCGAGCGTGCTGAAAATCGGCAGGTTGTCGGTGCGGAGTTCGTAGTGACCGGGCTCGAAAACGTCTGCCAGTTCACCACGATGCACGAAAACCGCCAATTGACCGGGGCGAACGATTAACTGCGCACCGTTCTTGATCTGATTGTGGTATCTCGGAAAACGCCAGACGAGCGTGTGCTGTGAGTCATCGACCCACTCGATAATGTCAACAAGTTCGCCACGCAGCTTATCGAACAATCCCATCTGCGATTCTCCTGAGTGTTCAGCGGTTGGCTGGTTAGAGCCGTTTGAATGGTGCGAGCTGGGTGAAGCCGCCAATGAATCAGTAGCCACTCTGGAAGGCTAGCACCTGAGTTGGCGGAACTCCAGAAGGGTTGCGCCGACGGCGAACGTGCCTCTGAGCTTATGGATCATCTCGTTCTTGCTTGGTACGGCATCCAGCGTGGGAATCCTGCCCAGATGCATGCTGAGTGCTTAGCCGTTCCGGTTTACCTGACATCCGAATTCGAGCAGGCCTGCGCACGCTGCTTCGACTGGTTCGTCGTTTTTTTCTGCAAAGTCAGTATATCCGCTTGAGTTTGTCATTCCTGAGGCTAGTATCCGCCTCGCGTGGGTAACTCGCCCAACTGATCTTTCTCAATTAGATTGAAAGTGGGTTTTGAGCCCAATAGGATGGCTGGCTTCCTGTCGGATATCGGCAGCAGACAGTCAGAACCGGGACTCAAATGTCGGCACCTGAAACGTTCATCCAGGGCGAAGTGAAGCGAGCGATCGACGATCGTTTTCGTATCACGCTTCCGCCCGAGATGGCTCAGGCCGTGACCGACGAATCCGGGCAGACCATCATTACGAAGGAACGCTACGGATGTTTGAGTCTCTGGCAGGCGGATGAATGGCGATCCCGGATAGACCGGGGTGTCGGCGTCATTCGCAGCAAGATTGAAGCGGGAGCGATGGAGCAGCGTTGGAGCGATGTCCAGCGACTGGGCCGGTTGCTCTCGACGAGGTCGCGGGAAGTTCAGATTGCGAACCGTTCGCGAATTCTGATTCCTGAAGGCTTTCGAGAGTTTCTCGACGTTGCTGCCGGCGGCGAGGTGATGATTGTCGGTGCAGGGATTTGCATCGAGATCTGGAATCCAACAGCGTGGCTCGAAACTCTGCGTGAAGACATGCCGGAATTTGGAAGCATGTTCAAGGAGTTGGTCGTCTAAGCAGTGATGCTGACTTAACGAGGGATCGTTAACGACCAACCAGGGGGCAACCGTCGCCAGGGAAGGCGATTTTTTTTGGGTATGCTGGAGTTGCTTGACGCGGCGTTTGATAGTCAGGTCACAGCGAGGAATCGGCATCACTTCACACTTTCGATCATTAACCAGCCACCTTTGCTGGCCCGCTCTGCCCATGGTGTTGAGGAGTCACTCACTCGTGCCCCTCGATCCCGACCGCCTCCTCACGTTGATCCGCACCACCACCCACGGATCAACCAGGGAACACACCACTGGCAGGCGGGCCAGCTTTTTTGCGCGCCGAGCATCTATACATTTCAGTGAGCAAATGTTGTCGGCAAAACGGGAGTCACGCACTGAATCGCCTGAGTGATTTCTTTCGGTTCGTTGTTCGTTCTGGAACGAATCGTTATTTGTCGACGGTTCAAGGCTTCGACCGCTCTGCGTTGGCGTCGTGGTAGCCAGACTGACGCTGTCATGCGAGGAGAGCGAGGGATTGCTCCGCCGAGTTCCACGATCGCGTCTCAGAACTTCAACAATCGGACCTGAATCTCGGAATGGACGAATTGATCACCCCCAGTGAATCCTCAAACAATCAACGGTCTCCGGACTTCCTCCGGATTTCGCTGGGGTTGCTGTTTTTTTATTTTGGGTTTCTGAAGTTCTATCCCGACTTGAGTCCGGCTGAAATGATTGCCGGGCAGACGTTGACGAAGCTGTTGATGAATTGGAGCGAGGTGCGGGCGACTCTTGTTTGCCTTGCAATTCTGGAATGCTGGATTGGCGTCGCGCTGGTCTTGAATCTTCTGCCACGCACCACGTTCGTCCTGTTTCTGATACACATGACGGGAACGTTCCTGCCATTGTTTCTGCTGCCTGAATTCACGTTTAAGTTCGCACCGTTTGCGCCAACCCTCGAAGGCCAGTATATTCTCAAGAATCTTGTTTTTGTGGCCGCCGGTTGGACGGTGTTACAGCCGAAGGTGTTCCCTCGGGGTGTCCAGTGGAAGTCTGGTACCGCCAGGTCCGTCGAAGTTTCCAAACTGTAAGTAGAGAGTAAACAGGTTTCCTTATGAAGGTTTTACTCAGTAAGGGGTTGCTTGCGGCTGTTCTGATCGGAATCGGAGTTGGAATCAACGCAACCTACGACTCATATCGCGGAACCGGACTGAGTCGGGTTCCTGAACTCGGTCCGCAGCGACTCGAAGCGGCAGATTCTCAGGTATCCGGAACTGCCTCCAACGCCCGTGCTGGTGTGGCGGGTGCAGCTGCTGAGCGTGCTGAAGCCGCGGTAGTTCGTCCGGATGCCGCCGCGCTGAGGCCGGTTGCTCCTGGTGAGTTGTTGCTGTATCCGACACTCGCCAAGGGCATGCGGACGCCGTTTGACCTGTGGCGGTACTACGGTCGTGGCGTGTCGTCGTTTTCCTCACCGATCCTTCCAATGCGGTTTGATCAGTGGCTGGAATTTCACCGAAAGCAGAAGCCTTCGTTGATGCGGGACGTGCGGGCCTACATGGCTGAGCGTTTTGATTTCTCAGGGAAGGTTCTGCCAGACACGGAGATGTCAGGTGGCAAAGGTGTTATGGCTGGCCCGGTTGCGAGATTGTCCAGTTCAGTGGCAAGTTATGAGGCTCTGGCTGAACTGACGCCGTCGGAAGTGCGAAAGCGGGATTTGTTTCCGTACAAGCCGCTGGCTCATCCCCTGCAGACGGTCGCTCATATGGTATTTCCGGAGACGTGGATCAAGGCGCATCCAGAGCACCGCCGTATCGATGTGGATATGGATTTTCCAGAAGCGTATCTGCCCGAGTTTCCGCCACCGTTGTTTCTGACAACCCACAAGGAACTGGGAGATGTGGCGAATGGTCGCGAAGTCACGATCGACAACTACTACGAAATCTTTGACGGGTTGCTGACGCCTGAGCAAATGGAAGGATTGAAAGAGCTGTTGCGTCCGTCTCCAACGACCTGGTTCAACCACACCGATCACCGTGTGACGGAATTGCCGTCGCGCGGAGTGGCCTGTTTTGACTGTCACGTTAACGGGCACACGAATGGTGCATTTGAACTCGGGCCGGACTCGCGTCCTAACATGGCTCGTCTGCGAACCGATACGCCGACGATGCGAGGTAATTTCAACCTGATGCAGCTTTCGTCGAAGAGGTCGATTCGCAGTATGGATCACTTTTCAGAGGTTGAGGAATACTTCGACGGCGATCCGGGGATGCAGCAGGCGATCGGCCCGCGAGCGGTCAAGCGCGAAGTGACCAACCGAATGGGTGACTTTAATGCGCTTCTGGATTATCCCCCGGCACCAAAGCTTGATCCACTGATGCGTCTGGTTCCTGAAAAATCCACGGAAGCTGAACTGCGGGGCGAAACGCTGTTTCACGGGAAGGCACAATGTGCAAAGTGCCATTACGGTCCGGCCTTCGTGGATGATTACATGCACGATCTGCAGGTGGAGCGGTTTTACGTGGGACGCCCGGAAGGTCCGATTAAGACGTTCCCTCTTCGCGGCATCAAAGACTCGCCGCCGTATCTGCACGACGGTCGCTGCCCGACTTTGCACGACACCGTCGAATTCTTCAATGTGGTCCTGCAACTTCACTTGACCTTGCAGGAAAAGAATGACCTGGTGGCCTACCTGCTGTGTCTCTGACGCAGCAATCTTCTGACGCAGCGAACTGCTGGAGTTTCAAAAGTACCGATTCCGACTGGGATAAGGTCGCCTCCGCAAAACTCGAATCGAAGCTCAAGACCAATCTGAGGCAGGTGTCATTCCAACAGCGAGACATCGTTTGAGTGATTCACGGTTGGACGAGGTCGTGCGAGAGGCGGTATTATGAGATCGTTCATTGATCAGGAGTGACTCATGTCTGCCGTTCCGGAAAGCCGCCTTTCACTGGAAGAGTATTTGTCGCGAGAACGCGTCGCGGAATACAAAAGCGAATTCTATCAGGGCGAAATCTTCGCGATGACCGGCGGCTCGCCGACGCACAACGACATTTCAGTGAATATTGTGGCTGCGCTGAAAAACTCGTTACGCGGACGTGGTTGTCGCCCGTCGGCGAGTGATCAAAGAATTCGAATTCCTGCAAACGGGCTCTGTACCTATCCGGATGCCAGCGTTGTTTGTGGCGACCGCGAATTCGACGACATCGACACTGACGCAATTACCAATCCAGTCGTCATCTTCGAAGTCCTTTCGAAGTCGACCGAGCGTTACGACCGTGGCAAGAAGTTCGACCTGTATCGCGAATTGCATTCGCTGCGAGAGTATGTCCTGGTTTCGCAGAACGAAGCCCAGGTTGAGAGATTTGTCCGACAGGACGATGGCAACTGGCTTCTCACCGTCTTGAAAGGCCCGGAAGCAATTCTGAAATTCGCATCGTTTGAAGTTTCGTTGACGCTGTCAGAAATCTACGAAGACGTCGATTTTCAGCCGGAAGAGTCCGAGTCGCTGCAGGACAGTTCGAGTTAGGTTTCAAGTTATGCATGTATCCAGGACGGCAATGCTGCGAAGCGTTTTTCTGGTCGCGGTATCAGGCGGAGTTCTCGTTTCCAGCCGATGCAATACGGCATGGGCCGAGAAAGAAGTCGTCTCTGGGGAGACGACGACCGAACGACGAGTCACATTCGCTCGTGACATCAAACCTCTGTTGCAGAAGCTTTGTGTCGACTGTCATGGAGCAAAGGAGCCGAAGGGGCATCTGCAGATTGACGCGCTCAGTCATGAACTGGCGGATGGCCGCGACGCAGAAACCTGGCAGGATGTTTTAGATCGAGTGAATCTTGGTGAGATGCCGCCTCCGAAATCCAAACAGCCAACGACGGTTGAGCGGCAGATTCTTGTCCGATGGCTGACGGAAGGACTTCGTCAGGCGGCTGAATCCAGAAAGCATGCCGCTGGGCGCGTCGTCATGCGTCGGCTGACGCGGTACGAATATCAGAACACGATGCGCGCCCTGCTGGGCGTCAATCTGGATTATGCGGCTGAGCTACCGCCGGAGCCGCTTTCGCCGGACGGGTTTCTGAATAACGCCGCGTCAATGGAAATGTCGCCAGCTCAGGTTGAAGTCTTTCTGAAAGCGGCAAGGCTGGGCTTGAGCGAAGCAATCGTCGCTGGAGATCGACCAACGGTTCATCGTTTTCGCAAGGAAACAACCGACGTTGGGCGTCTGCCGAACCAACGTGTCGCCGGGCATGAGCCTGCGAATCCAGAATTCATTCTTGGGGTTGATACGTTTCCTCGGCGAGGAGAATTCGAGGTTCGAATTCGGGCCAGCGCGGTCATTCCGAGTGGCCATGATTTTCCACGGCTGCGTTTATCACTCGGGTGCCTTCCGGGAATCATTCACGTGCCGCGAAAGATTGTTGGCGAGGTTGATGTTCGAGCTTCTTCTGAAGAGCCGGAAACATTCACTTTTCGTGGCCGCATTGAGGATTACCCTCAGCCCGGTGACGTCCCGTTCGGGAACGTCGACTTCGACGGCATGATGGTGCTGATTGATTTTCTGGATGCCGACGGCAAGGAATTGCGATATTCCGCTCGGCCCTACGCGGTTCCGCCCGCAAAGAAGAAGCCGGTCCCACAGGG
>JABMPE010000381.1 GCA_013203845.1 Rhodopirellula sp. | reverse complement strand
GAACTGAACTGCCGTCTGTGCGCCGTGATCACTGGTCGCGGCTTCGCCGGGCGAGTCAATACTGTGTCCGTTGCAGACCGGCAGACAGTCGTCGTTTCCTAGTTTCTCTTCGTCAGGAATCTGTCTCCTGGCGGGCAACTTGTGCATAAACAGCGCATCGAGCTGCGTGACAGCGGTTCGTGCGCTGTTTTTGCGCGCGGACGCCGTCTGTCGAAATGAGCATAGTTCGACTTCCGGTCGGCGTACGCCGTCAGCATCAGCACTCTCGGCAATGAAAATCAGCCGGAACATTGAGTTTTCCTGCCACAAATAATCGTTTGAACATACATCAAACCCTGTTAATTCAGGAAAGCCCGGAGCACTTTGACGGCTACTGAAGATTCTCCGGTTAGCGGAAGTCCAGGGCGTTTATCAGCAATGTCAGGGAATCCGATTCTCGCATGTCGATAGTGTGCAACGGATGCTTTGCCTGATGAGTTTCTGTGCGACCGCAGGATGTGACAGCACGACTCATCAGACAGCATCCGACCGGAAGATATCCGGAACTCACTCGAGTGGACTGACGCAGGATTCTCTTACCCACGGATGGGTCCCATGCAGATCAACGCCTGGCTGGAAGCTCTTCGCAATCGAGTTACTCGTACCAGAAGCCGACGTCGTATCGGCTTGGACGATCTGACTCAGACGCAGATCCTTGAAGATCGCACAAATCTGTCGGTGTCAACGTTCTTCATTGCCAACGAGCTGATTGCGACATCCAACGCTGACGACGCTATTACGATTCGCCGCGACCCTGCCAACACGAACTTCGTCCAAGTGTTAGTCAATGGCCAGCTCGACACATCAACGTCCGGTATACCGGCCAGCATGGTTCAAGGAATTCGAGTCACTGGCGGCGACGGAGCAAATCTCATCAATCTGTCAGGCGTCGTTTCGAGCGGATTCACTTCGCTGACGTCGGTTATCGTCGATGGTGGAGCAGGTGACGACACCATCACGGGTAGTCTCGACTTAAACGACTCTCTGTTAGGTGGGGACGGTAATGACATCATCACCGGCCTCGACGGGGCGAACCGGATTGATGGCGGCGACGGAAATGACATCATCAACGGTGGGCTGGCGAACGACACTCTGTTCGGTGGCGACGGAAACGATGACATCAACGCAGGTGCCGGCAATGACAGTGTCTTTGGAGGTAACGGCCAGGACACGATCGACGGTTCGCTTGGTGCTGACACCATCGATGCGGGAGACGGAGACGACCGGATCCTGGGAGACACGCCCGGATTCCTGGGAGGAGGTAATGACTCGTTGCTTGGCGGTGAAGGCAATGACTTTATCATGGGCCTGGCAGGCGACGACTTTGTCGACGGAATGGGCGGCGATGACACCGTCAGCGGTAACGACGGTGACGACGTCGTGTTCGGTGGCGGCGGTAATGACTCACTGTCAGGCGGAGCCGGCAACGACACCATTCGTGGTCACGCCGGCGATGACACGATGACCGGAGACAATGGCAACGACCTGCTGGATGCTGGCGACGGTGACGACGTTGTGCTCGGCGACGATCCATTCAGCATGGTCGCCGGTGCCGACACCATTCAGGGCGGACTCGGCAATGACTCGCTTTCCGGCGGTCGAGGTGACGACATCATCTTCGGCGGCGGCGGGCAGGACACGATGCTGGGAGAAACCGGCAATGACATGCTCAACGGAAACTCCGGCGATGATATTATCGAAGGTGGAGACGGCAACGACATCGTCTATGGCGGTGCTGGCAACGATCTGATCATCGGCGAGGACAGCTTCGCGGCATCCATCTCCGTCGGAAACGACACGCTGAATGGGCAGTCCGGCGACGACACGATTCTGGCTGGAGTCGGTGACGACCTGGTGCTGGGTGGAGCGAACAACGATTCGCTTCTGGGTGGAGGAGGCAATGACACTCTCGATGGTCAGGGCGGAACTGATACCGTCGATGGTGGCCAGGGCAACGACACCATTTTCTGGGGAGTCGGGCAGGGCCAGGATGTCTTCCGGGCTGAATCAGGCGCTGACACCGTCGAAGTGCGCGGCACCGGTGGAGCGGATACGATTTCCGTTGGAACTCCAACGACGGGAGACGGTGTTCTGATTACCGGCGGTGCTACATCGGCTCTGGTCGAATCGTCAGTTGCCCGCGTGCTGATCTCGGGGCTCAGCGGCAACGACATGATCACCGTAAGCACACTTTCTACGGCATCGGGTATGACAGTCGAAGTCGACGGTGGCCAGGGCAACGACACGATCAGTGCTTTCGGAGCGACACTCGGTGGAGCAGCGCTTGTACTGCGAGGTGGAATTGGCAACGACACGATCACCGGTAGCGAAGAAAACGACACCATCCAGGGCGACGCCGGAGACGACAGCATCAGCGGTGAAGATGGCGACGACAGCATCGACGGCGGGACTGGAAATGACTCGATCAACGGTGGCGAGCAGAACGACATCATCGCTGGCGGCGACGGTAACGACACGATTTTCGGCGGTTCCAACAGTGACTTCATCTCCGGCGACGCTGGCGACGACTCGATCATGGGAGAATCCGGCGACGATACGCTCCTCGGCGGTCGAGACGACGACCTGCTCAACGGCGGCACTGGTAATGACAGCATCGAAGGAGGACACGGTAACGACGACCTTCGCGGCAAGCAGGGGGACGACACACTGGACGGCGGAACCGGCAGCGACAGGCTGAACGGAGATGACGGTAACGATCGGCTGCGAGGCGGCGATGACGACGACACGCTCAACGGCGACGCTGGCGACGACACCCTGAACGCTGGAAACGGCAACGACTCGGTGAACGGCGGCTCGGGCAACGACCTGATAACTGGAATGGACGGCAACGATCTCGTTCTGGGAGCCTCTGGTAATGACACCGTGCTCGGCGGAGACGGCAATGACTCGGTACGAGGGGGTGGAGGCGACGACATCGTCCTGGGCGGTGACGGGGACGACTTCGTTCACGGCAACAGTGGCAGCGATACGCTCGCCGGAAACCAGGGGACGGACACCTTTGGAAGCAACACGGTGGCCGCCGACATTGACGAGCAGTTTACTCTCTCCGCTTCAATCCTCGCCGATCTGGACCTGTAACGATGCCTGACCTTGCTGGTCCGGTCGGCGCTGAGTTCTCTCGCCACTACTCGCAAACCTGGTTCCTGCTGGCAGGTGTGCTTCTGGCAGCAGTCACAACGTTGTCCGGCTGTCAGTCGCCCCAGAAGCTGGAAGTCACTCAGTCCGGAGTGCCGAAATTTGACCGGTTCCGGGCTGAGTACCACTTCGGTCAGGCTGACCGGCGGCTGGGACGAGCCTTCGACATCGGGGCAAAAGGTGTCGGGGCAGAAAGCGTCGGCAACTCAGCCGTGCGTACAGCAGCAGCGGAAAGCTCCTGGTCTGCCGCTCGACTGAAAATTGAATGTCCGCATCCGGGCGGCGATTTGTCGCTGGCGTTGTTAACGCTGACGCTGAGTGACCGCCGCGGAGCGACAACGTCCCTTAGTCGAGATGTTCGACAGCTGGTCATTTCTCGATCACAGGTGGAGCTGCTGATCAGTGACCTTGCCAACCAGGGCTACTTCGACGTACCAGACGCCGATGCAGGCAGCACCCAGCTCGAAGTCCAGATCGATCACGGCAGAATTGACCGCAGCTGGATCGACGATGCCCGGCTCCTGGACCTCGCCCACCAGACGCTGACCACGGGCACTTCCACGGCTCGTTGAGTTCACTGCCTGTTGAATTTCAGATCCAAGAAGCTCGACAGCTCAGCCTTCGGCCCGCCAGCAGTCCAGAGGCGTTACACGGTCGGGATCGAATCCCAGTCCACATCAAGTTGCCCATCGAGAATCCGTCGACCGCCACTGACGTATTGATCTTTGCAAGCGAAGCGGCACCACGACAACCTGGCGATAAGCCGTTCGGTTCCTGATGGTGACTGGAAGCTGACCGCAACATAGCGATGGGGTAACGGATCTGCGTGCTGAAACGAGATGCCGTCGACGGAAATGTCTCGGCCTCGCGCAGTCATGCTGTCGGTCACGGGGACGAACTTTCCCGTCACCGAATCCATCTCGATTCCCACAACATGCAACGTCTCCTGAAACGTGACTCGATGCGAGCGGCGATTGTTCAGCAGACCGCCCCACTGATGCCAGCTCACTTTCTTTGAATTGGATTCGCGCACCGTCGACAGGACTTCGTCCAGTGTTTTCGTCGACGGTTGGAGAATGGCAGTTGGATCGGCTAAGGCAGTCATGGCTAGTTCTCACTGAAAAGTGCAGCAGGCGTGCATCAAAGCCGCAGCCATCCGGTCTGGGGCGAGACCCGGAAACTTGCAGAGCGTTGCAAACTTAGGTCGGCACTTTTCGCCGTCAAACAATTAGCGACGCGTTGCAGGGAATCCTTTGGTTGACGACGCACGCTTGCCAGTTCGGTGATGCCCATGCTCAACACCAACGTCGCTTCCCCAACGTGATGTTGTCGCCACGCAACGTGAGGCTCTTCACTCAAGAAAATTGTAAATCGGGCAACGCCTGCATGTTGCAATCAAATCATGGCAGTATGGCACGGGTCCGGCGCTCGGGTTGCTTGACGGTCTTCCGTTGAGTGTCAATCCGTCAGCAGTGAGGACAATGTCATGGGAATTTCGGGAGCAGGTGGAGTTGGAGCGGGCGGCGGCGCTGCCGGAATTGGTGGAGCGGCGGGAATCGGAGGTGCTGCGGGCGTTTCTGCCGGTTCACCAGCAGGTTCGGCAACGGCTCCTGGAGGAGCGACTCAGCCAGGCATGCCTCATAACATGCAGTCCCTCGTCAATGCGATGAAAGACTTCAGCTCGGCTGAAATCCTGATCGCCCTGATGCTGGCGAACGCGGCCGGCGGCAAAGACGACGAGAAATGCGGCAGCAGTGCAGCAGCGGGCTTTCTTGCAGGCCTTGCACTTGCAGGCGGGCTCGCCCAGGGTGGCGACATTAACCAGTCCCTCGACGTTGCGGGCGCTCAAGCCCCCGCCGCACCCGCTGGTCCCGGCGGAGCGGGGCTTTCGTTGAACTTTTCAGCCTGACACATCATCCGGGTT
>JABMPE010000380.1 GCA_013203845.1 Rhodopirellula sp. | reverse complement strand
CTGCAACTGGGCATCAATGTCACGGACGATTCCACCTTCGGCACACAGGTCTTCGGTACCGTCGTGCTGCAGCTGCCCGGTGGCCGACCGAAGCAATTCTTCCGACCTCGCAAAGTCGTTGACCGAATTCTGGATCGCGTCGAACGTCGTTATCGAGTGACGACCAACCGGACGACGCGCACCGTCCAGGTTCCTGTTGACAGACTGATGATCCCGGCAATGGGAGCAGGCGGTGGAAGCGGAACCGCGATTAACAATGTCATCGTCGTCGATCCAAACGCGACCACGAACGGCACAGGAACGTTCGATGATCCGTTCAACACGTTCATTGGTATTCCTGATCCCGGCTCAAACACCCTGACGCTGGTTCGCAGCGGAAGTGTGCAGGGGCAATACAACCTCGCCGGCAGTTCGCTGCTGCTGAGTGAAGCGTTCCTGAACCAGCAGATCGTGATGATGACGACACCGCTGGGAACGCTGCGGTTTCCAGGACTCAATGCGAACGCGACGACACCGGTCTGGAGCAACATCGCCGGTAACGCACCCGGCACGAGTCTCGTCAACATACTGGGGGACAATACCGAGGTTGCCGGATTTATCTTTGATGGTCGCACGACCACAAGTACAGCGAACTCGATCATTCAGGCAAGCAACGTTCAGGGCATCAGCATTCACGACAACACGTTCCGCAACTACCAGACGGCGATCAACCTGCAGAACATCACCGGCACGATCGCGGCTGGCAATCCTGCCAGCATCTACTCAAACAACTTTTATGGTTCGAGCGGTCAGTCGTTCAACGGCTTCCTGCTGGAAAACAACGGCCTTGGAACACTTGACCTGGAGCTGGGAGCGACGGAGTACAACGTCGCCGCCAGCAGCGGTACAGCAGTGGGCAACTTTGCCTACGGAAATACAGGCGAAGATGCGAACGGCAATGGCCTGCTCGACGCTGGCGAAGACACCAACGGAAACTTCGTGCTGGATACCGGAGCAGCATACTCCATCACCGCACGCAATCGAGCGGTCATTAACGCCCGCGTGGTTCAAAACAGTGCGAATGCCGAAACCGACGTCAACGGCGATGGCCTGTTGAATTCGGAAGACATCAATAACAACGGGATTCTTGATGCTGGCGAAGACACTCTCACGGTGGATACTGACGGCGACGGTATCGCTGACGCGGTAAATGGCGTGCTCGACTTCGGGGATGACCTGAACCATAACGGTCGATTCGACACAGGCAGCGGGACGGGCTTTGTCGTCAATGCGGGAGCGACGCAGAGCACGATCAACCTCGCGATGCGTGGTAATATCGCGGATCGCAACATTGGTGACGGAGTGTTTCTGGCAGCGAATTCGTCCGTGCTCAACGCTGACCAGCTCGGTGAAGACGTGAATGGCAACGGCATTCTGGACGGCTTCGAAGACCTGAACGGTAACGGGATTCTCGACTTGACCGAGGACACAAACGGTAACGGGGTGCTCGATGGCTTCGAAGACGTGAACGGTAACGGGATCCTCGACCCGACCGAGGACACAAACGGTAACGGGGTGCTGGACCTCACTGAAGACGTTAACGGCGACGGGATCCTGGAATCCGGTGAAGACACCAACGGAAACGGCGTGCTGGACTTATCTGAAGACCGCAACGGCAATGGGATGCTGGACCTGTCTGAGGATACGAATGGTAATAATCGTCTCGATCGTGGCGAAGATGGCAACGAAGACATCAATGGCAACGGCGTCCTCGACACGGGTGAAGACCTGAACGGAGATGGATTCCTGAATCTGGGCAACGGCGACGGTCGCCTGACTGGCGGCTTTATCATTGTCGGAAACCAGATCACTCGAAACGGTCGAGACGGCATTCGCGTCGAATCGACGAACAACTCCAATGTCGATCTGCGACTGATCGGCAATACGATTGGCAGTCAGGCGAATCGAGCGACAGGGAACAAGGGAATCGGCCTTAACATCAATGCCGATAGTGGTTCGATGGATCTGAACCTGGGTTTTCTTTACTTCGAAGACGTCAATCTGAACATGGTTCTTGATCCGGGAGAGGACACCAACAACAACGGAACCCTCGATGCACCACTCGTATCCAGCGGCAACCAGATCATCGCGAACGCGGGCGGTGGTGTGAACTTTGGTCTGACAGGAACAGCAATCGGCCAGCTCAACGCCATCGGAAACTCGATTCAGGGAACCGGCGGCGGCAGTCTCGGTTTTGCCATCGGCGGCGGCGTCGACACAGCAACCGTACCATTTGACTTCGTCAACACGTCAGTGGTCGGTGTCGATATCACGCAGATCGTATGGAACCTCGCCCCGTCTGCGGCACAGGTTGACAGTGTAAATATGCCGTTCAGCATCGTCAACAGCTCTGATGTGACGACCGGCCTGCAGACGGTTAACGGATCAACTACGTTCAGCGTGCCGAATCTCGCGACGGCGGTCGACCTTGTATTCAACGATTTCAACCCAATCAACAACATGCTCGATGCCAACGAAGTCGACGCGAATATGGACGGTATTCCTGACCAGGATTTGCCCGAGACGTTCTCCTTCAACCTCGACATTGACCTGGCAAGCGGCACTGATCCCGTCTTCGCAACAGACCTCTTCAACAGTCGAGTCAACGTCACGTACTCGACAGGGCAAATGGTGACGGGACTGTTGCAGGCAGACCCGAACAATGCGGCGAACGCCATCTTCGTTCCTGACGCTACAACACTTCCACAGTCAACGGGTTTCGCAATTTCAACCGCCGGCAACTCGGTGCTGCTGCCTTCACGAATTCTGGCGAACGAAATTACCAACTTCGGCGGCGATGGCGTTTCAGTCCTGTCGACAGACGAAGGTAATGTCCAGAATCTGCTGGTCCGGGCCAACACCATTACTGGCAATTTCGGCGTCGGAGCGAACTTCCAGACCAACAGCACGCTCAATGCTCAGTTAACCGCCAGCGTGATTAACAACAACTTTACCGGCAGCACGCTGGGCGGAATCAACGCGACGGCGACCGGCGGCACATTGACCCTGAACGACATTCAGGGCAACAGTCTCGACGGCGGTGGTAGTGGAATTCGACTGGTCGGAACTCAGGCCGGATCGCTGTCCGCGCGCATTACCAGCAACGCGATCAACAACAGCATGATCATGAACGGCTCCACCGGCAACGGAGTTGAAGTTGTTGCCGACAATGCCACGGTCACACTGCTGGAACTTGCCAATAATACAATCAACACGAATGCGGGAACTGGTGTCACGCTTCGAGCCATCAATTCCGGATCATTGATCGTTCCTGCCTCGGAAGACTTGAACGGCAACGGAGTCCTCGATCCGGGCGAGGATGTCAACGAGGATCTCAACCTGAATGGAATTCTTGACGCCGGTGAAGATCTCAACACGGACGGGCGACTCAACGTCGGAAATGGCAATGGTCGTCTTGACCGAGGCATCACCACCAACTCGATCAATAACAACGCAGGTGACAGCTTCAGTGTGACAGCGACGGCTGCTTCCTCGTCGACGCCATCGACGGTGTCGCTCGGCAATGTCCGTAACAATCAGATTCTTTTTAATACCGCAGGTACTGGCGGCTTTGCGGTGAACGGTGTCAACTCGAACATCACCGGATCGTTTACGGGCAACATTGTGACCGGTAACCCCGCCACCAATCCCACCGCAGGCCCCGGCTTTCTGTCCTCGACATCTGGTGGAATATTTGACTTGGTCGTCGGAGGCCCTGACGCAGCCGACGGAAATACCATCAGTCAGGTACAGGGAGCCGGTATTGCCTTTGTGATGACGGAAATGGGAACGGGTTCGTTCCTCATTCAGAACAATCAGATCAGCAGCGTCGTTGATGATAACGACATTCAAACAACACGAGCTGGTGACGGCATCAGTATCAGTCTGGAAGGATTACCGACACCCGGACTCGCCACCGCAACGCTGACCCGCTCCGAAATCAGCGATAACGTGATCGGCGATGCCACCAACACCACGCTCGGCGTCGCTGGCTCAGGCATCTGGGTCAACACAGCAGAAAACACGCGCATTCAGGATCTACTGGTGTCCGGCAACATGATCGGGAATGCCGGCAATGACAATGCCGCGGTCGCGATGGTGCCGCCTTCGTTCATCACGGATGCCGGCATTCGCTTCGACCGATCTGGCGATTCGCGATACGACGTTGTGGATCCTCGACCGGGGGACCTGCGTTCTGTCACAATCGACGGCAACACTGTGGTCAACAGCGGATCAGTCAATGCTGGTTCCGCCGTCAGCGGTCTGCAGATCAACGTGATGAACGGGCTTCGCGACGACATCGACTTTGATATACGCAACAACATATTTTCCGGCAATACGGGCGAAGGAGTTGAGCTGAATACTCAGGCCGACGCCAGTCTGGCTACTGATCTGACAAACAATCTGATCGAAAACAATACGTTCAACGGTATCAGTGTCGAAGGTGTCGAAATCGACACCGCGAACGATCTTGAGACACAGGGCGGCACCTGGACGCAGAATATTATCCGAAATAACGGGTTCAACGGCATCTCGATCGGCGGTGTGACCGGTGATGTGATCCCACTGATCATTGGACAGAATGGTAATAACCCGTTCACAGGTCAGAGTCTCGGCAACATGATCGTTGATAACCGTTTGAGCGGGATCAGCATCATTGGCGGTGGTTTTGTTCAAATCAACAACAACCAGATCGCCCGAAATGGCGAGCAGGGCATTGACATCGAGGCCGATGGAATCGGTATCCGAACCGCTCTGATCCAGAATAATTCCATCACCAGCAATGCAGGAACCGGAATCGAACTGCTCAACGGCAGCAGCGACCTACTGATCGCCGTTGCTCTGGGCAATACCATTGATGGAAACCTGGGACGCGGCGTCGATGTTCTTAACCGGAGCAGTGGAGAAGCCGATATTCAGTTCGGCGACGGGACCGCTCTCGGGGCAAACACCATCACTGGCAACGGTTTTGAAGGTTTCTACGTCGTCAACACGGCGTCCGCCGTTCAGGCACAGGGAAGTCCGTCGCTGGCCGGTGGCGTCTCATCTTCCACAGCTCTGGACGCCACGGGTGCAGTGGACGCCCAGCCGGACATGGTTCTGGATCTGAATCGCAACATTATTTCCGCGAACAATAACATGAACTCTGCAGCCACCTTCCCGGGTGGTGGGTTTTCTCTACGCGTGGGAACCAGTGGTTCCAGCACAGGCTTAGCCGGCGCCACAGACGTGGCCGACACTACTGGCGACGCCAATGGTGACGGGAGTGGTAGGGGCGAGATCGTCGGAGTCGGTGCGAACAGCGCACTGTTCGGCAACGGACGAGTCAACGCTCGAGTTATTAACAACACCTTCGAAGGCAACCTGGGCGATGACGTATTTATGGAATCGTTCGTTTCAACGGTAGCACCACTGACCGGCGGCACCTGGACCGCCACAGTGTTCGCTCCAGCGGCTAACTATCAGACCGACCCGCTAGCTCGATTGAATCTGGTGTTTAACGGCAATGTCGGAAATTCACTGCACGTGATGAATCCTGCGGCTACCTACACAGATGCCGACCCTGTCTTCAAGTCGCGTCTGAATACGCAAACACCGCCTGGCCCCTTCACGACGCCCAGACAGAACAGTACTGGACGCAATGCTCAACGGACACAGGCGAGAACGAATAATCTCGGCTTCTCGCTGCCACCAAATACAGGACCAGACGCCGGTACCTATCAGTACCCGGGCCAGGGGGTCAGCACATTCCGACTCGAAAACAATTTCGACATCTCCGGATTTCAGAGTGCTGACGGCTTCGTAATTGACGGCGGTATTTTTTCGGTTGGAGCGGCGTGGGGACTGGCCGCACCGGGAACGTTCCAGTTCGACGACGCGTTCCTTGGCGTCGCACCGTAAACGCTCTTTCGAACGGTCGACACGTGCGATACGTTTCTGCCTGCTGATTCAAGCGTGACTGAGACATCAGCCGCCGTCTCGAACTGTCGAGACGGCGGCTGTTTGCGTAAGACTCAAAGCGGAAGGCTGCACGAATGCAACGCCGAACAAGCAGACGATCCACCATAACAGTACTGTTGCTGGCCGTGTTCTCGTCGTTTGCAGCGAGCCCGCTGCTGGCACAGTCACGCACCGCCAGTGAATCGCCGTCTCAGAAAAAACAGCTGACGCAGGTTTCGTTCGAGCTGCTGATCGCAACGCGAGTGCCGCCATTAGCCGCGCAGCAATGGGGTGAGATCTTCCGAAGAGCCGGAGCGGACGTTCGAATTCGACAGGCTCGCAGCAGTGACCGCGCTGCCATCACCGAATCGAAGCGAGGAAGCGTACGTCTCGTCAAGGCGACAGGACTGCTCAATCAGGACGGTTCAGTCCTTTTCGAGAATCGCCGGTTCCAGCAGTCGCAGACGGCGCTGCTGGCCGATTGGATCCGGGAACTGAAAACGTACGGCGCCCAGGGAAGTGACGCCGGCAAACCCGGTTTCGGTCTGACGCGGGAGCAGTTCGACCAGGTATTTCGAATACTGGCTGGTGAGGTGGTGCGAGACCCGGCCGGACTTGAGCTGCCTGCTGCACTGGCAACCGTAAGTTTTCCGACTTCGTTACCCCTGCGAATAACGCCAGCGGCAGAAGAGTTGCTAAAGCGATCCGGCGCGAAACGTCCCGCTCCGGAAGGCCTTGCCGGTCTGAGCCGGGGAACGGTCCTGGCAATTCTACTGAACGAGGAAGGTCTGGGATTTCGCCCCGGACGTACGCCTGAAGGAAGTCTGGAACTGCGAGTCAGTCCGCTCGACGAAACGGAATCCGCGTGGCCGATTGGCTGGCCGCTCGAAAGGCCGCCGGTCGCGTCGATGCCGAAGTTTGTGGAGGCTGTTCCGATCGAATTCGACGATGTCCCGCTGATAGACGTCATCCATGCGATTTCCGTTCAGACCGGGATTTCGATTCTGACGGACCATCGCCGCGCTATCGAAGCGAACATTCAGCTGAGCGAGCTGAAAGTCAACCAGGAATATCGCAAGATGACGTGGAGCGGCTTGCTCGACCGGGTCACTTTTCCGCATCTGATGCGCGAACTGCTGCAGGACGAAGCCGGTACTCCCTTTGTGTTCGTGACAACTCGAACGGTCACACAAATGAACGAGCGGGCTCGACAGGTTGAGCGGCTTCTCGATCAGAAAGCGAAGTAGTTGATATGTGCGGCTTCGCTGGCTTTCTTGAATTCGCTCCGGCACGCTCGCACGCTGAGTCCACACGCCTCATTGATCAGATGACCAACCGGCTGACTCATCGCGGGCCGGACGATCACGGGCGCTGGCTTAACGAACCCGGCACCGTGGCGCTGGGGCATCGCCGGCTGTCGATCCTGGATACGTCACAGCATGGCCACCAGCCGATGACGTCGCCCTGCGGACGGTTCGTACTCGCGTACAACGGCGAAGTTTACAACCACGTCGAACTGCGACGTAAGTTGCTGCAGAACGGAGCGTCCTTCCGAGGCCAGTCGGATACCGAAACGCTGGTCACCGCGTTTTCAAGCTGGGGAATCGCCCGCACGATTGAACGCTGCACCGGCATGTTTGCGATGGCCGTGTGGGACCGTCATCAGCAATCACTGACGTTGATCCGCGATCGTCTGGGCATCAAGCCACTTTACTACGGACTGACCAGCGGCGGACAGAGCCGCTGCAGTCAGAGCGACGGCAGCCTGCTCTTCGGGTCAGAACTGAAGGCGTTGCGAGTTCACCCGGCATTCGATGCGACACTGAATCGAGGAGCGGTCTCTCGCTTCCTTCAGCATTCATACGTCCCGACTCCGCACACGATCTATTCAAGTTTCCGCAAGCTGCCGCCAGGGACATCGCTGACGATTTCTTTGTCCAGGAAACTGATGTCAAGTTCAGACCTGCCGAACCCTCAGGTCTGGTGGGATGCACGGGCGGTAGCTCAACACTCGTTGTCGCATCCATTTGCAGACTCGCGTGAGGCGGCCATCGAACAGCTGGACGAATCACTGACTGATGCGGTCGGGCTTCGCATGCTGTCAGACGTTCCGCTGGGAGCCTTTCTTTCCGGCGGGATCGACTCGTCGCTTGTCTGCGCGCTCATGCAGAAGCAAAGCGATCGTCCCATTCAGACTTTTACTATCGGCTTCGACGAAGCTGGCTATAACGAAGCTAACCATGCTCAACAAATCGCCAAACATCTTGGAACGGACCACACCGAGTACTACGTCACCTCAGACGAAGCGCGAGATGTGATCCCGAAGTTGCCGGCGATGTACGACGAGCCGTTTGCCGACTCGTCACAGATTCCAACGTTTCTTGTTTCACAACTCGCTCGGAAGCGAGTCACTGTGGCCTTGTCCGGTGATGGAGGCGACGAACTTTTTGGCGGCTACAATCGCTATTTTCATCTGAGAGATCGCTGGCGGCAGATCAACCATGTCCCAGGACGTCAATTGATCGCAAAGCTGTTGACGATTCCCAGCCACAACTTGTCGGGACGCTGGCAGGACCGATTTCTGTATCGAGCGAATCTGCTCGGCACGAACTCAGCACGCTCGCTTTACCAGCACGCCAATCTGCACTGGTCGCCGGAGAATGACCTGGTGCTGAACTCCGACAACGCTGACACAACGTACTGGAACCAGAACGCGTGGCTGCCGTCCCAAAACGAGATCGAAGAATGGATGTGGCTGGACTCGGTGACGTACCTGCCGGACGACATCCTGACAAAAGTGGATCGGGCCAGCATGGCCGTCAGTCTTGAAGTCCGAGTGCCCGTTATCGATCACCGCGTCTTTGAACTGGCCTGGAGCTTTCCGTTCGAATGGAAAGTCAGCGGCAACGCGGGCAAGTTGATTCTGCAGGACGTGCTGAGCCGCTACGTACCGCGAGCGATGTTCGACCGACCCAAGATGGGATTCGGTGTCCCGATTGACGTCTGGCTGCGCGGTCCGCTGCGAGACTGGGCTGAGACTCTGCTCGACGAGCGACGTCTGCGAGACCAGGGCCTGCTGAATCCCGAGCCGATTCGCCGAAAGTGGGACGAACATCTGGCGGGCACAACCGACTGGCACTACCACCTGTGGGACGTGCTGATGCTGCAGGCCTGGCTCGATGCAAATCCGTAAAGCACAAAGCCCACTTCTCAACAGAAACCAGGGTCTATCTCTTTTTCTTCAGCCCCAGCTCAAAGATGTCGTTGCGGTCTTTGTAAGGTCTGATCCGCAGATACCACGCTCCCCACCTGTCGACCGCCAGCTTTCGCCACGCTTTGACAGCTTCGTCCTTGTCAGCCTGCGTTGGCTCTTCGCCAAGCTCAGCAAACGGGCTGGGAGACATGCCGACGCCATCGATCTTGCGACTCAGGTAGGACAACGAATTGTAGGCTTCGACCAGTACGTCGACATTGTTGTCCTGCAGCGCGCTGATCAACAGGTTGGCATCTTTCAGATCGCCGCTGCGTCCCAGAGCCCAGACAGCGGTTCGTCGTATCTCGGGGTTGGGGTGGTTGATCAGAGTCCTGATGCGGTCAAGCTCTCCGATCAGGTCTTCGCGATTGCCCACCTGCACCTTTTCGACGATGGCTGCCTGGGCATCGGCGATGGAGTCCGGGTTGAGCGCTGAAAGCTCAGTCAACAACTCGTCAAGTGGCCCTGCGATTTTCCGTTTCTCTTTGATCGCGCCGCCGCTCAGGTCGGCGTTGGACAGATCGCTCGGCAGCCCTCTCCCTCCGGAAAGGAGCCCGCCACCATACTGTTCAGCCACCGCTTTCTTCGTAGGTCGAATAAAGAACAGAATCGCAAAAGCGGTCGGGGCATGTTGAACGAAGGCATCCCAGCTTCCGTCCGGCTTCTGAAGCTTGACCAGCGTGTCGCCAGACTTTCGGTACCAATCGATACCCTTACCGAGAGTCTCGATGCGATTCAGCGCACACGTTCTTTCCAGCGCGTAGCAGAAATAGATCTTATTCACGAGGTCGCTGATGGGTTGATAACGTCCACCGAGCCATCCAATGCCCCGTCCAATGGCGGTGTTGATCGCGGTAAGCGACGCTTGAGGTTTGTAATTGGCAGGGTCATCTTCAGGCCGTTTTGCTTCCAGCAGGCCGAAAGCTTTTTTGGGCCCCTTGTCGCCTTCGTACTGTTCTCCCGGAACGAAATCGGGATACAGGAAGAGTCGACAGATGGCGAGAGTTCCGGTGGCTCCGGACGTCATATTCAAAGTGGGTTGGCTTCCACCGACCGCCGCCGCAACATTGACACCTGGGTGGTACATAAAGCCACCATCCGCCTGCTGCGTTCGAAGATGCCAGAGAGCGGCTTTGTCCCAGACCTCGTTGGGAACATCGACGCCGCCGAGAGTTGCTGACCACAGCCCCAATGCGCCGTACTGCCCCATGCTGGTATCGCCGACCGTCCTGGATGGGTAGTCCCACGAGCCGTCCGTCCCCTGCTGAGCGATGATGTAATCGGAGATCGCTTTGAGTTCATTGTAGTTGGCATCACCACCTGCTTTGGCCATCAACATCGCATCCACGCCAGCATCATAGATATGGTGTTGCTGATTGTCCGGTTTATATCCGGCCGAGGTGATTCGTGCTCTGACTTCCGCAATCGCCTTCTGAACAGGTTCTGAAGTCACTGGCTCACCAGCCTGGAGCAATGCATAAGCCGTGAATGAGAGATAGCCACCGTGCACGGTGCTTTTGGCGTCGAGGATTTCCTGCTTCAGATAATTGACGGCATTTCGAATACTGGCGTCGTAGGCTGGAACCCCTGTTGTCGGAGCTGCCGCGAATCCAGATTCCACCGTCGTGAATAACGCCATTGCCAGGAAAAGCTTTGAGATTCTCACAACCAGTTCCTTTCAGCAGGCCTGAACCTGGAAAGCCTTTGTATCACCTGTTTGATCAGCCTGTGGGCACCAGATTCGCTGCGACTTCACGATATCAGTTTCCCTTGGCGAATTGAATCCCCACATGAATGCACCGCCGCCGGCCCGGATGCTCGGTTAAGGGAGCTGCTGCGGAAAATTCAGTCCCGCAACCCGTTATTCGGCGATCTTCCGCACAACACGTGCCGGAACCCCGAACGCAACGACGTGGTCCGGGATGTCGCCCACAACGGCTGAGCCGACTCCAATGATCGAGTGCCGACCGATACGAACTCCGTTCCGGACGGTGCTTCCGGCACCAATCATCGTGCAGCTTCCAACGGAAACGTTTCCCGCAAGCGTGGCTCCCGGTGCAATGTGAACACCATCCTCGATCCTGCAGTCGTGCTCGACAATGGCACCTGTGTTAACGATGGCACATTCCGCGATTGATGCGTCAGCATTGATGATCGCTCCTGCGACAACGAGGGTGCCATCTCCCAGGCGTGCGGTGTCGGAGATAATGGCCGTGGGATCGATCACTGCGGGCAGAACGAAACCTGCCTGCCGACCGGTCTCGGCCTTGGTGAGTCGGCATTCGTTGTCACCGATGGCAACGGCAAGGAGTCGAACATCCGCGTCCAGCAGCGGACGGGGGCTGGCATATAGCAGCGCTCCATAGAATATCGTCCCAGCGCGATCCGGATTGCCATCGTCAATAAACCCGGCGACTTCAAACTGGCCGCCGCGACGAATAGTGTCCGCGACGATCTTTGCATGACCGCCGGCGCCCCAGATTGCGATCTGCTGTATGGTCGCCACTGTTCTGCTTTCAATCTGCTACATTCGATTCCCGCAGTAGACTATAGGTGCGACGCCTCGTGGATTGAAATGAAATGCCTGATCGCCTCAATTCAGGAACCAACGAATTCAGGATCCTGATCTCGGTATAATCCTGACAGCTTTCGGTCCAGCTGAGTGTTGATTTACTCCAATGTGTCCCCAGTCAAAGTCCTGACTGTAGAGATTCAGGCGACATTTATCCCCCCCAACCAGGACGTCCCAGGTTCATGAATAGTGGTGCCCTTTCACAGTGGCTGGGAATTGACAAGGCTGTCGTATTTGGACTGGCATCGCGAGTCTGGCAACTCGTCGCTGGCCCGGTGACGGCGATTCTGATTACGGGACAGTTTTCCCCGGAGTTACAGGGTTACTACTACACATTTTCCGGTGCCCTCGCGTGGCAGGCATTCGTGGAGTTGGGACTCCATGCAATCATCATCTACTTCGTCAGCCACGAGTGGCAGAAGCTATCCCTCGACGAAAACAATCGCCTGTCCGGAGACCAGCATGCGCTGGGACGCCTCCTGTCTTTTGGCCGACAACTGAATCGATGGTACAGCGGCGTCGCGTGTGCTTTCGTTGTCCTTGCAGGAACTGGCGGGCTCGCCTTTTTCTGGCCAGGTGACCCACAAATCAGTTGGATCCCTCAGTGGCTGTCGCTGGTTCTACTGACATCGGGAACGCTCTGGTTAATTCCTTACGTCGCTATTCTGGAAGGCTGTAATCAGGTTGAAACAGTCAACCGATATCGATTCTGGCTGGGCGTTGCGGGAAACATCACGGTCTGGACCTGCCTGCTGATGGACGCTCAGCTCTGGACGATCGTAGCCAGTGCTGCAGTTAGATTTCTCGGTGACTTTTCACTTGTGGCAGTGCGGTATCGCAATTTTTTCCGTCGTTTTTTGACCCCCTTCGAAGAGGTCAGTTTCCCTTGGAAAGAAGAAGTCTGGCCGATGCAGTGGCGAGCGGCTGTGCAAAGCATTGCCGGGTACTTTGGTCTGGCATTTGTGATCCCGATTATTTTCTGGTATCACGACTCAGCACTCGCTGGTCAGATGGGACTCTCGTGGACGTTACTGGTGGTTATTCAGGGAGTCGGACAGGCATGGATTCAGCCAAGAATACCGACCTTCGGAATGTTGATTGCAAAACGGGATTTCCTAGCCCTGAATCAGTTGTTCCGTCGGGTTCTTCTTGTTTCGAGCAGTATCATCTTACTTGGTGTTTTCGCGTTCGCGGGATTTGTCTGGGGCCTGACCGCCTGGCAAGCTGAAATCGACAGCGGCTGGTTCCCTGCGACCGTCAGCCAGACACTGACTCATCTACGGCGGGGCGTTATTGATCCGGCTTCAATTCTGATTTTCGGGGTCGGGATCACCTGCAGCCACATCGCAAGCTGTCTCGGTATCTACATACGCGCGCATCGCTACGATCCGCTGGTCATTTTCAGCACACTGACCAGCGCCGTTCTTGGAATTCTGATCTACGTTTTCGGAAGGTACTTTGCAGTTCAGGGCGCAGCCTTTGCTTACTGCGGAGTATTTCTGATCATGGCAGTTCCCGGCCACATTGTCGTTCTGAAGAAAGTTGCCGCACGATTCCATGTGCAGACCGACGTTTCATCATCAAGCAGTGCTCCACCGAACGACGATCTTTAAAGATTTGGGAAACAGTTCAACCAGCGAAATTCCGTGCGACTTACAGAAGAATGCGATCACGGACAACTGCCCTCCGGAATTCATGGCGTGAAAAATTCGATTGAAGACTGTGCGATATTTGGAGGCTCTGCTGAGTTTCCCCAGCCCCTGCACGTTGGACGACCGAATATCGGAAGCCGAAGCAGTCTGTTTCGCAGAATTAACGAAATTCTGGATCGAAACTGGCTGACGAATGACGGGCCGATGGATCGAGAATTTGAGCAGCGGTTACGTGACCTCACCGGAGCGTCAAACTGCATCGCTGTCAGCAATGCAACGCTCGGCCTGCAGTTGCTGTGTCATGCATTGAACCTGACGGGCGAGATCATCATTCCGTCGTTTACATTTGCCGCGTCGGCTCACGCGTTTCTTTGGCAGGGGATTACGCCGGTTTTCTGTGATGTGAAACCGGGGACGTTCCACCTTGATGTCGACCAGCTGGAATCGTTGCGAACTGACCGGACGTCTGCCGTTCTGGGAGTCCACACTTGGGGCCAGGCCTGTGATACAGAAGCGGTGACAGCGTTCGCAGCGGCTCATGATCTGAGAGTCATCTTCGACGCCGCCCACGCAATCGGCTGCGAACACGAGGGGAAACCAATTGGAACGTTCGGCGACGCCGAAGTCTTCAGCTTTCACGCGACAAAGTGCGTGAACTCGTTCGAGGGTGGAGCCATCACGACCAGCAACGATGATCTGGCAGAACGATTAAGGCTCATGAGGAACTTCGGATTCCGTGGAAACGACAACGTCATTTCGATCGGCATCAACGCGAAGATGAATGAGGTTTGCGCGGCCATGGGACAAACGTCGCTGGACGCGTATGACGAATTCGTCGCTCACAATCAGGAGAACGCCCGGGCCTTTGCAGAAGGTCTTGCTCCGATCACGGGGATCGACTTATTCGAACCTCGTCCAGGGCAACGTCACAACTGGCAGTACATCGTGTCGCTTATCGATGAGCCGCGATTTGGCTTGACCCGCGACGAACTCGTCGCCGTTCTTTCAGCAGAAAACGTGCTGGCTCGACGCTACTTCTATCCCGGCTGCCACCGCATCGAGCCTTACCGCTCTCTGTTTCCGAACGCTGGCGATTCTCTGCCGAATACGGAACACGTTTGCGAGAACGTCCTTGTGCTTCCTACCGGAACACAACTGGACGCGACCGAAGCGCGACGCATCTGCGAACTTATGTCGTTTGCGTCGGCTCATGCTGCGGAAATTCGAAGTCGCTGGTCGGACGAGTCAGCATCGGCGGAGATGCGGACCAGTGACTGAAACGGGCAGAGCATTCGTCGAATCGACCGATGGACCAGCCGTTATTCTGGGTAATGCTCAGAGTCTCTTCGTTCGACAACTCGCCGAAACATGGCGTGACCGCGGATGGGATGTCGTCATCGTGACGGAAACGCAGAACCTGCCGGAGACCGCTCCGGAGGGAATTCGAATCGTCAACAGCCATGATTATCGCCGACGACGTTTTCGCTGGTTGCGTGTTGTTAATCCTGCATTGCGATTTGCAGAACGAATCATGCCGCGACTGATGACTCGTCGTTATCAGCAGCGGACCGGTCGCAAAGCGATCGAACTCTGGGAGTGGTACTGGGTGGACCATTTCTGGGATTCCTGGTGTCGGGCGCGAGCGGCGATGGCGTGCCGTCCCG
>JABMPE010000379.1 GCA_013203845.1 Rhodopirellula sp. | reverse complement strand
TTTTTCTGCGGCATGATCGACGAGCCGGTCGTGAACGCGTCGGGCAACTGGATGAAGCCGAACTCGCACGAAAACCAGATGATCCATTCTTCAGCCCACGAACTCAGGTGTGCGGCGATCAGCGACAGGTCCAGGACGAACTCGACCATGTAGTCGCGATCGCTCGATACATCCAGGCTGTTTCTGGCGACGTCGTCAAAGCCGAGTAGTTTCGCCGTTTCATGCCGATCGATCGGCAGCGACGTTCCCGCGAGAGCGGCCGCACCCAGCGGCGACACGTTGACTCGCCGGCGACAGTCAGTCAGTCGCTGGCGGTCGCGTTCGAACTTCTCGGTGTAAGCCAGCCAGTAATGAGCTGCCAGCACCGGCATCGCTCGCTGCAGATGCGTGTAAGCCGGCATCACGATTTCGCGATCGCGATCGGCCCGCTCGACAAATGCGCGTTGGACATCAAGCAGCAGTTCGTCGATCTGGTCGATAGCCGCTCGCGTGTAGAGTTTCAGGTCGGTCGAAACCTGATCGTTGCGGCTTCGTCCGGTATGCAGCTTTCGCCCGGTATCGCCGAGTCGTTCTGTCAGTCGACTCTCGATGTGCATATGGATGTCTTCGAGAGACGTCTGATGTTTCATCTCGCCGCGCGAGATTTCACCACGGATGTTCTCCAGTTCGGAGACGATCTGGTCGCGTTCGTCGTCTGAAATCAGACCGACTTTGGCGAGCATCCGGGCGTGAGCCTGCGAGCCGGTGATATCGACATCGGCGAGCCTCGCGTCAAAGCTGATCGACTCGGTAAATCGTTCAACTCGCGCGTCCGTTGCTTCCTGAAATCGCCCACCCCACGCTTTGCCTGTCACGATGCCGTTCCGTTCGCTGAGTTTTGATTTACTTGAATTAAGAGTGGCTGGGGGGCTCGCAAGCTCGACCCCAGCCACCCGGAAAATCTATTGATTTCTACGACTCCACTCCTTGTAGTAAGCGTGAGTCTAGACAACGGTCTCACAATCCGGGAGCGTATGAATTCCTGAATCTGCCACTCAAAGAGGAAACCCACGCGGGATGTCGTTTTTTGGATTCCATCCGCTGATCGAACGCTGGTTTTTGAGCCGGTTTGCTGAACCGACCTCTCCGCAACGCCTCGGCTGGCCACACATCGAGCAGGGCGAAAACACGCTGATCGCCGCTCCGACCGGCAGCGGAAAGACGCTCACCGCGTTTCTGGCGGTGATCGATCGCCTGCTTAAGGAGTCGATCGCGGGAAAACTCGAAGACGGCGTCCGAGCGATTTATGTCTCACCTTTACGGGCGCTTTCCAACGACATGCACCGGAATCTTTCGGAGCCGCTGGAAGAGTTGAACGCGCTGGCCGCCGCCGAGTTTCCTGACGTGCCGATTGCCAGTCTGCGTGTCGGCCTTCGAACCGGCGATTCGACGCCGTCTCAGCGCGCGGCTCTGGTTCGCAAGCCGCCGCACATCGTGGTCACGACTCCCGAGTCACTGTTTCTGTTACTGACTGCCGAGAAGGGTCGCGCGGCGCTGAAATCCGTCGACACAATCATCGTCGACGAGATTCACGCGCTGGTTCGTGATAAACGAGGTTCGCATCTGGCGCTGACCATCGAACGGCTGGAAGCATTGTGTGAACGACCGTTGCAAAGGATCGGCCTGTCGGCGACGCAGAAACCGATTGAACGCATCGCCGAGTTTCTGGTGGGATCCCGTAGGCCGGATCAAGCTCCGCTCCGCTCCGGCTATCATGAGCCAAGCGACATTCGAAATGCCGGAGCGGCGCGGAGTTTGATCCGGCCTACTTCAGAAGCGCTTAACAGTGAGACGGCAGATTGTTCGATCGTCAACGTCGGCTACTCACGCGACTTGGACTTGAAGATCGAAGTGCCGCCGAGCGATCTGTCGGCAGTGTGTTCGACCGAGCAATGGGGCGAGATCAACGAACGGATTGTCGAGCTGATCAACTCACACCGCAGCACGTTGATCTTTGTCAACACACGACGCATGGCGGAACGTGTCACGCATCAGCTCAGCGAAATTCTAGGCGAGGATCAGGTGGGCAGTCATCACGGGTCGTTGTCCTCGGCGATTCGTCTGAAGACCGAGCAACAACTCAAAGGCGGCGAACTGAAAGCGGTCGTTGCCACGGCGTCGCTGGAACTGGGCCTCGACGTCGGGTTCATCGATCTGGTCATTCAGATTGGCTCGCCGCGAGCGATTGCCACTTTCCTGCAGCGTGTCGGGCGATCCGGGCACTCACTGGGCAAGACGCCGAAGGGGCGGCTGTTTGCACTGACACGCGACGAACTTGTCGAAAGCATGGGATTGATAAGGGCGATCCGAGCGGGCAGGCTTGATGTGATCCCGATTCCCGAGTGTCCGATCGACGTGCTGGCTCAGCAGATTGTGGCCGAAGTCGCGTGTCGGGAATGGAGCACGGACGAGCTGTTTGCGTTGTTCTGCCGCGCGTGGCCGTTTCGAAATCTGAAACGCGACGACTTTGACGAGACGCTGCGGTTTCTTAGTGAAGGACTCACTGACCGCTCGGGTCGCGGAAAGGTCTACCTCCACCAGGATCTGGTTCAGAAGCGGCTGAGGACTCGCCCTGGTGCTCGCATTGTGGCGACTTCGAACGCGGGCGCGATTCCGGAAGTCGCCGAGTTCCGCGTTGTCGCTCAGCCGGACGGCGTTGTTGTTGGCACGCTCGACGAAGACTTTGCACTGGAATCTCATGCGGGTCAGATCATTCTGCTGGGCAACACGTCGTGGCGAATGGAAGGCGTCCGCGGCACCGACGTGCATGTCAGCGATGCCGGTGGTGTGCCGCCGACCGTTCCGTTCTGGCGAGGTGAAGCTCCCGGCCGAACGCTGGAGCTGAGCGAGGAAGTGTCGCGTCTCCGTGAAGAACTTGAAGTGAAACTGAAGGCGTTGCCGGAAACTGTTATCGCGAGCTGGTGGGAAGATGCTGCCGCCGGCGCGGAATCCGGCGGCGAAACGTCGGAGGCAACACTTCCGGCAACGCAAACGGAGTTTCGCAACTCAACAGCCGCCATCGTCAAGTGGCTGGTCGAGGCAACGGACTGCTCGGACTACGCGGCGCGGCAGGTCGTCAATTATCTGGCGGCTCAGATTGCTGCTGTCGGAATGGTGCCCACGCAGAAGCGAGTGATCTTCGAGCGGTTCTTTGACGAGTCCGGCGGGATGCAGATGGTCGTGCATGCTCCGTTCGGTTCGCGAGTCACGCAGGCGTGGGGCCTGTCGATGCGGAAGCGGTTCTGCGTTTCGTTCGACTTCGAACTTCAGGCGACGGCGGACGACGATGGGTTCATACTTTCGCTGGGACCGCAGCACAGCTTTCCACTGGAGTCGATGTTTCCGATGCTGACTTCGGAGAACGCTCAGCGATTACTCGAACAGGCGATTCTTTACATTCCGATGTTTCAGATTCGCTGGCGCTGGAATGCCAATCGTGCATTGCTGGTTCCTCGCCGCGATAAAGGAAAGCGCATCCCACCTGCGTTGCAGCGGTTTCGCGCGGACGATCTGCTGTCCTCAGTGTTTCCACTTTTGACTGGTTGCCAGGAGAACGTCGTCGGTGAACTGAAATTACCCGACCACATTCTGCTGCGGCAGACGATGGACGATTGCCTGCGAGAGGCTCTGGACATCGACGGGCTGGTCGATGTGCTGCGACGGGTTGAAGCGGGCGAAATCGAGTTCATTGCGCGAGACACCCGCGAACCGTCGCCGTTTTCTTACGAGCTGCTCAATTCGAATCCGTACGCGTTTCTAGATGGCGGCGAACTGCCGGAACGCCGTGCACGAGCGGTTTCAACACGTCGTTCGTTGACGGTTGATTCAGTCAGCGATCTTGGCCGTTTGGATCCGCTGGCAATCGAGCAGGTGACGAGTGAAGCCACACCGCTCGTTCGAAACGCTGATGAACTGCACGATGTGCTGCTGACTCGAATTGTTGTGCCTGACGACGAAATGGAAGACTGGCGCGGCTGGCTGGAACAATTGGTTCAACAACGGCGAGCCACCAGTATGACAGCAACGGGCGAAGTGACCGTCTGGACGGCGGCAGAACGAATTCCGGCCGTTAGGGCGATGTTCCCTGACTCGAAACTTGATCCGGAAATTCAGACACCCGATGGCGTGCGGCTGGAATGGAACGACGTCGAAGGCCGCGTCGCGGCCATGCGAGGATTGCTCGAAACTTCCGGACCGTTGACGCACGAAGAAGCCGCTCGCCGAACCGGTATCAAATCGACCCAGGCCTTCGCCGCTCTGGAAGCTCTCGAAGGTGAAGGCATTGTTCTGCGCGGCCGGTTTCGAGATCGTAAGTTGGGCCCCGCCCACCAGAATTCCAATTCTGACGATGTTGGGCAGGGCTCAACCGACAGTGCTGGCAGTGACACCCCGCAACGCAGCCCGGAAGCTCATTCAGAACCGCCGCCGGAGTGGTGTCATCGTCGATTACTTTCTCGTATTCATCGTTTGACCATGCAGGGGCTGCGGCAGCAGATTCAGCCGGTATCGCCAGAAGTGTTCCTGCAATTTCTGACGCATCATCACGGGTTGACGTCGAAGACTCGCCGAGCGGGTGTCAACGGACTGTTCGAAGTTATCTCGCTACTGCAGGGCTACGATTTGGCGGCAGTCTGCTGGGAACGCGATATCCTGCCGGCTCGCGTTGAGGGGTACCGGCCCGCGTGGCTGGATGAATTGTGTCTGTCGGGTGAGGTTGCCTGGCGGAGGTTGTTTCCGCCGAAACGCGACATTGAGTCACGCTCGGGCGTAACGCGTGTCGTACCGGTTTCGATCTTCCTTCGCGGTGATCAGGACTGGCTGGCGGCCGCGAGTCAACTCGACGAAGCGCCGCCACTGACTCGCTCGGCGCAGGCGGCGGCTGAATTGCTTAATTCGTCCGGTGCCATGTTTGCCGCCGACCTGCAACAGCAACTGGGACTGGCCGGGGGTACGTTTCAGGATGTGCTTGGTGAGCTGATCACGGCGGGACTGCTGACTGCGGACGGCTTCGGTGGCCTGCGCAGCCTGCTGGCCGAACGCGGTCAGGCAGCATCTGCGATCAGTCGTCGCCGCGGTCTGGCACGACGGCGCATCGCAAGCGGTTCCATCGGTCGCTGGTCTTTATGGCGTCGCCGATCATGGAGTGATCAAATGAGTGACGGCGGCAGACAGGAACCAGTTCAGAGCAGTTTCGACGTTTCGAGCAGCAAAGTGTCCGCCTCCGGGAATCTAAAGCCAGCCTTACCCACCGTCGCCTCGATGACCGCACCACTGACTCACAACGAAGTCGTTGAGCAGTGGGCCTGGCAGTTATTGCGACGATGGGGCGTCGTGTTTCGTGATCTGCTCGAACGTGAAGCCGGCACGCCTCGCTGGTGGGAGCTGTTGCAGGTTTATCGTCGGCTGGAAGCTCGTGGAGAAATCCGAGGCGGACGTTTTATTACTGGCGTTGCCGGCGAGCAGTTCGCTCTGGGCGACACCGTTAAGAAACTTCGACAGTTGCGGGACGCGACTCCGGATCCTGGTAACCGAGCGATTTCGAAGACGGCGGGAATTCGAGCGGGCTTTTTGAACTTACCCGATGTGACTGCGGAACCTGTGGTGGAAACAGGACAGGAGTTCGGTCGAGAGCAGCGCGGGACGGACAGAATTTCACCTTCGGACGAAGTGGTGATTCTGTCAGCCGCCGATCCACTCAATCTGGTCGGCATTATCACAAATCACTCACGCGTTCCGGCGACAGCGCACAATCGCATTGCGTTGCTCAACGGGAAACCGATTGCGGCGTTAATCAACGGCGAAGTCAGCTTTCTGGATTCTGTGCGAGCCACGCAGCGGGACGGACTTGCTCGAACGTTGCTCGGGCAAATCGTGGATTTCGCGTCGCTGGAGAGTTGCGATGTGTTTCGTGATTCTGAAGAAACAAACACCGCCAACGAGCAACCGTTCACGCCGTCGCGAAAACCGTTCGTTCGTCCCGCGATCTCCTGATCGATCGAGTCGGCGCTGACACCAGGCCTTGACTTTTGCGGGGAGGGCCGTCGATGCATGGTGGGAAACTGGTGAAGGCGCATTTCCATCTGAAGTGCAACAGAACAGAATTCAGCGCTGGTTCTGACAAAAGGGAGTTCGCCTCTTTTGCCCTTGCAGGTCAACCTTCGACGGCACCCGCTGACGGGTCGAAAGCGTGTTCCTGGACACACGCCGAATGAACAGTCAACACCGGACATTTTGCCTTACGGACAACGCGTTCGGCGACGCTGCCGATCAACAGGTGACTGAGTGCGCCTCGACCGAGCGTGCCCATGACGATTAAGTCGCAACCGTGTTCGATGGCGAAGTCGAGGATACTTGAGACGGGGTGCCCGTGCTGCCATTCGCGGTGAATTGTCACACCGGGTGCATCTTCCGCAACAACCCACTCGGCCAGGGCCACGTCGCTGAAATTCTCGAATTCGTTGGGCTGCGGAGTGTAGCCGCCGAGCGCCGGGACGTAGACAACGGGATCTTCAATCACGTGGAAAAGTGTGATGGACGATCCGAAAGCGTGAGCCAGTGCCAGCGCATAGTCGGTTGCTTCTCTCGCCGGTCCACTGAAATCGGTGGGCACGAGAATGTGATTGATCTTCATCGATTTGTCTCCGGCTCGAACGGAATGGAGTCGTTGCTTCTTACCAACACCGACGGGTACTGAGTGATTGCCGTCTTTCAGTGGTCAAATGACGCGATAATGCGATGAGCGTGGTCCGCGTCCTTTGCTCGCGTCAGCAACGTGATGCTCAACACTCCGGCCAGGCCGGCCTGATTTTCACCTTCAATCCAGCAAGTGATTCCCTCACGCTGCAAAGCGGCTTTGATGATCTCAGCCACGTTCGGATCAGTGACGGAGTAGACCTCGACCAGTTGCATTGGCGTCGATGGTTCATTGTGCATTCCAGAAGCGGCATTATTCATTTCGGTGTCTCCCGAGTTTGAATGGAAGGATGGAGCGACGCCGTTTACCGATCGTCGCAGAGGTGGGCAGAAAGCAAACGGCGTACCGTCGTCCGACCTGGCAACACGCGGTGTGATCGACGGACAGTCATGCGCGTGTAGCCACGCATCCCGGAAGAAACGCGAGGTTCGCCGCTGACAACTCGACACAGGTGAATCGACGTCGACCGGAACACTACCGATATCGACGGTCGTATCCGCACACTGCGACCGGATTGTCACAGAAACGCCAAATCAAACAGGCGTACGGAATTCTGAGGTAGTTGTCCGGAGGAAGGAGATGAAGGGTTCATGCACAGTCGTGCTGCTTTTATACGACCGACGGGCACTCCGGGTTATGGCATGAAAATTCTGCGGGACCAGGAAATCGCGTGTATTGATCAGGGCTTCGTCGTCAGTTTGGCGTCGAATCTCTGTCTTGACCCATTTTCGTTGATCTGCGACAAGCCACGTCCCATCCCGATCAGTCGTCCGTTTCCTTGGCGGCTGCATGTCCTCAGGCCGGTTTTGGCCATTCGAACTACCCACCCAACAACCCTGGATTGCTGGAAATTCTCCGGCGAAGTCGTTGCGTATTCACCTGATCGCCACTGTGGATGACGAGACTTCCGGTGTTTTTTTCTGAGAATTCCTTAGCAATAACTCTGAAATCGAGTGTTCCGATGAACCTCAGACTGACTTACTTCGGACATCGCGTAGCGGCAGTAGCCTGTCTGCTGGCGCTTCCGATCCTGTTCACCGGGTGTGCCAACCTGGTCGAAAGCCGGACCATCGCTGCGTTCAGTGAGGCCTTGCAGGAAGAAGACGTCAGTACGCTGCGCGAAGTGACGTCCAGCCGGTTTGAAGAAAAGTCGTTGCGGCACGAAGAATCGGTGAAGGATTTTTCCGTCCTGCGGATTCCCAAAGGCGACGTTGAGATCATCGAAATCGACGAAATCAGTGAAAACGAAAAACGCGTCACCGGTCAGATTGGCAAGTCAAAATCGCGTCGACTGCGGTATCGACTGGTCCGCGATGAGAAATCGGGCAAGTGGGTCGTCGATGATGTCTATCTCAAGAAAAAGCAGAATGGTGTCGAATCGACACGCGCCGTTTCAGAACTGATGGACCTCATCACCACCGTGCGGGAATTCATCGACGCCTGGAGTGCCGGCTCGCGCAGCGGCATTCTGAAAATGGCGGATCCGGAATTCGGCACGCTGCTGGGATCGCTGCCTGACGAGTATCTGAAACGACTGGCGAAGCAGGCAATCGGTGACCGAGCGGATGCCAAAGTCCGACCGGAAGCTCAGATGGATGATGACGTCGCGCTGGTGCGGCTGCCTGGCAAGTCGGGGCAGATGATTATCTCGTTCACGAAGATTCGCGATCAGTGGCTGATCAGCGACCTGGCTGTCGAATCCCGCAAAGACCAGGACCACATTCCATCGGTCAAGCAAATGGCGACCGTGCTGAGTTCAGTGTCGGTTTTTCTCAACTCATACTCCGCGGGTGACAAAAAGACGCTGAAGACGGTCACGATGAAATCGTTCTTCGAGCACAGCCTTGAGCCGGCGGTTCTCAGCACCGTGCAGCTTCCCACGGCCACCGAAGCCGCCGGTACCTATCAGGTAAAATTGCAAAGCGGATTTGCAGATTTCATGGTGGCCACTGCGGACGAACTCGTGAAGTTGAGCCTGTCGCGCATCGAAGGTGAAGATTCCGGCACACCGGTGCAGTACCTCGTCGACGACGTGACGATTTACGAAATCGACGGCAATCAGGAAAAGCGGTTGTCGGCCTTGTTCCTGTCGCACGCGATGGTCGAACTCTATGCAGAAGCGTTATCGCTGCGTGAGCTGGAAACGGTCCGGATGATGTCCACACCGGAGTTCAAACAGCAAGTCTGGCAGCAGGTCGACGAAGGTCTGCTGCTGCAACTGCCGATGCCTGAGATCGAAAATGCGAAGCCGAAAATTCTGACGACCGTCTTCATGGGTGCCGTTACTGAAGTGACGGTACGGCAGGGATCTCGCGCACTGGTTTACGTTCTGCAGGATCGAGAAGGCCAGCTGCTGGTGAGCGACGTCCTGTTGCCGGTTTCCGGCAGGCCGAATTCGCTCGCCAGAACGCTGGAAGCGATGATACCCATTGTCCAGTTTGCAAAGGCCCTGCAGATTCGAAACATCGGTGAGCTGCAGCAGCATTCTTCGCGGGATCTCAACCGAAAGGTCTGGCATCGAGCGAAGCAGGTTCCATCGATCGGCCTGAAACTGCACGAACACTTTGCCGTGCCGCTGATGGCACTCGAAATGAACGAAGACCTGGCGATCGTCGGGCTGGGTAATGACCAGTATGGGGCTCGAGTACGGCTGATTCGAGAAGGCGAACGATTCGTTGTCGACGACGTCAAGTTCATCGCCGGGTCTGAAATCAGACAGCGAATCGATCTCAAGGAAGCCATGCAGCTTGAGCTGTCGCGTTTCCGCGGTGAAATGCCAACGAGTGAAACCACCACTAATGAGACGACTACGGGTGGAACAACCACGCAGCGTTAAGCATCGGATGTAACATCTCACGCGGCCATGCATGAGATTTTCCAGTGCAGCTCTCTGACATGCAGGCTACCGCTCGACTGACGGAAGTCGTGGACCACCAATGTCACAAGGTGGACTGTGAGAGGTATACATCTCAACGTCGCGGCGGTGGTGCCAGAAAGATGACCCGTTCGGACGGTGTTGGCGGACGCCGCTGACTTTCTGCAGACGCCTGTGAGACGCCCGGCTGAGCGTACCTGCCCGGCATGACTCGCCAGCTGGTCTGCTGCGGAAGTTGTTGCTGAGGAACTTCCTGCCAGTGTGTCGCCGGTTGAAACTGCGGCGGCTGATTCGTGGGATACTGACCCATGACCTGCTGAGTGTTCGAGTTTTGTCCTGCCGGATATTGAGTGACGGGATACTGAGCTGGATACTGGTACGCTGCGGTTGGTCCAGGCAGTACGGATGGCATCGGCAATGGCGGTTGAGGTCTCAGCGAAGGTTGAGGAGTCGGAGGAATGGTTGGAGCTCCAGGGCTGACCGCGGGAAGTCCGGCTTCTGGTCCCGGAAGAATCACCCCGGAATCTGCTGACGGGTCGGGTCGGGTCGCTCCATCAACAGCTCTGGAACCCGCGGGATCCGGCAGGCTGAGTGTCGAGCCAACTGATCCGGGCGGAATATCGATGGTGACACTCGTCGCGCGTCGGGGCGGCAACGTAATCCCTGTTCCTGACGAGCCATAATTCGTCGTGGGAGCTGGCAGTGGTTGTCGAGGTGCGAGTGCAGGTGTTTGAAGATTCAACGACGGTCGAGGTGAATCCAGGGGCACGTTGAATCCAGGACTCAGCGGTGGTTGAGTTGCGTTTGGCTGGGCATTGTACGGAGCCGGTGACAAGCCAGGTGTTCCGTACGGATTAGCGGTGGGAGTTGGCAGTTCTGGATTGATGATGACGGCCCGCGGAAACGGATTCGCTGCGGGAGGCTGCGAAGTCATCGGTGGCAGATCGTCGTTGCCGGATTCTGGCTCTGACGATTTTGGCGTCATCAGAATCAGTGCTGGCGAGTTGTCCTCAGAATCCGGCAGATCGCGAAACGAGCTGGAGTTTTTCGGGAATGGGCTACCTGACGGTTCTGACCAGACTTCGCGGTACGGCTGCAGGTCACCGGTCGCTGGACCGCTGCTGTAACCCGGTTGGAAACCCGGCGGAAACCCCGGCGAGGTCGAGGGAGACAAGGTGCTGCACGTGCCGCTGGAACAACCGACGCCAGTGTTTTGATTGCAGGTTCCCCACGGCTGCCACGCTGTCGAGAAATACCCGAACGAGCAGTCGCTGGCTGGCAATCGTTTTTCGATGGCGTTTCGATCTTTGTCGGCCTGCCTGTCAAACAGGTCGCCAAGCAGACCGGCGTTGCACTGAGAGAGTGTTGCCAGTCCAGCCGCTGCCGATGTGATGAACAGTCCTGAAGTTTTTGCAGTCCGTCGCATTTCTTCTCTTTCCTCACTCGCCGGTCCGAACCTCTCGTGATGGCCCGAATCGAGACGAACTGGTTTGGTAACCTGTCAGCGGTTCGTTGAGTAATCTGACTTCACCATTGAATGTTGAAACCAGCTGACTGTTAACGCCGGGTCACGGCTGGATTGGACGAGAACCACGCTCCCTGGTTGCCGAAGTAAACTCGATGTCCCGACTGCGGAACCAGGGGCTGGTAAACGCCGGGAGGCAACACGGCAGGAGAAGCTGGTCGATAACCCTGCAGGCCGCCGCTACCACTTGATAAATGGCTCATGAACTGAACTCGATGCCCGGTCGACTGCAGCGGCGGAACACTGGTCGATTTCTGAGCCGCGTCGAACTGTCGCTGAACCTGATTGAAGTTGGATTGAAACTGTTCGTTGGCTGCTCGGAACTGAAGTTCCGGTCGAACGAGTCCGTAGTAGTTGAACGCCGCCGAGTTGCCTCCACGCAGCAGATTCAGATACGGACTGAATGCTGGCTGCCCGACGGCTCCAATTCCGCCGGGGTTGCCGTACTGGCTGAAGCCGCGAGACTGTACATACGGAACCTGAGCCTGCACGTTCGCGGTGGCCAGCCAGAGTCCCAGTCCAACGAACCCTCGGAAATGTTT
>JABMPE010000378.1 GCA_013203845.1 Rhodopirellula sp. | reverse complement strand
GGCGTTGAGTATCTCAAGTGCGACGCCGTCACCGGCGACCACGGCCTGACGGTCACCGAGTATGCTCCGTTTGGAGTCATCGGAGCAATCACTCCGGTGACGCACTCGCTGCCGACACTGGCGGCTAACTTCGTGAACATGGTCTCTGCCGGAAACACGATTGTCGTGAATCCTCATCCAAGCGGTGCCGGCATCGCCTGCGAAGGTGTGCGACGCTTCAACAAGGCCATCTACGAAGCCATCGGCATCAATAACCTGGTCACGATCATCGGCAATCCGACGATCGAATCAGCCGACGAAATTTTCAAACACCGCGGTGTGAAACTGCTGTGCGTCACCGGTGGCCCACAGGTCGCGCGAGCGGCTCTGGCCAGCAATAAACGAGCAATCGTCGCTGGACCGGGCAATCCGCCGGTCGTTGTTGACGAAACAGCGGACATCAACAACGCCGCTCGCTCGATCGTGACCGGAGCTGCCTACGACAACAACCTGCTGTGCATCGGTGAAAAAGAAGTCTTCGCCGTCGAATCAATCTTTGATCAGTTGATGGATGCCGTCGGTCGCAGTGGCGGTTTTCGGCTGAACGCGTCGCAGATCGCTGCACTGACCAGGGCCGCGTTCTCGCCACCGAAAGAACCGGGCGGGCACTGGATACTCAATCGCAATCTGGTCGGCAAAGACCCCTCAGTTCTGGCGGCAGCGATCGGCGTCACGGTTCCTGCCGGCACGCAGATTCTCTATGGCGAAACGGACACGTCAAACCCGTTCGTTCCCGAGGAACAGATGATGCCGTTCGTCCCGTTCGTCCGAGCCCGTTGTGCCGACCACGCGATCGAAATGGCACTCGAATTCGAACACGGCTTCCGTCACACGGGAATCATCCACACGACCAACGTCAAAAATATGACAAAAATGGGGCGTCTGATGGAGACCACTCTCTTCATCAAGAACGGCCCCTGCGGAGCAGGACTCGGACTCGGCGGCGAGGGCTACCTGAGTTTCTCCATCGCCACGCCAACCGGCGAAGGCGTCACGAACCCGTTGACATTCACTCGCCAGCGTCGATGCACGCTGGTGGATGATCTTCGAATCATTTGAGTCGTAGGGCCGGTTCCTACCGGCCGACGTGAATAAACGGCCGGTAGGAACCGGCCCTACGGAATCTCCCATGCAACTAGCAGAAATCATTGGTCGAGCCACTGCTACTGTTAAGCATTCATCAATGGATGGGTGGCGGTTGCTGATCGCGCAGCCTTTGGGAATAAGTGGTCAGGATGACGGCGAGCCGGTGATCGTGATTGATGATCTCGGCAGTGGCCGCGGCGACAAAGTGATGATTACGAGCGACGGAAAGTACGTCACAGAACTTGTTGGAACCAAAGCGTCGCCCATCCGGTGGGCTGTACTTGGAATCACGGACTGAGAGGAGTCGATAGCGGATAGTTGAATGTTGATAGGTGCATTGTGCGTAGGCTGGGTCATGACCCAGCAAATTGACAAAGCTGGGTCTCGACCCAGCCTACACCGATCAGGCATCACTTTTTCTCAATCAACTATCAACCATTGATTATCAACTTTTTATGACTCAACAGGTACTCATCGAGCAGATCGTGCAGGAAGTCATGAGGCGACTCATGCCAGACTCTGCCACTGCGCCAGTGAGTGCCGCAACTAATAACGGCCACGAAGTCGTGCTGGCCGAGTCGGTCATTACGGCAGATGTGCTGGCGGAGAAATCGGCAGGGCGAAAAAACATCGTCGTTGGGCCACGAGCGATCGTGACTCCGTCGGCGCGAGACTGGCTTCGCCACAACAAAGTTGAATTGATTTACGGAGCGACTGCGACAACGGCTTCCGCCGAGATGAAGTCCAGCAAGCTGGTGATTACTCATTCAGTGAGTCAAACCATCGATCGTGTTCTGGAGGACGCGGGGCGACAGTCAAACGGCGGATGGAACCGAAAGAGCGTCGAGTCGGCTGGTGATGCTGCTCAGAAGGTGATCGGTGAACTCAGACGCGAAAGCTCGCGAGTGATCGTGGTGCTGACTTCCGAACCGGAAGTTGTGGCGTGTCTGGCTAATCGAAATGAAAAAGTGAAAGCGGCGGTTGTCGCGGATGCGGCAGTGGTTGCTCGCGTAAAATCAGGGCTCGATGGCAACGTCTTTGTCGTTGACCCGACAGGACGAAGCTTCTTCGAATTACGAAACATGTTGAGGCAGATCAGTGGCTGAGTTTTAGCGCGATAAGGAGTAGGGCCGGTTCCTACCGGCCGAATGAAAGCGCATAACGAGGATTGGCCGGTGGGAACCGGCCCTACGAATACAGAAGGCAAATTCATGCGAATCGCAGAGATTATTGGAAGGGTGACGCTCAGTCGGTGCCATCCGTCTCTGCGCGGAGCAACCTGGAAAGTTGTCGTACCACTGGATCGGCAGGGCCTTGCGGGAAAAGAATCAGGACGAGGCGAACCGTTCGTCATCTTTGATGAACTGGGGGCTGGTGAAGGATCACTCGTGGGAGTCAGTGAAGGCGCAGAAGCGGCGGCTCCGTTTCATCCGAATGTAAAACCAATCGATGGCTATGCAGCCGCGATTCTGGATCAAGTGGATTTGGGCTGAGGGTTAAGAGTCGAGAGATAAGGGGAAGGCTTCCCTCGTCTCTCAACACTCCTCTCTCCGCCATCAAAGGAACCAAACGATGAGTAACAACAAGTGGAACAGCGGCGTTAACGATCGGCAGCTGAAGGAAGATATCTGCGAGATCGGTCGACGCGTTTATAACAAAGGCTTTGCCGCCGCGAACGATGGCAATATCTCGATTCGTGTGGGTGAAGATGCTGTGCTGTGTTCACCGACAATGATCTGCAAAGGCTTCATGAAGCCTGAAGATATTTGTGCCGTCGACATGCAGGGCAACCAGATTGCCGGCAAGCGGAAACGCACCAGCGAGATTCTGCTTCACCTTGAAATCATGCGGCACCGACCGGACGTCAAGGCTTGCGTGCATTGCCATCCGCCTCACGCGACCGCCTTTGCTGTCGCCAACGAAGCGATCCCGCAGTGTATCCTGCCGGAGATCGAAGTCTTCATGGGCGAGATTCCCGTCGCTCCTTATGAAACACCCGGTGGTCAGGAATTCGCATCAACGGTCACTCCGTTCCTGAAGTCGACCAACACAATCATTCTGAAGAATCACGGCACGATCAGTTTTGGAAAGACCGTCGAAGAGGCTTACTGGAAGACTGAAATTCTCGACGCTTACTGCCGCATTCTGCTGCTCGCTCAGCAGATGGGCAAAGTCGATTACCTCAACGAGCAGAAGTCTCGCGAGCTGCTGGACCTGAAGAAGAAGCTGGGCTTCGACGATCCTCGCTTCCACAACGAAGACTGCGATCTTTGCGGCAACAGCGCCTTTCGGGACGGTTACAAAGAAGGCGAAGCGCCACAGAACTGTGCGTTCGAGCCCGCTCCGTCTTACCCCGGCTACTTGCAGAAGCCAGCCTATGAAGGCGGGGCCGCTCCAGTTGCCGGCGCCGACAACGAAGCGCTGGTGAAGATGATTACCGAGCAGGTCATGGCGGCAATGGGCAAGTAGCTCTTTGCTGATTCCCTTAAAAGAAAATGGAACGCAGAGAGCACAGAGGACGCGCAGAGTTACGGAGAGGCATCCTTTTCTCTGTCTCTTTTGTCTCAGCGACGTCTGCGTTCAAAAGTCTAATTAATCGAGATTCCGTCAGGCAGAGCCTGACCTACAACGGAGACTCTGATGAAAGTCAGCATAATTGGTGGTGGTGGGCTGGTTGGTTCGTGTGCCGCGAGTGCTTTGCAGTTCGGCGGTATCGTCCGTGAGATCGCACTCGTCGATGTCAATCTTGAACTGGCAGAAGGTCAGGCGCTCGACCTTCTGCATGGAGCATCGTTGACCAGCGACCAGAAGATTTACGGTTGCGGGACCGAAGCCGTCAAAGACAGCGATGTGATCTGCATCACTGCCGGACTGCGACGCAAGCCGGACGAAAGCCGACTCGATCTGATCAACCGCAACGTGGCTCTGTTCCGCAACATTCTGGCGGATATCAAGCAGCAGGGGCTGAAGCAATGTGCCAAGGTGTTTGTCGTTTCGAATCCGGTTGATGTGCTGACTTATCTGGCTGTCAAGGATCTGGGACTGCCGGCCAATCAGGTGATCGGTCTGGGCACGGTGCTCGATACAACTCGGCTGCGCAGCATGATGGCTCAGCGGCTGGACGTTCCTCCGACCCAGGTTCAGACACTGATTCTGGGCGAGCATGGCGACAGCATGGTGCCGATCTGGTCGGCCGCTCAGATTGCCGGACTGCCGTTGGATAAGTATCCGGGCGTTACACCAGCGGTGATCGCCGAAGTCGAAAAGAAGACTCGCGGCAGCGGCGCGGAAGTCATCAAGAAGAAGGGCGGAGCCGGCTTCGCGGTGGGAGCGTCCATCGCCGATGTGATTCACTCCATCGCTCTGGATCAGCGACGTATCCTGCCGGTCTCGTCTCTGCAGAATGGAGCGTACGGCTTGCGGGATGTCTGCATTTCGGTTCCGACCATCGTGGGCAGCCAGGGTGTGGTCAACTGTTACGAAATTGAACTGTGGCCGAAGGAAATGATGGCGCTGCAAAAATCGGGCAGCGTGCTGCGAGGTACCATCGACAAGGTGATGCAGGGCTGACGCTCGGCAATCAACTGATTATTGTTCAAGCCCCGGTCAATCATGGGTTGGCCGGGGTTTTCATGTGCGCACATCACGAAAACTTCGGCGCTCCTTTTTGAGGAACCCATTGTGGACGACTGGTCCGACGAGATTGACGATATCGAGTATCCGGATTCTGAGCACGATGACGAATCGGACGATGTGACCGAGACCGTCCGTTGTCCAAACTGCGGCACTGACGTTTACGAAGATGCTGAGCAGTGCCCGAAATGTGGCGAGTATGTTGAGTTCTCGACCTCAGTGTGGCAGGGCAAACCGCTACCGTGGGTTCTGATCGGACTGACTGGGATTGTTGCAGTCATTCTGACGCTGTCCGGTTGCTGACTGCCGACAGTTCCCCGCGTCCAGACCGCCGCTCTCGTCGTATGATTAGCTGTCGACTCTGGTCATGCTGGCATTCAGAATGCTCTGGATTGAGGCCTCACGCCACGTCTGCGAAATAACAATGTGGTCGGCAGGAGCCATGTTTCTTCAACACTTCGGGAGTTCGCCGTGCGGGTCTTGTCTCACTCAGCACAATTCAGCAACACAAACCGCTCGACGCCATTCCGTACGCAGAATCGGTTACCGATGCGTCGAGGTATCGCACGCTGGATGGTGATTTCCGCAGTCGCTGTCGCCGTGATCGGTGTAGGTGGAGTTTGGTACTGGCTGGCTGCGCTGAGTCGACAGGCGATGTACGCCGAGAAGATCGTCGAAGCTCGGCGGCACCTGCAGCTTTCCCTGGACGAAGCCGCATTGGAAACGCTCAGCATTCCCTCGGATACGGACGCGCCACCGGAATACCGATATCTGAAAGCGATCACTCTCGACCGGCTTAAACGATTCGAGCCGGCCCATGCCGAGATTCGCCGAGCTATCGCGGCCGCACCGAACGATCCCAAATACAAGGGGCTGGAGCTGAAGTTCCGAATGTTCGCCCGCGAACGGTCAGCGGTCGATCAGCTGATCGAGCTGAACCGCGATTATGCATCCACTGCCGCAGTGGCGTTGTTCGCCGCGTACGGCTTCAAGGCCAAATCGATGCTGCTGGCGTCCGAAGGCAACCCGAAATCGGCTGAGTATCACAACCAGCGAAAACAGCAGACGCTTGATACAGCCATCACATTGGCGGCCGACATTCCGGAGTTTCAGCCCGAGTTGCTGGCGTTTGCGATTCGCGAAGAGTTGCCGAACGAAGCGCTGGGGGTGATCGACGGATTGCTCAAACTTGACCCTGAGAGCATCACATTACGCAGCGATAAAGTCCGAGTGCTGGTGGCTCTGAAGAAGCTTGATGACGCCGCAAAACTGGCTGAAGTTCTTTATGTACAAACGGGCGAGAACCTTCAGGGAGCCGAGTACTTTGCGTCGGTCCTGTCTCAGACAACGGAAAACAAAGACCGTAACGCATTGTTTGAAAAGATGGTCGGACGGTTTCCTCGCAGTACCGTCGTTGTATCAAAGTACGCCATCTATCTGACGAAAAGCGGTCGACTGCCAGCCGCTCAGAAGCAGATTGACGATGCGATCGCTCGCCAGACCGATGCTGGCGAGCGAGAGACGCTGGCCTTTATCTCAATCACGCTGCCGCTCGAAGTCGATGCACCGTCGGTTGCCGAAGAGTACCTGCGGAAAAACCGGAAATACCTTCAGGACGAACTGCTGGTCGACTTCTTTGAGGCCCGGATTCTGTATCTGCGAAAGCAGTTTGGCGATGCCATGCGGAAGATGCTGCACATCGTGGCCGAGTCGAAAAAGAACGACGGCGGCTCGCGACTCTTCGCCAACGAGGCGCTGACCTGGGTACGCCGCATTCTGGCTGAAAAGGTGATGACCGAGCAGCTTGATCGAGCCATCGAAGCCACGGGCAAGTCAGCGGATTCTGTTGTGAAGGTGAAAGTCGCCACGGAAGAACAACTACAGGAAGCGGAAAAGAAGCAAGTAGAGAAGAAGCAAACCAGCGAGAGCGTCAGGCCTGTTCCACCGTCATTGAGCAGCAAGAACTCGTCTGACTCGCCGCCGCAAACTGATTCCCCGGCCACCGCAGTCAGGAATAACGATTGACGCCCTGCTCGCTATACTCGGTGAGGTATGCCAACGTCGCAACGGCCTGTTATCTCACGCAGTGATTTTTCATGATGCCTGACGCCGAGTTTGAACAACCAGCTGATCGGCAGCAGCGATCGCGCCGTTGGAAAATTGCGATATCAACGGCAGGCCTTCTGGCTCTCGCATTGAGTGGATGGTGGTTTGCTGCACGACCATCCAGCGACGAACTGCTGGCACAAGCTCAACGGGCACAAGCCCAGGGTGATTACAGCAATTCGATCCGGCTCGCGACCAAAGCCATGGAACAGTCTCCTGACTCCGACAACGCCTTACTGATTGCAGCACGATCGGCGACCAGCCTGAGCGAACTCAACCAGGCTCTCGGCTATTACGATCGCATTTCCAACGACGGCAGTGAAACTGCCGCCATCGCTCTGGCCGAAGCCGGAGAGCTGCTGCTTTTCAAAATGTATCGTGCCACTGATGCAGAGGATCGTTTTCGCAGTCTTCTCAATCGTCATGCGAAGAATCCCAAAGCGATCAATCGGTTGGTTTATCTTTACTCAACGGAAGGTCGAACGGCTGAGTGTGTGGAAATGCTTTCCCGCCAGATCCAAAGTAAGACCTTCACGATCGACCATCTGCTGATGATCGGACAGCGTAGTCCTTTTGTTGAGTCTCCATCCGTTATCAGCACCTGGCTCGAAGCGGATCCCAACGATGTCGTGCCGCTGATCAGCATTGCTCGAATTGCCGCCACCAGAAACCAACTTCTGGATGCTGAAAAAACTCTTCGAAACGTCCTGTCCAAGTCGCCAATGCAGATCGAAGCGACGGCTCTGCTGGGACTTGTCCTGCTGGAAGCAGACGACAAAGACAAGTTCATCGACTGGCATCATTCCGTCCTGCCCGAAACGGAAACGCATCCAATGGTGTGGCTCGTTCGTGGTCACTGGGCGCGCCGACGTGGAGAAAATTCAACGGCAGTTCGCTGTTACTGGGAGTCCTTGAAACGCGAGCCGCAGCAGAAAGCCGCCGCCTATCAGCTTGGGCAAACTTTACTGGCTGTCGATCAGCCGGATCGAGCCCGCATTTTTCTTGACCATGCGGCGTCACTGGAAAAATTGAATCGAGAATTGAATCACCTCGTCACGCATCAGCAGGATTTTGAAGTGGCGAGAAGTGTCGCTGCTCAGTTGGAATCGATGGGCCGACTCTGGGAGGCGTGGGGGTGGAGCCAATGGGTCGTGTCCACCAGACCGCATGTTGTCTGGGCCGCTGAAATGATTGCCAGACTTGCTCCGCAGCTGCGGGAAGGAATTCCGCTGACGGTGCCGTCGCATCACCCCGGACTCCAGTTTGACTGGTCGCTATACCCACTGCCGGAATGGAAACAGTCAATTTCCAGTGAAACAAAGTCGGTGCCTGGTGTTTCTGACGGGTCCGTGACATTTACCGATGCGACTGCTACCGCGGGCATTGACTTTGCGTATTTCAATGGATGCGAAAAACAGCAGACCGACCGGCGAATTCATGAGCAGATGGGCGGTGGAATTGCTGTCGTTGATTTCGACAAGGACAACTGGCCCGATCTCTATTTTACTCAGGGCTCAACCTGGCCTCCGGCGGCAGGTCAAGAGTATGTTGATCACCTGTTCCGCAACAGGGGAGATGGAGCGTTTAACGACGTCACATCGAGCTGCCTGACTTCAGAAGAGGGATACAGTCAGGGCGTCACTGTTGGCGACTTGGACAGTGATGGATTTCCGGATCTCTACGTTGCCAATATCGGAGCGAACCGGCTGTATCAGAACAATGGCGATGGCACATTCAGCGATGTGACGCCATCAGAGATTGAAGGCAACGACTGGACGACGAGTTGCGTGCTCGCTGACCTGAACGGTGACGCTCATCCGGACCTGTATGCGGTCAACTATGTTGTCGGCGAAAACGTCTATTCGAAAATCTGTCGCGACTCTGAAGGACGCTCTCGAATCTGTTCGCCCGCCGAATTTTCTCCCGCCTCGGATCGACTCTATACGAGTTTCGGCGACGGGAGTTTCACTGAAACAGCGTCGTGGACGAGCAACCCTGTGAACACCGGCAACGGCCTTGGAATCGTCGCCGCAGATTTTGACAGTTCAGGATTTCTCAGCCTGTTTGTCGCCAATGACCAGACAGCCAACTTTTTTCTTCGTAACAGGACAAAGAAACGTGGAAACGAAATTCTGCTTGTCGACGACGCCCTGATTGCGGGGCTTGCCTATGATCAGGATGGTCTGTCACAGGCCTGTATGGGAGTTGCTGCAGACGATGCTGATGGCGATGGAAAGCTGGACCTGTTCGTCACCAACTTCTCCAACGAATCCAATGTGCTGTATCTCCAGCAGAATGATGGGTTCCTGGACGCGACGCGACGCGCAGGTTTGCGGACCGCCAGCTTCGCCATGCTCGGTTTCGGTACGCAGTTTCTCGATGGTGAACTCGACGGGTTTCCGGACCTCGTCGTTACAAACGGGCATGTCGATAGATCGGGCAGGGACGGAGTTCCGTACCAGATGCACCCGCAGTATTTCCACAACGCGGGCGGCTGTCGATTTTTCGAACAGCCACGGCAAGTGTCTGGTTCCTACTTTCAGACAAAGCATGTCGGTCGAAGTCTGGCGCGACTCGACTGGAATCGTGATGGCCGCGAAGAATTCGCTGTCTCACATCTTGAGACACCAGCTACTCTGATGCGGAACGACACACCGAATACTGGACACTACATCGGTTTGCGTCTGACAGGCGTGATCTCGAGCAGAGACGCGATCGGTACGTCCGTTACGGTGACAACCAACAGCTATCAGAGAACTCGACAGTTGACGGCGGGCGACGGGTACCAGGCGAGCAACCAGCGGCTGTTGATTTTTGGTCTGGCAGAATCTGAGATTGCCAACAGGATCGAGCTGGATTGGCCGTCTGGCCTGAAGCAAACTTTTGACAGCATTCACTCGGGAGCAGACTACATGATCGTCGAAGGTCATGATCAGGTCTTCCGACTCCCCGAGTAGTCACGGCAGTGTTGCAGAGCGGCGTCCCTCAATCAGCAACAGTTCTGAGTTGGCTGGCACGTTCTCGATATGCTGAACCAACCCCGATGGCCAGCGAACATGCAGCACCTCAATCTGTCGGGCGTCGTCCAGTCCGAAAATCAGCAGCCGCTGGTTGCTCGCCTGATACCCGTCGCCAGCCGTCAACTGTCGCATCAGGGTGTTTCCCTGAATTTCAGCCGTCAGTGTTGTGCCGATGGCATCCCGGCTGGATTTCACACCGACCAGACGGACTGCCACATAATTTCCTGCGTCGACGGTTGAGTTTGTCAGCAGCGCTGCCGGATCGTGGAGATGAGAAATCAGAACGTCCTGTAATCCGTCCCGATTCCAGTCAAGGCTGGCTGCACCACGTCCAAGAAACTTTCCTTGAAAGAAGTCACCCAGCGTCTTCGAAGAAATTTCTTCGAACGTTGCAGTACCGTCATTGGCGAAAACCTGTGGCGGCATGCGATACCGCTCGCCCGATTCACTGTAGTCATCAATGTGGCCATTGGTGACGAACAGGTCGAGATCGCCATCCAGATCCGCATCAATGAATTGAGTACCAAACCCTAACAGCTTCAAACTGGGATCATGGAGCCGTGCCTTGCGGGTCGCATCGTCGAATTGACTTCCCTTGTTCTGCAGAAACAAGGTGTTTGACTCGTTGTGAAAGTTGGTAACAAACAGGTCGAGTTTTCCATCCCCGTCAGCATCACCGGTCGCGATTCCCATGCAGGCTTCCGGTCGACCGTCTTCATTCACTGCGAGACCAGTCACAAATGCCTGCTCACTGAACTCCGGTGAAACATCCTGGCCAGTAGTGACGTTCGAATAAAAGAAGTTCGGAACGGCATCATTGGCAATGAACAGGTCCAGTCGACCGGTTCCGGAAAAATCGGCGGCGGTGATTCCCAGGCCCTTGCCATCGGACGTCATGACACCCGAGCGATCCGTTACATTTTCAAATCGTCCGTCGCCCAGACTGAAATAGATCTGGTCCTGTGCCGCAGAGAAATGTCGCGGCGAGCAGCTTCTCACGACGCCTGTACCGTCAGGGCAAACTCGATCGAATACGTCCGCCCCTTCCAGGTAGTTGACGACGTACAGATCCGGGTGAGAATCGCCATTGAGATCCGCGAGCAGACAACTGGTCGACCAGGCGTCTCCGGCAGTATTCGAAATGCGAGTGATATCGGTGAACGTTCCATCGCCGTTGTTTTCGAAAAAGCAGTTCTGGCCCAGGTTTGCGACGTACACGTCAGCGAATCCGTCGCTATTGAAGTCTCCCACCGTTCCGCCGGCGCTGAACCCTGATTCGATCAGGCCTGTTTTAACAGTGACATCGTCAAATGCTTCTCCGGTCAGATTTCTGAACAGACGGTCGAGTTCTGCTGGCTGCCCATCCGCAACAGGCCAGCGTCTTCCCTGTGTCAGGTACGCGTCGGGCCAGCCGTCAGAGTCATAATCCAGGATTGCAACTCCGCCTCCGTTGAATTCGTACATTCTCCTGGTCTGCTGATTGGAATCAGCACCGTTGAAGTATGAAAATGACATCCCGACCTCGGCTGTCGACTCAATAAACCGAATGTGACTCCGCGATGCTTTTCGCTCAGCACTACTGGCAACAGCCTTCGTCGGAATCGAACGACTAATACGAGGCAGCGGCAATTCAGACAAATCGACAATGGTTGTCGGATTGGCGGTGGCCAACGTCCGCTCCAGGGGCAAGTCGATCAACCGCTCTTGCAGGCGAGTGGCGTTGTCCACGGCCCAGCGAATTCGCGAATCGTGCTTGGCTGTCAGACGGCTCCAGCCATATGCCTCCCAGATCAGACCCAGAGACTCTGCCAGTTCAGCGGCGTGTCTGATCGCCTGCATGTCTTCTCCGGTCCAGGCAATCTTGGCCGTTGTGAAGTAACGTTCGAGCAATCGTGACCGTTCAAGATATGGCTGGGCCTCGTCGGTACGCCGTTGTGCAATCAGCAGTTGGCCAAGCTGATAGTTGGCCTGTTCGTAGTTCGGATCGATGCGAACTGCTTCCCAGAAACAACGAATGGCTGCGTCAGTCTGAGAATGCTGCTGCGCCCACATCGCACGAATGCCCCACAGTTCCGGATAATTTTCTACGGCATGAGGGAGCGAATGGTGCCAGCGAACGAACTCCGATTCGCTGGACGTCTCCAGCAGGATTCGTCCCAGCCGGATGTACGCTTCGTAGAGGTCTGGTTCTTCTGAGATCACCCGCTGTAACAACTTGATGGCTTTCTGCGGATGCTGCTGGTCCATCTCATGCCGGGCAAGTCCAAGTAATGGTGCGCAATCGTCTGGAGCAGCCGAATGGAATTCCTCCAGAAGTTCAATATTCTCAAGTGCCGTTTCGCCCATGCACAACAGAAACAGATGCACTGGCTTGAACTGGTCCAGATCGATCAACTTGAGCCGGAACGGAATCGCTTCACGGCTGCGAGCGCTGATTCCCAACAGGTAAGCCAATCGGTCATTGGCGACGTGGTTCGCAGAGTCCTGCTGAAAAGCCAGCCGAAACTCTCGCTCTGCTGCGGAAAGTTGTTTCAACTCAGTCAGCAGAATATCGCCACCCTCACATCTTGCGGTGACTGCTTCAGCACTGCCATCATTCGGTACGTGTGCAAATTGAATGAGCGCTTCGCTGAATTTCCGTTGTGCGGCGAGCGAGCGACCGACAAGTAGTTTTGCTTTTGTCGATTCGGGGGCGCGAGATAAAACCTGCCTCGCCAGACGCTCCGAAAGTTCATAGTCATGACGGCGGAAGGCCAGAGCAGCCCGGTCGATCAATCTGGCGGCTGATCTCTGACTGTTCCAGACGAAGAATATGACGCCACTGGCCATGAGAAGCATAAAAAGGCCGACGATTACTCGTCGGCCCCGTCGCCGCAATGAGCCAGTTGTTGCGTTTGCATCTTCCGCCATCAGTGAATCATCTAACTCTCAGACGGACCAGCAACGGTCATCAAACCACCGAGTCAATTCAACACCGACGTCCATTTCCAATTGACCTTAACCTGTTACGCAGAGCCTGCTTTGACGGCGTGTCATTCAGGAATCCAGCATGTCAAACGTATACTTATTGTCGCCTTCCTTTACTTCTGCGTTCAGGTCAGTCGACAACTCGCTGCGATACTTTTCCGGAATATTATCATAAGACGGCTGAGCCTCGTATTCGCCGGACTCAGACTCCGGAGCTTTGGGTTCCGGCGGAACGATCACGACTTTGTACCATCCAATGGGGATCGGTTTCAGCAACGAAAACTTGCCTGACGAATCGAGATCAGCACTTGCTCCGGCGCCTGTCTCGGCGGAATACAAATTCACCTTTCCGCCCGACACCGGAGCCCCTTTAAAGGTGACGGTTCCAGAAGCCATTGCTTTGACTGCCCCGCCATCCCGGTCGCCAGAGCCGCAACCGGCAGATGCCAGCAAACACATGACGGCCACCATCAGCCAGAAGACAGACCTTGCCGATCGGTCAGAAATTACTTGAGCATGGTACATCACTACTTGTCCTTCTATCACTACTTGTCCTTCTATTCTGCGATTGCGGTTCGGCCCGCCGGTCACACACCGCAAATGAAAAACTCACAAGCTCGTACCGCATCCCCTCATCCGCGATGACGATTAGAAATCTCCGAGTTCATTCCCATCGTCTTTCACGCAGAGTTGGCGGAAAGTCAGAAAATCAATGTTCTCTCCGATGAACCTAACAGCGCCATCCGCCATTAATCCTTGGATTCCGCCTGTGTGGAAGGAATTCAGAACCGTGTTTCCCGTCCACACCTGATCGGACCCTGCTCTCTCCGCGTCGTCGTTAATGCGGTAACGGATTGCGGTGTTGCCAGCTCCCCAATGCGTATCTGCTGGTGGTACATTCCCACCTGAGCCAGACCACCCTCCGTAGTAGTTGTTGCTGACATCAATGTTATTGATTGCGCCAGACTGTTCACCGACCATCATGACGTTGGTCGTTCCGTCAGTAATCTGAGCAAGTCTGGTTGCCGTGTTGGGTACCAGTGTCCCGTTGTTGCAGTAGATGGAGCCGTAGGAGCCACCAGCGCAGGAACCAAGCCCACCGGGACTGGGAGTCGCTCCGGAAATCCCCACGTAGTCATGGGTCTGAGCATTTCCATCATTATTGTAAGTACCGCTCGTCGTGGCGTTCGTTGGCTCGAAAGATGACGACGGGCAGACGAAACCAGCAACAACTTTGCCTCGCAAGGCGTTTGTCGTCCCGGCAAAAAACTTCGAACGAAACTCACCTGCATCCAGGTCCAGTGATTCGTACAAGGGAGCTTCATCCATGTACGGCAGAAGGAACACTCGCCAGTTCGGTCGATTCACGGCCCGAACGGTTGACAGCGGAAATCTCGAATGCACATCGAGATAGTTGTGAATCGCGATTCCGATCTGCTTCATGTTGCTTTGGCACTGTGACCGGCGGGCCGCTTCTCTAGCCTGCTGCACAGCGGGAAGCAGCAGCGCTACCAGAATGGCGATGATCGCAATCACGACCAACAGCTCGATCAGCGTAAACGCCTTCTTGGTTCGACCACGAAGGCGACGGGACTCGCTGCTCAATGAAAACATGACATCTCTCCAGGAACATCGGAATCAAAAAAGAGAACCAGACGAAAACTTAATTCAGCCCCCGCTAAAACGTGTCTTGAATCTGCGTTTGCAGAATTTGTGCCAACAGCTATTCAGCTCCTGAAGCATTCGACAAAGCCGGCTAATGTAACATTCACGTTCTTCGATGTAATCGTGGAACGTTCTGAACTCGAAAAAAACCAAAAGTGATCGTCGTCGCCGAAGATAAGCCAGAACATCTTCACGCGGCTCCTCATGAGTGCAAACGAACTCATCAAAAACGCGTCAGCGGGACGACATTCGCCAGTAACGAGATCTTGACCTGATTTTTCGAATCGCCGTACGATCGGCTCAGAAAAAAGGCACTGATGCCGACGTTCCGCTCATCTGAAGGGATTCGACAGAGTCCTCGTGAAACAGAAAATCTTTCGGGTCCTGCTTATTGCGCTGGGGCTCCGTATCGGAGCTGCGCTCTTGGTACACACTTACCTGGAATCCGCTGATCGGGATTTTCTGATTGCGGGAGATGCTGCTGGCTACTGGGAACTCGGACAGAAGCTCGCGTCCGGGCAGGAGTTTTCCATCTATGACCCGCCGCGTCAGGCGATGCGAATGCCTGGGTACCCGGTGTTTCTGGCGGCATCAATCAGGATCGGTGGAGACCGACTTCTGCCAGTGCGATTGCTGCAGGCCTGTGTCGGAACAGCGGCCTGCTGGTTCGTGTATCTGCTGGGAACCCTGCTGATCAATGAACGGACCGGATTGCTCGCCGCGTCTCTGGCGGCAGTGTCACCAACGTTTGTCGGTTTCTGTCCGCTGATTCTCAGCGAAACGCTGTTTGCGGCGACGTTGCTGGTGAGTCTGATTTTCATGGCGACGCTTGCCGCTCGATGGCCAGTTCCCGCTCGTCGCCAGTCGCCTGGAGACGCTGCTTCAGAATCTGAATCCACCACAGAAAAATCGGAACGCCAGCGTTTACTGAGGACTGCTCTGTCGATCGGTGCCGGTATGGCAATTGGCGTCGCCTGCTACGTCCGACCGAGCTGGTTGCTGACTGCCCCATTGTTTTGCCTGATCCATCTTTCGATGACATGGCGCGCCCGCAAGGACACCGTGACCGATCGCACCCGCGCCGTAATGACCGCATCAATGCTGGAGTGTGTCTTTGTGCTTGTCGCACTGGCGGTAACCCTGGCACCATGGACGATCCGCAATGCCAGGGTCATCGGCCACGCGATTCCTACAACGCTGTGGGTTGGGCCGAGTCTCTACGACGGACTCAATCCTGAAGCGACCGGCGACAGTGATATGGAATTCTTCGAGAAAGACAATCTGCTCGCGACGATGAGCGAGTACGACATGGACCACGAGTACCGTCGGCGGTCCTGGCAATTCGTGCGCGAAAATCCCGGGCGTGCGATGCAGCTCGGGCTGATCAAGATGGCAAGATTCTGGAAGCCATGGCCGAACGCGTCGCAATTCCGGCAGTGGTGGCTGTGCCTCATCGTTGCGGCGTTTTTCGTTCCGATGGTCGGGTTCGCACTGCTGGCCGCCGTTCGCCAGCGATGTGACGTCCGCTGCCTGTTGCTGACGGTCGGCCCGGTGCTCTATTTCACTGTGATTCATTCCGTGTTTGTTGGTTCGTTGCGGTACCGGCTGCCAGCTGAGTATCCGCTGTTGATTCTCACTGCCGCTGGAATCATCGTTGTTCAGGACAGGCTTCGTTGCCGCTCCGTAAAAACGTCAGTGACCTGCACAGGAGGTGTCTCCTGATGCGGACGTTTCGACGAACGCTCATGTGGCTGATGGCGATGCTGATCGTTGCGGCCGGGCTTGCCGGCTGGGCGGCTCACTATTACTGGTCGCACGCCGATCGTCTGTTGCATGAGAAAGTGACAGAGCTGTTCAAAGAGTGGCACCCGGATCTGCGATTCCAACTGGGGCAGTGCCGGCTGGACTGGTCCGGCCAGATTCATATCGAGCAGTTTTCGTTGACGCTTCCCGAAGCGGATCAACCACTGATTGATCTTCCGGACACGATCGTCGACCTCGACCGCGAAGCGCTGGTCAATCGTCAGGAAGTGGTTGTTCTGAATCTGCGACTGTTGCAGCCTCACATCGAAGCGACACGGTTTCCGGACGGGACCTGGGATTTTCACCAGCTGCCTGCACTCCCGACGAGCGACAAACGTCAAAGCCTTCCAACAGTAACGCTGCAGAACGCCCGGCTCATCCTGCACATTATGAAAGCCGACAGCGTTCACCCCGCAACCATCACTGTCGATCGCGCTGACCTGAAGCTGACTCCCAACGGAAAACGCAGCCTGCTGATTGAGGGCGACGCTCAGCTCGCCCACGTCGGTCATTTGAAAATTGATGGTCGACTCAACGTCGACACGAAAACCGGATCTCTGAACGGGCAACTGACGGACGTTGCACTTGGCAAGGGACTGCTTGAGTACGCGGCGAGCTTCGACTCCTCGGTTACTGAGAAGGTTGCCGCCGTCAAGCAACGGCTTCTGGATGAAATGCAGAAGCCGCCGAACCCGGAATCCAGGTCGCCGTTTTCGATCGCCGGTCTGGCAAACACTCCGTCGACAGACTTCGTGGAGTTTCGTCCGGCAACGTCAAGAAACACGAATGTTGAAATTCGTCAGACTTCTGGAAGTCGCATGCTCCCTGCGAGAAGTCATGCAATCCCTGTGCAAATGGTGGGAGATCCCACGTCAATTCTCGGGCTGCTTGCGAATCTCGATGTGGCATTCAACGTCAGTGTGCCGACGCCGGAATCGACGCCGGACGTTCGACTGCTGGTTGATATTAAAAGCGGGGCGATCACCAACACGGCCTTACCGTTTCCGCTGGACAATCTGACGGGGCAGGTCGAGTACACCAATCGGCTGCTCACGATTCGCAAACTGACAGCGGTCAACGGTCCGACAGAAATCGACATTTCCGGCTCGCTGCTGGAGTCGGATGCTGGCCCCACAGGACAGGTGAATCTGAAAATCAAAGGGCTCGTCTGTGACGAGCGTCTGCGCAGCCGATTGTCCGTCGGCTTTGGAAAGATTTACGACGTCCACAATCCAAGCGGCCTGCTCGACATGGAAGTTTCTGTCGTCGGCACTCCGGGCGGAAAGTGGACTCCTCAGGGACTGCTGGTTCGAGCGAATCACGCTTCCGTGATTCACGAAATCTTCCCGTACCCGGTTCACGAAGCGGTGGGCACCATCGTTCAGGATGGTCGTGACCTGCGTATCGACATGGCTGGCCGCGTCGGAGATCGGCCTATCACGTTGAAAGGTTTCGTTCGAAATCCCGGCCCGGAAGCGTGGGTCGTGTTCGAGATCGACGTCGATGATCTGCCGCTCGACGATGACTTCTACAACGCTTGCAATCTCAAAATGCGATCCGTTCTGGAATCGATGAATCTGAGAGGCTTCGCCGACGCGCACGTACGACTCGAACGCAAGCCAGGACCTGACCACAAAATGACTCCCAGTATGGTCGGTTATCTCAAAGCTGGAACGATGGCATTCCACAGCTTCCCGTATCAGGTTCAGAACCTGACGGGAAAACTGGAGTTCGACGGTCACGACTGGGACTTCACCGAACTACGGGGAACTCACGACGAAGCTCTGTTGAGTGCCACGGGCACGTACAAAACATCAACTGGCACGAATGACCTGCAGCTTAGCGTTACGACCCTGGAAGCCCGGATCGATGATTCTCTGAGAATGGCATTGCCACAACACCTCCAGAATCTCTGGCAGGAGTTTTCTCCCGGCGGAAAAATTCGTCGCCTGGTAACCAATGTCCGCATGCTTAAAGGACAGCCGGTTCGTATTACACTGCCGGAAATTCAAATCGACGAAGGTACGGCCAACCTTCGAATGTTTCCGTACGAGCTGACAGGAATCAAAGCAAACTACGCATTTGCCGATGGATTGCTGACGATTCATTCATTCAATGGCCGGCACGGAGCCACGTCAGTCGCACTTGAAGGCACCGTTCGAACCGAACCAAACGGTGACTGGCGGACGACGCTTTCAAAGTGGTCCGCCAGAAATCTGATCACCGACGCTGCGTTTCAGCGAGCGTTGTCACCTGGGCTGCGATCGGTGTTTTCGGCGTTCGGCCCGGATCAGGCACTGAACCTGGCGGGCTTTCTCGAACTGCGAGGCACGCCGGATCCCAAGTATCCAGTCACAGCCGCATGGGAGATCGCCACTTATCTTGAGAAAGGTCAGATCAACGCAGGCCTTGATTTCACCGACGTGTCCGGTCGAATAATCTCAACGGGAACCTGGGACGGATACGAGGCCGATGCTGATGGGATTCTCGACCTCTCAAGCCTGAAGGTCTTCGACAAGTACGTCCTGCACGACGTGCGCGGGCCGTTCGCATTGAAGAACGGAATCTTCAGTGCCGGATCGCGAGAAGCATTGATCCCCAACGGAACCAATCCTCCCATCGATTCCAGCGAGCAGATACAGGCCAGATTCGTCGGGGGAGTGCTATCGATCAACAGCCAGGCGACCACAACTCAACCGACAGAATATGTGGCGAGAATCAACCTGTCTCACGGTCAGCTGAAACGGTTTTCGCAACTTTACATGCAGAGCCGCGACCGTCTGGAAGGCGTGATGAATGGCTGGATGACAGTTAGCGGCAAAGGCGCCCAGCCGAAGAATCTGACTGGCCGCGGTCAGCTACAGATCAGTCCAGCCGCCTTGTACGAAATGCCCGTTGTCTTTCAGGTTCTGAATACACTGACAGCCGCACCGCAGGACAATTCGTTCTTCGAGTATGGCCGCGTGGATTTTCAGATCGCCGACGAACAGTTTAACTTCAGTTCGATCGACCTCGTCGGTTCGCCTATGCAACTGCACGGAACCGGGCGAGCGGGATTTGACGACTCCCTCAATCTGAAATTCGTTTCCGTTCTGCCGAATTCACGACTCCGCAAACCTCAGGTCTGGATACCGGTCGTGTCTGAAGTCGCCGGGCTTGTGGGGGGAGTTACGAATCTCGTCGGAGTCGTGGTCGAGGTCACCGGTACAACATCCAACCCGAACACAAAAGTGATCCCCGCGAAGAATCTGGATGACGCCTTCAAGCAGTTCGTGCGGTCGATCAAGCCACTGCCGCTGACTCCGCCCGGACCACCCGTGATTCCACCGTTTGCGTTCCCCGGCACACCTCGTCGCGCACAGCAGACCCGGTAGCAACAGACTCAGCTGTAGCAAAAGAGAACGGTCCTGACGAGTGGCCTGACCGTCACGGAGTTGCTCATGGCTCGTCGAGCGTGACCGCTTCCGATGTCATGCCACACCGGCCATCGATCGTCATGACGCCGCGGTTCAGACGCAGCACCGTTGTCCGCTGCGCCAGCAGTGACCTGGCGATGAATTCGCAGGCCGCCTTCAGGTTGCCATCAGCCCCGCAGGTAAAGATATCGACGGCGGCGTAGCAATGTTCCGGCCACGTGTGAATTGAAATGTGCGACTCGGCCAGCAGACCGACGACCGTCACGCCTTGAGGCTCGAACCTGTTGCTGACAATTTCCAGCAACGTCAGTCCGAAACGCTCGGTGGTTTCCCGCAACCGATGACGAATCAGCTCATGGTCATCCAGCAGGTCCGCCGGGCAACCGTGCAGGTCGACGATCCAGTGATGGCCAAGTGGGAATGAAACATATCGCATGAGCAAACTCAAAGTTCAAATTCAGCGTTCAGAATCCGCGATACTGCACGGGACCAAAGGCTAAATGATCCGTCCCGAAATAACTCCCCAAATCGGTTGAGAGCGGCGATGTAATTTCGGGACGGATCCTATGTGACTTGCAAATGCCCGTTTGCTGATTGGTCAGCAGTGGCCTGCCTTGTCCTGACGCCATTGCTGTGTCGAATTAATCGGCACAATCAGTGCAATTGGCTAAATCTGCATAATCCTAACAATCCACATATTGACTATCACTCCTATCTTGTCTATTTTAACAACGTCTGCCGCTCGTAGCGGAGGCAGAGAGACACCCTTTAGAGAGATCAAGGAGATATAAAATGAACATTATGAAGCGATTCTGGACCGATGATATCGGTGTCATCATGTCAGCCGAGACGGTCATGCTTGGCACGATCGGCGTTCTGGCGATGACCGCAGGCGTTGGCACGATGGCAACTGCCGTGAACAGTGAACTCGGCGAAATGGGACAGGCGTTTCGAAGCTTTGACCAAAGCTTCTCGACGCCTGGTTTTCAGACATCGCTCGGCGGATATAGCGGCGGCCAGGCAGGTTTGAGCAGTTCCGGTGCTGCTGGTGTCCCTTCAAGGACTGCCGGATCGTCATACCAGCAGCCCCCCGTCGACCAGTCGCGAGCCCAGCTTCAAATGCAGTTTCAGCAGTCACAAGCTGTGAAGCAGGAGTTGGCTGGGCGAGTGATTCAACGCCTCGACGCTGCTCAACTTCAGCAGTTCCAGCAGTTTTCAGATCCAGGCCGCGACAGCGTTTGCAACGGATCAGAACTCTGAGTTGCTGAAAGACCCACACGAGATCGTTTTACGGATGCCTGCACTACAGGCTCCAGAAAAGCCGTCGGGAAAAATAAGAAAAGCCTCTTCCATCGCGAGATGGAGGAGGCTTTGTTTTTGAAGGTCGCATTCAGTAACTCCGCGGCCGTGGATATTTGAAGGCTGAAACCTGCTGTGGCGAGCCGTTTTCAGTCGTCGTCAATATTCCTCAGACGCAGCATCGTCAAACGGGCTGAAAGTCGCCCATCGCTTCCCTCAGTCGATTGCGAGCGGTGTGCAGTCGCCGCTTGATCGTTCCGATCGGGCTACTGAACGAATCGCTCATTTCCTGCAGAGACTGGCCGTTGATGTAGAACGCGACCAGAGTGTCACGATCCAGCTCCTTCAGCCGCGTCAGTCCCGACCAGACCTGTTCAGCCTGTTCGGTCTTCAGCACTTTGTCGACCGGTGAAACCGTGTCTGCCCGAAAGCTGTCGAACGTTCCCGACTCGACCAGTGCTTCCTTCGGACGCCGCACGATCCGGTTGATCGCCATTCGCACGGCGATCTGCCGCAGCCAGCCAGCAAACCGTTCCGGCTCACGCAACTGACCGATCTTCCGCATCGCTCGGATGAAGATTTCCTGAGTCAGTTCCAGAGCTTCGGTCGAGTCCCGCAGTCTCCGCAGAACAATGCTGTAAACAGTCGGCTCAAACGCTTCGACCAGCAGGCCGAACGCCTCCCGATCCTGGTCCTGAGCCAGTCGAACCAACTCGATCATTCGAGTGTCTTCCATTTTAATCTACCTCGTTTATTTGAACCCCGGCGTGATGTGCCGCGGCTTTGGTTGTGAAGAATTCAGGCGTTTCGAAGAGTGTTTGCCTGAAGCCGAAATCGTCGTGAGCTGGCCTCGGATGCCTCACCGGCTGCCTGGAAACGTGAATTTCCATCTGGCAATCGGGTTGAGACGTCCCTGGCCGTTCGTCGTATTGCGGGCTGTCTTTCGGACCAACTTCAGATGTCTGTCGAAGTTGCGGCTGCGAATTCCTTCGCAGCGACGAGTGCATGCAGAAACGCCTGCAACTTCGACGGGCAGTGAAGCGGGCTGAACCGGCCGGAAACGAAAATTCAATCTGAAAACATCAGACGGGGTTCGAACCAGCACAGCCGAAATTGAGGATGCTCGAAGGTTTCAGTTTTCAGCAGATTGCTGCGTGAGCGAACTGCCTGAACTGAGCCACCGGGCTCCCTCAGCCTGCCTTGACCTGATTTCTGCGAGAAGTCTCGAAAGATGACTCGCAGGGTGGGGTCAACTGCTTCAGCTCGTGAGAGCTTTCAGCACGACAAGCCGACCCCATATTGGGGCGGGCACGCTGGCCGCGGCTGGCCTGGCATCGGGTGCCGCATGGGCTCCCTGCCAGCAACCCAAGTCTCCCGGTAAATGGGATGAACTCGGACAGCCATCACTCATGGACGCCATTAGCGAGGCGTCCGCTGAGTGTTTCGAGGCGCAGTATCGGCGCTTCAAACGACGTTCTACGCGCTCGCCACGTACGCCATTGACCAGAATACCAATTGTCGTGGTATTGATTTGGGTCGGCTGAATCGTGTTGATCTGTGCGTTAAACATCGGAGCACCTTTGCGGGTCTTCCCGCGGACGAAGGATGTTGGCTCTGAGAACCTTTCTGAATTTTTGCCAGAGCCGGCTGTCCTCAATCAGGATCGTTGTCCGAACTGCGGTCAGGTCGAACGTGTCCTTGATCGATCGAGGACGAATTTAATCGCCGCACCATGCGGCATGAGTGGAGCACCCTGTACAGGCTGCTGATGATACAGTCTGTACCGTCTCCTGGCTGCTCTGACCAGAACAATCGACGACTGGTTCGCGGAAATGGTCAGCAAACTTCGAAAGTTTCCAGATTTACCGAAATCCGGACCGCAAGAATCAGCAGGTCGCCTTGTTCAGTCCGTTGAATTATGCCTCAGGTCCGTTGAATTAAGCCTCAGATGGTCGCGGATAAACGCAGATGTCTCACCTCATCAGCGTTTATCTGCGACCATCGGCGGCTTAATACTCATCCGTTCTGAAAATCAGTAGTCAACATGGACGAGGTACAGCCCGTTTGGCGGAGCGGTGTCGCCGGCTTCCGAGCGATCCATCGCGGTCAGAATTCGGACAATGTCATCGCCGTTCCAGCGGCCTCGACCAACAGGAACGAGCGTGCCGACGATCGCTCGGACCATGTTGTAAAGAAATCCGTCCGCGACGATCTCCAGCCAGACAAAATCGCCAGCTTCCTCGGCAGTCGGTTGCTGATCCGCTTCGCCGAGCCATAGCGGGCAGAATTTCTGCCGCCGGACGATCACCTCTTTTACCGTGCGGACGCTGGTGGCTTTATTCGGCCAGTGAGATTCAAAACTGCGGAAATCGTGAGTTCCAATCAGCTTCTGGCCGGCTTCGTGCATCGCTGTCGAATCGAGATCCTGGTGGAAATGCCAGACGTAGTTTCGCAGAAACGGATTGTGAGTTCGGCAGTTGTGAATCACGTACCGGTAGCGTTTCTGTACGGCGGAAAACGTTGCGTGAAAATCGAGCGGCACTTCCCGAACGTCTCGGACAATGATGTCGTCCGGCAGGAATTTGTGCAGCGCCTTTCGAAACCCTTCGCAAGGAATCGACGACTCGGTCTGAAAGCTGGCAACCTGTCCCAGAGCATGCACTCCTGAGTCAGTCCGCCCTGCGGAAAGAACATTCGCTTTCAGGCCGGTCAGCTTTTGAATCGCCTTCTCAACGGCGGTCTGCACGGACGGGCCGTTCGGCTGCACCTGCCAGCCGACGTAATTCGAGCCGTCGTACGCAATGGTCAATCGGATGTTCCGCATGTCTCGCTTTCGAGCGTCAAACTCGCTTCATGTTTGCCCGATTGACCCAAACGCTCTCGCTCCGGACGCTTCTCATCGTGGCTGACCGTGTTGGAATATGGATCGTTGGAATGTGGATCGAAGAGCCGATCGAATGCTGTCGGTAGAGTCCGCGACATTGCGTCGAGAAACAAACGTCGCAGAGCATCGTAGCCGCGGTCGTTCGGATCTTCGAGATTGTCGAAGTACCAGTATCCAGGATCGTCTGATCGGTAGAACGGCTGCCAGAACTGTCGCGAATGGATGCCATGTCCGAGGAACTCGCCGCGCATGTCGATCAGAAAAACATTGCCCCGCCGTTTTGTGGCGTCAGTGATGACCTGGTTGTACGCCGCGTGAATTTTCAAACCGTCCGGCCAGCGAGGCAAGCCAGCATTCATCGTGTCGCCAATTCCGTCGGTCGGATCGTAGATGTTCGCGAGAAAGATCGAACAACCGGCGGTAAAGTGCGACGTGACCTTGTCAAGAATCTTATTCAGACGAGTCTCAAAATTTGCAATCCACGGTGCCGCCTGCTCGAAAGTCGCCCCGTACATCGCTCCTTCGTGAGGCGGCGTCTGTCCGTAATTATCGATGATGTCGTTGCCGCCAGTCGTCATGACCACGATTCCGAACGTTGCGTCGTCCACATCCGGCAGACGAGGAAGCTGATACTCGACCAGTTCCTGCGACGTCGATGCGGACATCGCAATGTTCAGCACGTCGAGATTCGGAATAACAGCTCGCAGATTGATGCCGGACATGTCGGCGAACTCGTCCGCTGAGTTCTTCACCAGCCGATCAAAGTAGGACTTTCCGCCCGATGCCCCAAAACCATCGGTCACGCTGTCGCCGAGCCCGAGCAACATGACCGGTCGGTTCGTCCACGGCTTCTCAAACAACGAACGGTCAACCGCTCGCCCGGCTGGCCCATTTCCGATCGGATGCGTCAGCCAGAAATAGCGGTAAAACAATCCGCATCCAAACAACAGACCACCGGCAAGCACGATCCGAACAAGGCGTCGATAGCGTCCAGTCATGTGGAGTGCTCCTTTCTGAAGCGAACAGATGACTGTCATCTGGTGCTTGGGGCGAAGTCCGAGGTGAGGCGCAACTGCGAAAAGTCACTAGACTTCCCGAAATTCCGGGAATATGCGGAGCTGTTAACGCATCCCCTCTGGTGGAACGGGTTTCTGGGCAGGCCGACCGTGGAGATATCTCAACTCGTCGATCAGCACTACGAATCGGTGTTCCGGTTTGCGTATCGCCTTTCAGGCACGTCTCACGAAGCGGAAGACATTTCGCAGCAGGCGTTTCTGGATGCTCAACGCAAGCTGGATACGTTACGTGATCCCGACAAAGTTCGAGCGTGGTTGTTCATGATTGTTCGTAACCTCTATCGACGACAAATTCGCGACCGGGTGACTCACGGAGAAGTCGCCCTGGAAGTGCTGGTTGAACCTGTTGATCAGAAACGCGGAAGTGAAGAGCGGGTTGAGCAGTCACTCGACAGCGAATCACTGCAGCAGGTGTTGAACGAACTGCCCGAGGAATTCCGTTCCGTACTTCTACTGTTTTACTTTCGAGAGTTGAGTTACCTGGAAATTGCCGAGCAATTGGATATTCCAATCGGCACGGTGATGAGTCGCCTGTCGCGGGGCAAAAAGCAGCTCCGCGAACAGATCAGCCCGGACAGTTACTGATTTTTGTGTTCTGAATTCGAAGTTTCAGGTTTCTTAACGGTGGCCTGGGAAGCTTTGGACGCTGAACCTCGAACCTGGAATAAATGCCAATGGACTGTCAGACCGCACTTGAATATCTGGATTGTGTCAGACCGGACTCGGACGATCTCGATCTTCCGGAAATGGCCGATGCTCGTGCGCATCTGGATTCGTGCGATGCCTGTCAGGAAGCCTTCGCGAAGAATCAGAGTTTTGACCGCGCAGTGATCGGTGTTGTTCTGCAGGTTGACGTACCGGAGCAACTGCGTGCGGTACTGCTCGAAGCGTCTTTGCAACTCGCATCGCCTTCAGAACTCGCATCGCATCCAGAAGTGGTCAAGGCCGTCGCGGGCGAATCCGTGGACGGATCCGCTGGCAAAGCAACGACTGGTGCTTCCCGCTCGCGACGACGATCACTGTCGATTGTGATTGCAGCAGCCTGTGCTTTGATGCTGGCGGCTGGTGTCTGGTTACGGCAGTCTCAGCCGGAGCAGTTTACAGAAGCTGATCTGCTGAAACGTTTGCCGCTCGATCTGTCATCGACAGCAGAATTCGACGCCGGGTTCGAGTTCCGATTGCCGGCGACGTGGGCAGGAAGTCGGCGTCTGCGAGTCAGTCGTGAATTCCGAGGGATCGATCTGGACGATGCCGCTGGTCACGACGCCGCGGTGGCAATTTTCAGTTACTCGCCGGCCCGCAACGCGCCGATCAACGGCATCCTGGCTGCCATTCCGGCCAGCCGCGTGCAGCCGCTGCCAAACTCGGTCAGCTTCACCCAGGCCGACTCACAGTACATCGAGAAGGATGGTCGCCGTCCGGTCGTTGCTGTCTGGCAGGAACGAAACACCGTCTACGTCTGCCTGGTGCTTGGCAGTGCCGCCGACCTGGAGCAAATCCAGCGAAACCTGAGCGTATCTGCGGCATAGTCAGCGCGCCGGGTCGCACAGGCAGAAGTTCTGTCGTTCTGCAAACGCGCTTCAATCCCACAGGTCGTGGATGAATTTCTTTTTGCTAAAGAGGTGTTTAGCATCCCATCGCTCAGGCTCTCTCACGAACACGAGGTTTCTAAAGCAGGGGTGACCAATGGACACCACGAAATTCCAGAAATTCATTCGCGAACTTAAGGCCGGGCCTCAACCAGGCGATATCTCAGACGATGACGCGGCAGAATTTGGGTTTCCCGATCCAGAGGAAATGATCGAGGACGGTGTCGATCCGCAGTTTGTTCTCTACTCAACTGTGCAGGTGCAGTTGCTGACGATGGCGGCGATGCTGGAACAGTCCGGGATCGTTGACGAGTATCACGAAATCCTTGAGTCGGCGTTAGACACCTACATGCCCGGCTTCCCGCCGATGAGTCCGGTAACGGATAGCTTTTTTCATTCGTGGGCCTTGTGCGATCTGACATTCGGCGACGACGGCGACAACATCGGTCGAATCGCGACCGACATGATCGCCGAAATGGGAATGCCGACCGAGCTGAAGGACCTCTGTGGAAAACTGCTCAATTCACGCATGGGGATCTATGAAACAATTGACATCGACTGCGATCTGATTGTCGTGCGGGAACTGGTGACAGGTCACGAACTGCTCGTTGATGTTCCGACGGGTTACTTCGGTGCGGAAGGTGAACTGAGATTCGTTCGCCTCGGTCCGCCTGCCGTTCACGATGCGGAATACTTTACCGAGCTGACGACGCCTTACATTCTGGAAGGGCGTTCCGCCGCCGAATGGAGCAGCTACCTCAAGAGTGTGATGCCGGACAGCGTTGTCTCTGACGACGGATCGCCATCCACGCTGATCGAGGATCGTCTGGCGTCGGTTTTCAAGGAAGACTGTGGCGAGATGCCATGGATGGAATTCGTCTTTCAGGGATACCGTGGGTATGAGGAAGACGTGATCTATCTCACCGGCATTCCGAATGAGCCAGCCTCACTGCCACATAGCGACAGTACGGTTGCAACCAACTCGAAGATCGGCATCGACAGTGAACTCTTCCGGCAAGCGAAGGCGATGGGGATCACAATCCTTCCGCCGGACGCTGTTCAGGACGGGGACATCGAAATTTCCCTGACCGATGCTCAGCGTCAGGCCGCCGCGGAACTCCTGCCAGATCAGCACGCCGACTTTAAACCGGAAACAAAAGGACGAAAGCGAATTTCACTGCCGGTCGATCAGTGGGAAGAACTGAGGCAACAGGTCGAAAAACAACTGATGGTAGAAACCGGACACGGTCGAACCAGATTCCGGAATCTTCGGAAGGCGGTCGACTCGGCACTGTCCGAGGCTGAGTTCGCTCACCAGCCCGCGGCCTTTCCGAAACTTGCGGCCCCACCGAAACTCACAGCTTCGACGAAACCCCAAACGATTTACCGCCTGCGAGTTGATCTGCGAGGCGTGAAGCCGCCTATCTGGCGACGGATCGAAGTTCCCGACTGCACACTCGCGGAACTTCATGTTGCCATTCAGGCAGCCATGGGCTGGACCGATTCCCATCTGCATGCATTCGATATTGACGGCGATCATTACAGCATTCCCAACCCGTTTGATGATGACGACTTCGAAGTCATCGATTCGACGGACATGTGGCTGAGCGACGTCATCTACGGCAAAGGGATGAAGCTCGACTACATGTACGACTTTGGCGATAGCTGGGACCACACCATTAAAGTGGAAGCTATCGAACAGGCGAAACCCTCAATCGCGTACCCTCGATGCGTCACGGGCAAGAGAAACTGTCCCCCCGAAGACTGCGGCGG
>JABMPE010000377.1 GCA_013203845.1 Rhodopirellula sp. | reverse complement strand
TCGTCTCGATGTCGGTGACGTAGTTGAGTTGCTCGTGTGGTCGTGGCGGGCGGACGTGCTTCGGGTTCAGAAAATCAACTATCAATTCCTTCGCTTTGGTTTCGACTTCTGCTTTCAGGACAGCAGAAACCGATACTGTCGGCTTCTTTGCTGGCTGAATCATCCATGCTTTTCGTTTCGTTGCCATGCGGAGCGCCTGATCGAAGGTGGGACGTTCGACGGCGTCCAGCGATTCTCCCTCGGCCGCCGCCTGGCGGACAAACAGATCAAGCTGAGTGGCCTGTTGGGCGAGGCTGTCGATGTTGGCAGTCGAACTCGTCTTGTCGCCTGCAGAGCTGGTGATGACACTCATGTTTCGGCCTCCATGCCTGAGAGATGATCGAGGAATCGTTCAACACTCCCCGCATCCAGGCACGCAGGCCGCTTTCCAGAACTCCCAATTTTCCGCTCACCCCCGATAAGCCACCCAAACCAACGACCGGAAGGGCAGTCACACTCGAAACAAGGAACACTTCCGACTGCGAATCCTCACGCTGCACCACACCTGAATCAAACTCACCGGATAGAAAACACTACACAATTACCCCCAGCTTTTCGCAAAGAACCAAGTTTTTGAAAGCAGGCTGACGTTGCCCTGGCTCTGAAAGGCCTCCATGGAGAAAACATTGGCAGGCGTTGCTGACGTTTGCCCGTTTTCCCGCATGGAGGTGTCGTGATGGTGTTGTCTCAGGAGACTCGAATCAAGGCTCGACAGGATCTTGAACAGATGCTGGATTCGATTGATGAGTCGCTGGCAGACGGTCATCGGCTCGACGCGATCGAGCCCGGGATGTTTTCCAGGACGATGTCGCTGAATCGCCGTCTGCTGCAGGGGGCGGTCGACGATCTGGTGCAGCGGGTCGAACAGTCGGCTCCGGAGCGCATCGAACGGGCCGGCCTTCCAGACCTGGTTCCTGTGGAGAAGAAACGTCGGCGGCTGGTGACGGTGTTCGGTGAACTCCGAATCGGCGGGCCGGGTTATGCGGTGCGTGAGAAGCAGAAGGTCGAGTACGCTCCGGTGGACGACCAGCACGGCGACATCCGACAGTGAATCCTGAATCAGTCGGGACACGCGTGCGAATTCACGAGCCTCGCCATGCTCTGCCAGATAAGCGTCGACCTGCCGTTGCTGTTCTTCGGTAAGTGGACCGTGCATCGACCGCGAAATCAGCTCAGATGCCTGGCGGTCATTCAGCACGATCAGGAACCTCCGCGGAATGCCCCCAGCGCGAACCGACACAGCGGGCGAGCCCCAGTCGAGCCCGATGCAGCCTCACCCACAGGTTCGACGGTGTGATCTCCAATTCATTACAGATTTCTTCGCCAGCCAGTTCTTCCATCACACTGAGCACGAAGACATCGGCCTGGCCTTTGGGCAGCGTCTCCAGGCACTTCTGCACGATCGCCCACAGTTCATCCGCTTCAATCGGTGAATCTGGCGAGTTCGACCACGGAGCAGAACCCGGCTTCCAGAAGCCCTTCTCGTCAAACAACTGCGTGGTCGGGTCGGCGTCGCTCGCTCCATCGCGGTCGTAACGCATCCGCTGTCGGACGTGATCGACGATCTTGCGTTTCAGAATGCCCAGCAGCCAGGCCCGCTGAGAACCGTCTCCGGAAAACTGATCGATGAAGCGAATGCCGGCCAGGAAGGTCTCCTGCAGAGCCTCTTCGGCCGCGTTGCTGTCTCGCAGCCGGGAATACGCATAGCGATAAAGATAGTCGCCATATGCCCCAACCCATTCCGCGGGTTCGAGCGTGGCACCAGGAGTGCTGCCCGCGTCGCCCATTCCGTTCTCCCCAAAATGACGGTCTCACACCATCAATCACCAGTGAATTCATACTTTTGTATGGCTCTGAATTGCTGATTCTGCCTTGTTGAGTCTGTCTGGTCTACGCAGCCAGCGTCCGTAAGCAGTACTTCGTCTGTCGAGTTCTTCGCGATTGTGAGGTTGCTCACAAAACAGCAAATGCATGAGCGCCTCTCGAAAACTCTGTCAGAAATTCTGTAAGGCCAGGTGCCGCTGCTCCGTCACCCGTGCGAATTGACTGGCACCGCAACACTACGGAAATGCGGTGACCGCTGCGGCCTGAGCGTTTCAGGTCGGGTTTCTGATTTTCCGAAAAACTATCGAGAGTGAATCAATGACGGTTTCTGTTCGTACAACACGTCGCGTTGTTCTGGGACGGTCTTGTACCTGATGAGTTTCATGCCGATCCCGTCCGTCGTGCCGACGACGTTGCTGCTGCTTGGCATCGGCGTGGCATGCTGGCGACTGGGCACGATCGTCGTGATGGGGACTCGCGGACAGAAACTCAAAGCCTGGGCCGACGCATCACTGGTAACAGCCGTCGCCGCAGCGATCGCGTTCGGCTGGCTGCAGGGAGTCATGGCCAACCGATTTGAACGAGCTGCCGTCCGCGTCGCGAGGACTTCGGCCCCAACCGCAGACGTACAGTCAGTACAAACTTCAGCGACAACTCCGGACGAGATCGCCTGGGAGCCGTTCTCGCAACGGCGTCTCGAACAGCTTATCAGCGAGGGCCGTACAGTCTTCGCGTCACCACAGCCGATCGTCGACGCATTGACTCGTGCCCAGGGCCAGCGTTCGTCTGCAGCCGTGACGCAAACAGCGAACAACAGCGTCGGCGACATGTCCCACGGCAGCTAAAGACCACAGCCACGACTGAAGGCTCTGACGGAATTAAAAGGTAATCGACCGTGAAGGCATTTGTGCGATTCAATCAGGGCATTTTGAAGATGCCCTTCCACTGGAAAGTCTGGCTGATGTGCCTGATGGCTGCCAATGCGGTCATTCCGATGTTCTTCATTCAGTACCTGGAAGCCCAGATTGTTCTGGCAACATTCATGGCCAGCGCAGGGATCATGACGGTCCTCACCGGACGGTTTGGATTCTCAAGGATTCTCGGGCTGGGCCATGTTCTGTGGATTCCGCTGCTGATCTTTATCGCGACCCGGCTGGATGACTGGCCGAGTGATACATCGCTGGGACAGTGGATGAGGTGTCTTGCCGTTGTGAATTTGCTGTCGCTAATGATCGATGTGACGGACATCATCCGTTACCTTCGCGGCGACCGTGAAGAAACCGTTACACTACCCTGAAAAACCACGTCGCCTCCGGCGGCAGTTGAATTAGGAGAACAGAGGATGTCTCCCGCAGTTGATCCCGGTCAAAAGACGATCGACCGGATGAACCGGTACGTCGAGAAATATCGCGAGAAGAGCGGCACGTCGGCCCATCCGGACGAGTCGGTGACGGAAGGTGTCGTGCTGGGACTGGCCGCTCATGTCGAGCAGCTTGGCCGGCCACTCTGCCCGTGCAACTTCTATCCGGACAAGCAGGCGGAACTCGACAACAGCCGTCGCTGGGTCTGTGCCTGCGACGAAATGAAACAATTCAAGTACTGCCACTGCCTGCTGTTCGTGACTCCGGAAGGACTTCCGATTACGGAGTACCTGCCGGAAGGACACGAGGGTCGCGAGGTCTACGGGCTCGTCAAAGACCCGACTCCCAACCGCGGTCGTGAAGCACGACATCAGGTGGAGCCACCGTTTTCAGTGTGAGGTTTCACACGATTTCCTGTGCCGAAGGGATTCTTCAAAGACCAGCAGCAGGCAGAGCCGCAAGATGGGAGCCCTCCCCCCCGAGACGTTCTGGCTTCACTGATTGACGAGCAGCTCAATTGAAGAGAAGTCCATGACGACCAAGGCATCACACGCTTCGACCTCGAAGCTGACGCTTCGTACGACGGGACCGCTGGTTGCAGCCTGGGGAATCTCTGTGTGGCGGGTGCTGCAGTTGCAGTACCTGCCGTTGGATTCACTGCACTCGATCTGCGGTCGATACTTAACTCACGGGGTGTAAGGACCACATTCCACTCAAAAGGAATCGAGATGAAACTCAGCGCTGAAGTCACGAGTCAGGTCGAACCCCGTCTGGCCTCGTGTCCGGCGTGTCGAGGGTGGTTGGCGAAGAAACACCGAGAGAAGCCTCAGGCTGCCACACGAGCCCTTGATCGAGGGCGGCTAACTGCTGCGAACAAAGCGGTTCAATCCGACGAAACGAGTCCCTCGTTATCTGAAGCCTTGCTGGCATTACGGTAGTACGCCTCGATCCCGAGCACGAGCAGCCACGGAGCAAACTCCATCCAGCTCCCCACGAAGTCGAAGAAATCGACGCCTGCGTAGCGAGTACCGAACAGAGGCGACTCAGCCGCGTGGTAGATACACCAGAAACGCAGGTAGTAGATCAGCGTCAGCCCCGAGAGCAGCAGCCAGGCTCGTGAACGGGCAAACGGGACCAGCGGCAATGCCCAGGTCCAGTACCACGGGTTCTGAGTCGGCTGCAGCATCCAGAACCAGGCGACCGTCAGGAACGCGAACATGAGCCAATCGTTCGCGCTGGTCGATCCCGCCGCTCTCCATGCCCACGACAGAGCAAGTGCCCCGAAGATCGCGATCGTGATCACTCGCGTTATTAGAAACGGCACGCGTTGTGGTACGAGTCCGGTTGTCCTCGAAACGGAATCGACTAACCAGTCTCGCCAGCCCGACGGTGTGAGAACAAACCAGGCCGTGCGAGTCGAATCCGGTCCCCGGTCGGGTGTGAGATTCTCGAACAGCAGCAGGAACAGGAAATCGTTCATTTGCCACTGCGCCGCAAAGGCACTCAGCCCCGTTGAGGTCGGATCGATCTCCGGGCCGGACGGTGACTGATCAGGAACCGGTGGCAGCACGGGTCCGACGACCGGCGTTGGTGAAGCCTGATCGCGAGTCAGCATTGGCAGAACCATCGCCACCGACACAGTCGAAAAGACGACTGCCCCAACGGCGGCTACGTGAAATCCGAAACGACGCCAGATCGACAGAACCAGTAGTGGAGCAAAGATCGCCGGATAGATTTTCGCCCCGACTCCGAGACCCAGCAGCAGCGACGCGGCGAGCAGCCAGCGAGTGTCGTCGTTCGCTCCGCGAAAGTGCGACGTCTTGCACAGACTGGAAGTCGACTCCTCCGCAAACAAGACCCGCACAGTGCAGTACAGCGAGGCGGTTGTAATAAACACGGCGATCGAGTCGAGGTGCCCACTGTTGGCAAACTCTTTCATGACGAGCGGACACCAGGCATAGATGATTGACCACTCGGGCGGACGGTTCACGAATCGCAGCAGCAGGACCAGTATCCACAACGTTGCCAGGTCGAATGCCACGATGAAGCATTTCATGACGAGCAGGTGCGTCGGGACGTCGGCCGATCCGGGTGTCACTCCTGCGGCCAGTGCAAAGACGGCTTGACTGACCGGCGGGTAGACGGTCGTCAGTTCGCCGAAGTGGACTCGACGCAGGATTTCAGCGCGTGTCGGAATTTCGTCGCGAAGCTGGACGAGCTGACGCAGGTCGGCCGGCAGTTGGGAGTCCGTTTCCGCGTCAAGCACCTGATGAGGGCTGTGGCGAAACGGGTTCACTCCGGCAGCGACGGCCTGCCCGTCCCATAAGTAGCGATAGGCATCGACTTCCTGAATTGGCTCACTGAACAGCAGCAGCACACGGAACGCAATCGCGAAGACGACAATCACCGGCAGCATACCGTCGGATTTTGCCGTGTTCGTGCTTGCATCGCTTTTACCCTGACGCAGGGCGACTCCGACCTGGACGAGGTAGAGCACGAAGACGCCGCCGAAGAGCGACATCACACCGAGCAGGGGGCGACCGATGCCCGGCGTTCCGTAGGTGAAGTCTCGGCTCAGCCAGACGATGCCAACGTAGAGCCACCAGGAAACCAGTCCAGTGATCCCGAGTCGGACCGGAGGCCGTTTCCACAGGGGAACTTCATCGACGATTTCTTGTCGACTGGATGACTGGCCTGCCGAGTCGAGTGCATGCTGCGATGCCGTGTCGCTGCCCGGGGGCTCAGGCGTCGCCATCGATCGACGCCTCGCGACCAGACTGCGGCATACGCCGGAACAAGCCGTACTTCGCAATCGTGTAGAGAATCTTATAGCCGGCTTTGATCGTGCCCGAGACTGTGCCGCTGATCTTGCTCACGCCGACACGACAACGATACGGGACGGGGATTTCCTGAATCCGCAGGCCGACCTGCAGCGCCTTGAGCTGCATTTCAACTGTCCAGCCGAAGTTCTCGTCAGCCATGCCAAGCTGCTCCAGCTTCGCGTAATCGATCGCTCGAAACGGTCCGAGGTCCGTGTAGTGATGTCCGAACAGGACGCGCATCAACCAGCAGGCGAACTTGTTGCCGTAGACGCTTTGAGGCGGCATCGCTCCCGGTTCACGTTGACCGAGCAGTCGGGACCCCAGCACAAACTCCGCCTCACCAGCGTGAATCGGAGCCACCAGCAACGGCAGTAGATTCGGATGATCGCTGTAGTCGGCATCGACAAAGGCCACGATCTTCGGAGCAGGCAGTTCTTCACTCGCGACCAGCCGTCGCAGTTCCGCCAGACCACGGAGACATGCCTGACCGTAACCACGCTGCTCCTCACGGAAGACTCTGGCACCGCCGTGAGTCGCCACCTCGCCCGTGCGGTCGCGCGACCGGTTATCGACAACGATGACTGCTCCCGTTGTGGGAAGATCAGCCAGCACCAGCGGCAGCGAGGCTTCCTCGTTCAACGCCGGGATAATGACAACAACGTCTGCCAGATCGAGCGGCACAGCAACCGGTTCGGACGATGCAGGGACGTTCGTCGGTTCGGCTTCGGTTTCAGTTTCAGTTTCTTCCAGGACGGACATGGTTAAACCTTTTCAGTCATCACGAGCAACTTAGAACCCACCAGACCCCATGAAACCTGAACCCGGTGCCGGCTGCATCGGAGTACCGCCGGGAGCCATCGTGCCTGATCCAGGGATCGGTCCCATTGGCCCCGCAGCACCGTATTGACCGGGGGCCGGACACCCACCGGGACCACATTGTCCACCTCCGTATGAGCCGTAACACGCACATCCGACCAGACCACTCATGCAGATAAAGCTGAATGCGGCGAAGTACCACCAGCGACGATTCGTCATGCTCGATTCCTTCCGATTGTCTGCGGAATTCCATTTCGCGGCGGGCAGATTGAGAGTCGCTTCCTGCGACACACACTCCCTTGTTCACGCATCGAAGCCGGAAGTCTGGTCGAAAACCCGGATTCAGGTCTGTAACGGACCTCACAGGACGAGTGTCAATGTGGGGCACCAGTGCTCGCACATTCCTTCTCGCTCCTTAATCCGCGGGAATGCGACAAAAATTGGCAAGTTACTGAGACTCCTCGGGAGCGACGGAACCAGACGATGAAACTGTTTGCGTTCGCCTGGCCTGGACAATCTCAGCCTGAAGTTCCCGCACTTGCATCTGAAGCTTCTCGATAATCGGGGCAACTACCGATTGCGCGAATCGCTTGTGAATGTGTTGCGGACAGTTTGCATCCCACGCCTCGATCGAGAACACAATGGCGCGTTCAACGTTGCCCCCGTATTCGCAGTCAAGGAGTCGATCGTTAAGGTCGGGATCGTTTTCAACAACGCGAGCCGTGCCCCAAAGTTTGATGCGGCGACCGTTCACGTAATCCATCAGGAAGATGAACGCCCTGGGATTCTCGCTGAGATTCCCGAGCGTGATGTACTGCCGGTTGCCACTGAAATCCGCGAACCCAAGCGTTCGTTCGTCCATGACCTTCAGAAATCCCGGCGCGCCACCGCGGTACTGAATGTAAGGCTGCCCCGAGGCGTTCGCGGTACCGAGATAGAACATGTCGAGGCTGGAGAGATACTCTCGAAGTTCAGGAGTGACTGTCGTTGACCATTCTCGGCCCTGCTCGACTCGGGAGTAAGCAGCCCGCGAACCCTTCTGCTTCTGAATCACCTTCACGGCAGGTGTGAACGCGACGTCACTGGGAAACGGCGGCATGATTTCTCTCCTTGATCGAACTGCAAGGTTTCCAGTCGTGGACTCCGGGCTGGACGATCAGTGTCGCCCACAGTCCCGGACAACGGAGACAGGCAGTCAGCATGCTCGGCGTTGCGAACACACTGACTGGCCTGTCGTAGCAATCAGTGAGTCATACAAGTGCCGGATGCGCAGGCTCCCGCCTCGACCGGATCGGCACGTGGAAAGTCGAGGTCCGTGTCAGCGACGTTGTTCAGGAAGTTTGTGAAGCAGCCGAGCACCACGCTTGCGATGATCTCCACGATTTCGCCATCGCTGAAACCAGCGGCTCTCACGGCTTCGAATTGACTGTCATCGACCTTGCCGCCTCTGGCCAATACGGCCTCGGCGAACTTGAGGGCAGCGTCGGTGCGACGGTCCTCAGAACTCGATGTGCGACCCGCGAGGATTTCGTCCGCCGTCAGGCCGACGGAGGGAGCCACGGCACAAAGAATCGACGTGCAGTAGTCACAAGAATTCGACTCGCTCGTGGACAGCTTGACCTGGTTGTGGAGTTTCTCCCCGATTGCCACATTCCCCATCGCCTGACTGAAAGTAAGAAAACTCTCCAGGACGGGGGGCGAATTGGCCATGATTCTGGCCGCGTTAGGCACCAGGCCAAAGGCTCCCTGCACTGTGTCAAGCAGTTCCTTCTGGCGACCTTCAGCCGTGTCCGGATTCACTGAATTCAATCGTTGCATCACGCATCCCCTTCAAAACGGAAGAACAAATGAAGACACCTCGTCGGGACACACGCCCGATTCAGCAACTTCAAAACACTGACACTACCTACAGACTGGTCTGTATATCCTGGTACAAAAAAAGAGAAGAGTTACTTCGTCTGCTTCTGCATTGGCCCCAGCAGCGTCAAAGCTGCTTCTCTGGCGATATCCGCCGCCCTGGAAGTCCCCTCCATGACAGCCGTCACGATCGCCCCTTCGATCATCATGGAAACTGCTGGCACCATTGCAGCAGACTTCGAACCATGAGTCTCCGACACGATCGCTCCAATCATTTGACGGAAGAGTTCTTTATGCCGGGCTGAAAACACCGCCGCTGGATGTTTGGAGTCTGCCAGTTCCACGACTGCGTTTATGAACGCACAGCCTCGGAAACCCTTACTCTCAAACCATC
>JABMPE010000376.1 GCA_013203845.1 Rhodopirellula sp. | reverse complement strand
TATCCTGGTACTCGTCGATCTGCACGTGATCGAAGCGTCGCTGCTGACGGTCCAGCGCGGCAGGGTGTTCTTCAAACAGGCGGTTGGTCAGCAGCAGCAGATCGTCAAAGTCGACGGCTCCGCACGCCTGAAGGTTGCTCTGATATTTGCGATAAGCGACGGCCCCGAGGAACTCGAGGTCGTTTTCGGTGTGATCGGCCGCGTCTTCGGGGGCGATGCTGTGCATCTTCCAGCGGCTGATTACATTCAGCAGGTCCCCGGGTTTCATGCTGGAGTCAGGAATTCGAACGTCTCGCAGCGCCTTGCGGGCAGCTGATTCCTGATCGCCTCGGTCATAGATGGTGAACGTTTTCGGGTAGCCGAGGGCTTCGATTTCCTGCCGCAGAACCTTCACGCAGTACGAGTGAAACGTTGAGATCATCGGCTTCTGCTTCTGGCGTTTGCCGAGCAGTTCCTGAGTTCGCTCGGCCATCTCTTTGGCTGCTTTATTCGTGAAAGTGACCGAGAGAATTCGCTCAGGAGCAATGCCGCTTCCGATCAGCTCGACCATGCGGTGCGTGATGACGCGAGTTTTGCCCGTACCGGCACCAGCGAGCACCAGCAGCGGCCCTGAAAGAGTGCTCGCCGCGTCGCGCTGAGCGGGGTTGAGGTGAGCGAGACGGTCCATATCGCAATCGCAGCTTCGCCAGAACGTGAGCGGGAAATAAAGACGCCGACGTCACAAAGAGTGTCCGTCGGCGTGTGAGCGGCGAAGTATCGTGAGCGGGACGGCGAATGTCCAACAGAGGCCGGACTAAGGCCAGCAACGGGGGACGGTGGAGCACTATCCACTATTTCGAGTCTTTTCCGTCCGATTGCTGCCGGTCGTCAGCGCGTCTAATTCGCCATTGATTCTTCTTTTCCTCGTCGTCTTTTTTCTTTTTGTCGTCTCTGGCTTTGTTTTCCTCTTCAACACCTGACGGTCCGGCAACTTCGGCCGAGACCTGGAACTCACGGTTGACGGTTGGGCTGAAATCGGCCATGCCCATGTACAGGGCGCCAACCGTGACCGATGTCACCAGCGCCATTTCGGCTGACAGCGCCGATCCGACCTGGTCAGTCCGAAGTAAGAAAATAAGTGTCCGCATCGTGACGATGTTCCAGAATACAGTAAGGGGCCCGCTGATAACGCAACTTCCGGTTCGATCCGACGATGATGTTACGTTTCCCGTTTATTCCACTCGAACTTCCAAATCCTGACTCGTGAGCTGCGGCCTCAGTACCCGCGACAGCTGATGTCGTAACGGTAGTCGTCAAGCTGACTGCCGTAAGAGCTGCCGTGACCATCAAACAGGCCGTCGTAACGGTAACCCTGATTGACGCTGTCGAAAGCCGACGCGACGTCGAACAGCTCGTTATTGATCGCGTGAGAAACTTCGGACAGACCAACCACCATGCCGAGGGTCAGCACTGTTGAGATCAGAATCAGCTCGGCTGAAAGCAGGAAACCGGCTTCATCGTTCAGAAGTTGCTCTGCGAGTTTCATCATGGCTTCCCCTTCAGCGGTTGACTGAACCCGTTGCTCAGGCCTCGGTAATCGAGACAGGGGAACCGTAAAGCAGACTGAATGCCAGACTTTACGAATCGGCGCAGTCAGGTACGGCTGGTGTCTTCTAACCTCATTCAGGCAAACCGGTTAGAACTCTGGTGAGATTGTAAAACCGACGTCCAGACTCGGCGAAGCCAGCGAGAAACGTGATGCCGCACGTCAACGCGACGTGGTTTTGTTGCCTCAAAGCAACATCGCCAGGCTCAATCCACGACGTCGAGAAACTGGGTTAACGGCCAGCGGTGCGTGTTTCCTGATCGGGCGGGACTCTCAGGTACATCAGAGAGCGGCTTAGAATCATTGCGGCTGCCGGAGCCGCGATGGTGCCGCCGTAATGCGTCGAGTTTGACTTCGGCTCGTCCACGACGACCAGCACGATGACTCGTGGGTTCCGAGTCGGCGCGCCGCAGATGAACGAGCTGCAGTGCAGCGTTTTCGAGTATTCGCCGGTCTTCGGGTCCATCTTCTGAGCCGTGCCCGTCTTGCCGAAAACCGAGTATCCCGGAATCTTCGCTCGATGTCCGGTGCCTCGGGAAACCACTGCCGTCATGGGTTCCTCGATGACCCAGCGTGCAATTTCCGGCGAGACCGTCGGGCGGACAATCGTTGCCGGCTCGGACAGCGACGGATCCTCGATTGACGTCTGGAACGAATGAGCGGAGTCCGTGCCCTGCCCCTGCACGCCTTTCAGAATGCGCGGCGTGATCAAGCGTCCGCCGTTGGCCAGAGCTGACTGAGCGGTCACCAGCTGCAGCGGTGTGACTGCCAGTTCGTGTCCCATCGGAATTGACCCGGTCGAATAGCCGTTCCAGTTTTTCAGTGGTCGCACAATGCCGGACAGCTCACCGGGCAGATCGATTCCTGTAGGGCGTCCGAAGCCAAACTTCAGAGTTGCTTCGTAGAGTCCGCGGTTTTTCAGACGTTCGCCGATTTTCGCCATGCCGATGTTGCTCGACTTGACCAGCACATCAGTCACGGAGAGTTGGCGGTAAGGATGATGGTCGTGAAGAATGCGCGGTCCCATGCGGTACTCGCCGTTTTCGCAATCAAACATTTCGTCGCGTTTGATCAGTCCTGCCTGCAACGCTTCGGCGACGATGAACGGCTTAAACGTCGAGCCCGGTTCGTACACGATGCTGATCGCCTGGTTCCGCCAGGCGTTGCCCGGAACATGCGACATGTCGCTGAGCGAGTATGTTGGTCGCGACGCCATCGCCAGAATGTCGCCGCTGCCTGGTTCCATGACGATGGCGCAGGCACCGGTGGGATTCCACTCGTCAATAACCTCGTCCAGGGCCTTCTCCGCGAACATCTGGATCGTCAGGTCGAGTGTCAGCTGCACAGCGTCGAAGCGTTTCGGTTCGCTGTCGGGATCGAACGAGACTTCAACAATTCGACCAACCGCGTCGCGAACGAGTCGGCGTTTGCCAGGCACGCCTTCGATCAGATGATTGAGGCTCTGCTCGACTCCACCCTGTCCGGCTCCATCAATGTCTCGATAACCAAGCACGTGCGCTGCCAGGTGGCCCTGCGGATACTGACGCAGAAACTCGTCTCGAAATCCATAAGCGCTGTCCGGCCATTCCATGAGTTGTACGGCAGTCGCTTCGTCGTCGCTGATTCTCCGTTTCACCCAGAGGAAGCGTTTGTCTGAATGTTGGGCGATGCTTTCTTTAAGTTGTTCTGCATCAAGAGAAAGTATGCCGGCCAGATCGGTGACGAACTTGTCATCAACGATCAGTTGTTGCGGATCCACGAACAGACTTTGCGAAACGATTGTCGTGGCCAGCAGTCGCCCGCTGCGGTCGACAATGTCTGCCGGTCGCGCAGCAACGGTGACCTCGGTCAATTGCTGCCGGGTTGCGTACGATGCCAGTTCATCGGACTGTTTCCACTGCACGACAAACAGGCGACCGATCACGATCGCCCACAGCCCGACCATGACGGTGGCGATGAACCGAACCCGACCCCGGTCGGCAATGTTGTGAGGCTGCGTCGAAGTGGTGCAGTTTCGTGAAGCGGTCACCTGGAACCTCGCTTCAGTCGCGGGTCGCTCACCGGTTTCTGCCAGAAGAGCAAGGGGACGCGACGAGTCGTCAGGTCCGACGAATCTGGCTCTGCTGATTTCTGATCGGAGGCAGGACTGTGTTCTTCGTTGTCGCCGCCGGGGATGCCGCTCTCAGGAGCGTCATCATCAGTGCTGGCGTCTCGTGAGGAGTCGTCATCAGGAGCGTGATCGCTCGGCGGTGTCGAAGCTGGTTGAAACGAAATCGTGCCCGGCTGGGAGGGGATGAGCCCGGATTCTTCGTCCTCGATCGTGGCGAACAGCCGTTCCACGGCGGCCAGCTGCTGAGATCGTAAGCGTAACCGGGCATGCTCTTCCTGCAGGACGTCCATGCGGTAGTGTTGGCGGCTGATCTCACGGCGCAGCGTCAAGTTCTGCTTCTCGACAAAGATGCCGAGCAGCGACGTCACTACGACAAGAATGAGCGCACTTCCGAAACGGAAGAACATGGCTCACGCCGACACTGTGTCGTCGCGATCAGCTGCTCGCCGAGGCTCTTCGCTTCCTCGATTGGAAATTCTGATCGAACGACTCGTTAAACACTGGCATCCCGGACAGCCGGAAGGGCGACCGTCCAGCCACGCTGGGCGAAGAGTGGGACAGTGTTTCTGTTATCGGAGCGACGATGTCTGATCGACCAGTGGGACGCGGCTGGCATCCGCAGGAAGTTTCAGGAGCATGCCGATCTGCAGCTTGTCCGGGCTTTGCAACTGATCTCGGTTCATGTTGTAAACCTGCTGCCATCGAGACGCTCGGCCCAAATGATCTGACGCGATCGACGTAAGTGTGTCGGATTCTCCGATTCGGAACATTGGGTAACCCTGCTCGTTAAACAGGATGCCGGAAGGCTCGTTTTCAATCTCCGAACGACGATTCACGACAACCGATCTGTCGGTTAAACCCTGGAATGAGCTGGCCGATCCGCTCGAACCGGAAGAAGCCGCACGGTCAGCCCGACCGGACGCATCGATTCGACCGGCCAGCGCCGTCGGAGCTGTTCGAGTTACGGTTTTCAGACGAGCCTGCAGCACCGACGCGTCAGGAGTCTGCACCACGACTCCGGTTTTCATTTTCTGAGGGTCGGGGATCGTCTTGCTGTTATGGTCGGCGAGGACCTGAAAGTACTTCGCGGTTCCGTAGACCTTCCTGGAGATGTTCCAGTATGAGTCGCCTTCCTGCACCGTGTAGGTGCCTGAGTTGACTGGTTGACTGGCGAACGTCCGGTTCCGGGAGCTTTCCGTGTTGAATGGTTCGCTGCCAATCGGGCCGCTGCCATTCGGGACGCTGCCAATCGGGACGCTGGAAGTCGCCGAAGAACCACTCGGAAAGCTGTTGTCCGGCGTCGACGTCAGTGGTGGCTGAAATGGATCATTCGCTGCGGTATCGATGGGTGAGTTGCCGGGGCCACTGTCAGGAAAGAGATTCTCCGAACCGGGTGAGCTGCCGTCGAAGCTGCTGCCTGAGTTGAGGTCTGCAGCTGAGTCAGACGCTGCATCCGAGAACGGTTCCTTTAACGTTGTTCCTGTTGGACTTGCCATACCCAATGGATCTGGCGAGGCATCGGTCAAACCCGAGTCAAAGGCGGACCCGGTTTCCGTCGAACCATTGCTGACCGAGCCGAACTCGCTGCCTGCCGCAGGGCCGCGGTCAAACAGTCCTCCCGGCCTGGAGTTTCCGGCGTCCGTCGTTATTTCAAACGGCTTGTCTGTCATCGATTCAGGCTGACTGCCGAACAGATCGCTGGTCGAGTCGCTGCCTGGTGCACCATCGATTGCAGGCTCGTTCTGAACGAGCTGAGTGTCCTTCGGGAAGAGAGTGTCGCTGGCCGAGCCGGTGTCAGCAAAGCCGCTGCTCGAACCATCGTTCAGGCCCGGATTGCTCAACGAATTGTCGAGGCTAGGCGTTCCATAAGAACCCAGCGGATCGCTGGAACTCGCGACACTGCTTTTCGCGGCGTTTGAGACTGGAGCGGTGTCTGAAAGGTCCGGCTGCGTAAACGGGTCGGTTGCGACCGTCCCCGCGTCGGCGAATTCAGATGTGGGGCCGCCAAAAACATCTCGGCGGCCATTGTTCATAGGAGTGGGATCAGCGAAAGGGTCCGGATTGCTGGGAAGTGAGCCTGTCGGATCAGCACTGACCGAGCCCGGTACGTTGCTCGCCAGTGGCTGGCCATACACGTCCGTTCCAGGCGATGTGCCAAACGGATCCGCCGACTCAGTACCAGCTCCTGATGCCGGCTGGCCGGGAAACAGGTTCGCCGTTTCCGTGTTGCTGCCGAAGGGATCGTTGCTTCCTGGCTGGCCGCTGGAAGGATCACCGGGAAACAGCGAGTCCGTTCCGCCACCGTTGCCATTGGATCCGAAGTTCGTCGATCCATTGTCCGTCGAGTTGAAACCGCTGGTGTTACCACCAGCGACGAGTTCGTCTGACGATCCTTCACCGAAACCGGGTTCCGACTGCACCCCCAGATTGGAGTCAGTTCCTTCGGCGAACGGATCGTTCGGGTCGGCGGCGGGCGAACCTGACTCCGGATTTCCCAGGCTCGCGTCCGGAGCAGCGTTCACGACTTCCGTTGTGTCGCCAGACCCAGGCATTTTTTTGTAGACAACGACCCCGAAGATCGCGACCAGTACACCGATCGCGGCGAAGCCCGCCAGCATTTCTTTACTGAACCGGGACTTCTTCTCTTCGTAGCCCCACGAGGCGACGGAGTCGTCACCTTCGGAACCTGCTGCAGACTCATCCGAGGCTTCGGCTTCGTCCTCGTAGGCCTCTTCCGATTCCGAAGTGGCTTCTTCGTCTTCGTACTCTTCGTCTTCTGTTTCGTATTTGTCTGTCATTGCTTTGCCGCCGTTCGAAGTTTGGCGCTGCGCGACCTGGGATTCATGCGAACCTCCGCCGGTGTTGGTGCGGTTGGCTTTTTCGCCAGCACTTTCCAGCGGTTGTCATCGCGAAACGCGTTCTTGACGAGCCTGTCTTCCAACGAGTGAAACGTAATGATTGATAACCTGCCGCCCGGAACTAACACCTCGTAAAGCTCTTTCTCAAGTGCCTGTTCCAGATGTATCAGCTCCTGATTCACGGCAGTCCGCAAGGCCTGAAAGACTCGCGTGGCCGGTTCTTTCCGGGACTGCTGCCGGAACTTCGCCGGGATCGCTTCTTCTACAGTTTCAACAAGATCTCTGGTGGTCCTGATGGGTTGTTTTCGCCGCCGTGCCACAATTCGTTGAGCGATGGCTTCGCTGAACCTTTCTTCGCCGTAAGTTGTCAGCACTTCTTCCAGCTTTGCCGCGTCGACATTGGCCAGGAACTCTTCGACCGACTGACCTGACCGATTGTCAAACCGCATGTCCAGCGGAGCATCGACCGAGTAACCGAATCCTCGCTGCCGATCCGCCAACTGGTCGGACGACAGGCCCAGGTCCAGCAGGATGCGATCGACACTGTCGATGCCCAGTTCGTTGAGTACGTTGTGAACCTCCGAGTAACTGCTTTGAATCAGATACCGACCCGCTCCGGAGACTCGCTCCGCTGCAAAGTTCAGCATCATGGAATCACGATCCAGTCCGATCAGAACTCCGGTTTCACCAATCTGCTCCGAAATTTTCTGACTGTGCCCACCCGCTCCGACGGTCCCATCCACGACGGTCAGCCCCGGCTTGAGGTCAAGCTCTCGCAGAACCTCGCGCAACATAACGGGGACATGTACCGACGCAGACAAGCGGATACCTGGTTTGGTGGAACGGGTTGAGTTTGGACAGATGAGAATCGAAAGCCGAGAGATGAATCAGCAGCAGACGTCACGACTTCCGAACAAGGGTTCGAATGCCGCTTAACCATTCAACGAGGTGTGGTCAGTGAGGTATGAATCGAGTGAGGATTGTCGTTTTGTGGAAAAATGCATCGTTTGAGAGTGCTCTCCAGAACGTCGAGCAGCGGGGTTCTAGTCAGATGCCGATTTCAGAGAAAGATCAATTTCCGGCCCGGAAACGGTGCCCAACGTAGTCTTACGTTGTCACGGGTCGAGGATGCTGGTCTTGACTCTCTCATTCTGTTGACTCAAGAGTTGTCCTGATGAGTGCGGATGTTGATTTGTAAGTGTGGGCTTTGATCTGGTCCTATCATGTGGCTGAAACGTCGAATTATTCCAAATTTCATCGCTGCTGTGTTCCTTCTTGCAGTCGGACTCGGAGTAATCTGCGTCAGAATCTACGAGCACATTGATGACGCCTATGCGCAATGGGGGGCCGCCGAGATGGTAATTGACTACATGCGTGACCACGACGAAAAATGGCCGCCAGGGTGGGATGAGCTCTCGCCGTACTTTGCAAGAAATAATGGCATGGTCGTGGGCTGGCCGTACACGAAATTTCAATCACACGTCTTCATCGACTTCACGGCGGACTCTGAGCAGTTACGCCGTCTCGCATTGGAGTCAGACTCAGTTCCATTCGATGTAATCCACGCGTCATCCGTTTGGGGATTACAGTTTGAAGACGGGCCAAACGGTATTCTCGCTCGGTACTTTCGAACGGAACGGAATGGCAGTAGGAAATTACGGGGATCCCAAGTCACTCTTGTGGAGCCCTGACCTGGATACTTGCGGTACTCAACCACGGATGGTTGGATCTCAGACTCATGAAAGATTGAGAGTCATCCCCACTGCTGCTGAGGTAGCAAGGGACTTGACACTGAACTGCGACGAACCAAACTGAGAGAGCGTTGCGCTGTAGTGTCGTTTCGAAATCTGTGGCGGACGATCGGAATCATGCCTGATTATCAAGATGTGCTGACAACGGCATCACAGCTTTCTGTTGATGATCGATTGCGTCTGATTGACGACCTGGCGTCTTCGGTTCCCGACGATCAGCCACCTCACCTTTCTGAGGAATGGCTGGCGGAGATTCGTCGTCGGAGTGACGAGATTGACGCTGGAACTGTTCAGACCGAAAGCTGGTCCGTCATCCGCGATCGTCTGTTTGCCAGGCACGGCGTTTCCGATGGACGTTGACTTTCACCCGGAGGCGACGGCCGAGCTTGCAGAGTCAGCCGACTGGTACGCTGGACGTAGCAGGGCTGTTGCTCAGGATTTTCTGGTTGCGGTCGATCTGGTCATTTCTTCGATCGTGGATGATCCTGCCCGGTTTGCGAAGATCGATGAGGCTCATCGATCGTGTAGCGTTGCCAGGTTTCCTTTCCAGATCGTATTCCGCCACGACGAATCACGCGTCGTCATTATTGCGGTCGCCCATGCGAAACGCCGTTCTGGATATTGGCGCCAGCGGTAACTCGATTGCCTGTTTCGAAACGTATGACTCTTGGAAGGCACTCGTATGTCCCAGCAGCGAATTAGACAATTTGAGTCCTTTCTTTCGAATAAAAACTTGCGGATGACACGCGAACGCAGGCTGGTCGCTGAACTCATTTTCTCGTTGACGGTCCCGGTCAATGCTGTGGCTGTACATGATGCACTGGTCGAAGCATCGCCGTCACACAGAGTCAGCTGTGCCACGATTCACCGCACGCTACACCTCCTTGTGGATTCGGGTTTGATCCGACCGAATTGAATAATCACGCTAAACTCGAAATCAAGACCCAAATCGCTTGATTCGCTCACCGTGATCTTTTGCCGAGAATGCGGTAATCGTATGGAAATTCGCAATTACGAGCTGGCTGACCGCCAACAGGTTGTCGCACTTTGGAACGAAGTGTTTCCGGGCTCGACCGGGCACAACGATCCGAAGGCGTCGATTGATCGAAAGGTGGGCGCGAATGATGGTCTGTTCTTTGTCGCCGCGGACGGAAGCTTGATTGTCGGGACGGTGCTCGCCGGATACGACGGGCATCGCGGCTGGCTGTACTCGGTGGCCATTGCTCCGGACCGACGCCGAGACGGTATCGGGTCGCAGCTGATTCGCCATGCGGAACAGGTATTGGCTCAGCGCGGTTGCCCGAAACTGAATATCCAGGTTCGAGCTGACAACGCCAAGGTAGTCGCGTTCTACGAGTCGCTCGGTTTTCAGATCGAAGAGCGAATCAGCATGGGGAAACTGATCGCCGAGTAATTATCAGTCCGTTCAGCGGAATCACTCAGCCATGATTCAATCAGACTCCGTTTCGGACGATGCGCTCCCGGTCAGGATTCAGGGAATTCGCCGGGCCGCGGTCGTCGGCTCTGTTGTCCTTCTGGTGACGGTCTCAC
>JABMPE010000375.1 GCA_013203845.1 Rhodopirellula sp. | reverse complement strand
TCACCATCGAGATCGCCTTTACCTCACTTTCAGCGGTCACACAACGGGTGAACTGGCCGACAAGTTTAAAGACCAGCGATCCGGGTTCGGCTACGTACTGAGACACCAGAATGGCCCACTTTTCCTTGCTTTTCTTTGAATTGGCCACCTGTCGATCGGTCCTTGCCGGGATCGTTGCGGCTTGAGGGATTGCGCCGGCGACCACCCCACCAGTGGGCCTTGGAGCGCTTCGCGTGGATGACATTCTGGCCTGCGCACGAGACGGACTCATGCGTCGTCCGCCGCTCCTTGCTGCCGCTCTTGCTTCACTGGAGTTTTCGATTTCTTTGCACTGCGCATCTCCGAACAGGCGACTTTCGAAAGCTTGCCTGGCGAGATCTGCAAATGGTGACAGGACTCCGAGCTCTTCCGCTGCCAGTGTATCGACAGGCAGACTTACTTCACGATCCGAGCGGAAATGTGCCCAGATGACAATGCGATTCTCTGAGCCGCCGGGCTCTTTCAGAAGTCGATGGCTCATTTCGTTCAAAGAACCGAAGGCCGCTTCGATTACACGTCTTTTAGCAGTGTTCAGCGAATTGACTGCTTCGTCGGTTGACACACATCGCCCCGCCGAGAACCAAGTCGTTTTCACGCGAAGGATGTCTTCAGTCGTCGTAAAGCTGTAGTCGCGAGCCAGAAATCGAATGAATCGAGGCTCGCCCTCGATTTTCTCCCCATTCGCTCTCGTCCACGTTTTCCGGTGTCGGACGGCATTCCATTGGTCTTTGAGGATGGCCGGGACGGTCAACGCTGCATCATCAACACGAAACGTCGCACCCTGGGCGATCCCTGGTCTGTGGCCAAACACGCAGACAGCAACCAGGGCCGCAGCCATGCCTGTCTGCATCCTGTGTCGATGCGAAGAACATGTGGTGAGCAGACCGCGTGTGGTCACCAGGCCGACTGTCTGAATCTTTTGAAAACTGATTCGAAACATCACTGTCTCCAGAGTTTCAACCCTGACTTCTACCAACTTACGCAGGCACGTATGTGGTCAGACTTACGTATCACGAAGCAGTCAGAATATGCACGAATTATGCAATATTCAATATCGAACATCCGCAAGAGTCGAATCTAAACGCGATTTCGGATCAGGAACGGCTCGGCAATACCGCCCCTTATACCTCTTGCGGGCAAAGTTGAGACAATTGTGGCCCCCACGGCTCTCGTTAAGGACCGCCCAAAAATAACTTCCCGCATGCGTTTAGGAACGTGCCGGAAACAACCTATATCGTCCTATATCGTCGGCAACTTTCAGTCAGACACATTCTTTATGCAAGCTGCGTCCTTACGCCAGCACTGCGTTGATCACATGGCCATGGACGTCGGTCAGGCGGCGATCGAGCCCGTTGTGGCGGAAGGTCAAACGTTCGTGATCGAAGCCCAGCAGGTGCAGAATGGTGGCGTTCAAGTCGTGAATCGACAGTACGTTTTCAACCGCTTTGAAACCGAGTTCGTCGGTCGCTCCGTAGCTGACTCCGCGCTTGACCCCAGCGCCGGTCAGAAACGCGGTGAAGCCGTTTGGGTTATGGTCCCGGCCTTTAGCTCCCTTCTGGAACATGGGCATACGACCGAACTCGGTACACCAGACGACCAGTGTGTCGTCGAGCAGGCCGCGTTGCCGCATGTCCTGAATCAGTGCCGCTGAGGGTTGATCCATGACGCGGCCATGAATGTCGTACTGCTCTCTGAGGGCCTGATGTCCGTCCCAGTTGAGCCGTCCACCGCTGGCGTACGCTCCGTTAAACAGTTGCACAAACCGCACGCCTTTCTCGATGAGCCGCCGAGCGAGAATGCAGTTTCGAGCGTATCCGGCTTTAAGCGTGTCTTCGGAATCGTCAGCTCCGTACATCTTCAGCGTGTGGTCGGACTCGGTCGACAGATCGCTGATTTCCGGAACGGAAAGCTGCATGCGCGCCGCCAGTTCGTAGCTGGCAATGCGCGCCGACAGGTTGCTGTCGATCGGGTTTCTTTTGAGATGTTCCCGATTGAAAAGATTGAGCAGGTCTCTTGCCGCCGTGTCACTACCCGCTGAGATGGTTTTCGGAGGAAGCAGGTTCTGAATGGGCTGGCTGGCGTTGAATGGCGTTCCCTGAAAGACGGCCGGCAGAAACCCGGAGCCCCAGTTGTTGACACTCGCCTGCGGAACGCCGCGGGGATCGGGAATCGCGACAAAGGCTGGTAGATTCTGGCTCTCGGAACCGAGTGCGTAAGTGACCCACGCGCCGATGCTGGGAAAGCCGTCCTGCACAAACCCTGTCGACAGAAAATTTTCGGCCGGGCCGTGCGTGTTCGATTTACTGGTCAGCGTATGCACGAACGCGAAATCGTCGACCTGCTTCGCCAGATGCGGCACCATGTCGGAAACCATTTTGCCGGTCTCGCCGTATGGCCTGAATCGGTATTGCGGGCGGGCAAGGTTTCCGGCTGGTCCCTGAAAGGTCACCGACGGACCACCCGGCAGCGGCTTGCCGTCCTGCTTGATCAGCTCCGGTTTGTAATCCCAGGTTTCGAGCTGACTGCAGGCTCCCGCGCAGAAGATGACCAGCACGTTCTTCGCCTGCGGAGTCGACTGCGACTGCCGCGGCGCATTGGGCTGGTCTGGCTGGATGTCCGGCGTCCAGGGAGTCTCCTTTGCCAGCAGGTTCTGCTCGGACAGAAGGCCGGACAGCGCGATGGCACTCAGTGCGGACGAGGTGTCTCCGAGAAACCGACGGCGATCCAGCAGGTTTCGTCCGGCGTTAGTCAGCGGTAAGGATTCCGGATGACTCGGCATCGCGTGCTCCGTAAGGCTTGAAGGATCGATTGATTTGTCGTCGACGACGATTGTCTACAGAAGAAAACCGAACTACGGGATGAAGTACTACGGGATGAAAAGGAACTCACTGCTGTTGAACAGTACGCGGCACAGAGTTGCGACGCCGTGGTCAGTGACGACAGACGCTGACGCTGAGAGTTCAACAGAGGTCGGCGTCCGACCGAAAGTCAGCTCGAACGCTCGCACGATCTGCTGTTTCGAGTCATTGGGATGTTCCCCGTGAATCCGTTCAGCAAGTTGAGCGGCACGATCCGCCACGAACTGGCTGTTGAACAGGTTCAACGCCTGAATCGCCGTCGTGGACTGCGTGCGGGCTGGTGTCGCCTGCCCGGCATCCGGACAGTCGAACGCGCCGAAGACAGGGACGCGTTCCATCCGAATCTTGTGCGAATAGATCATCCGTCGCATTTCTTCCGGACCGAATTCATCGACTTCGGGAAAGCCGCTCAGGCCACCTCGTGTCTTGAAAAAGTTGAAACCGGGGCCGCCCATCTTCAGGTTTAACTCGCCACTGACAGCCAGCATGCTGTCGCGGATGGCTTCTCCTTCCAGACGACGTGATAAAAATCGCCACAGCCACTTATTGTCGCGGTCGATTCTGGCGGATTCTGCATCGACAAAGCTTGACTGCTGCCAGGTCGCGGACAACAGAATCAATCGGTGCAGATGCTTGATCGACCACCCACTTTCGATGAACTCACTGGCGAGCCAGTCCAGCAACTCGGGATGTGAAGGACGTGTTCCGTTCAATCCAAAGTCGCTGGGTGTGGCGACCAGACCATGACCGAAGTGGTGCTGCCAGATTCGATTCACCATGACACGTGCAGTCAGCGGATTGTCGGGTTTCGCAATCCATTCGGCGAGTCGGATTCGCCGCTCCTGTTCTGGAGTGTTCTCCGGAATGTCCGACGACTGAAAGACAGCGGGCACCGCCGGAGAGATTTCTGTCACACGTTGCTCGGGATCGCCCCGGCGAAGCAGGAAGGTTTTTTCCGGATTCCCAAACTGCCCTCCGTAAACCGTTTGCACCGTTTCCAGTTCTGCCTTCTGCTGCTTCAGTTTCTCAAGTTCAGTGATCAGCACCGACGGGTCTTCGCTGCCTTTCGACGTTCGATTTCTGAGCAGCGTTCGTACGGGATCGTAAGGCGTGCCGATCGGAACGCGGTCGTCGTGACTCGCGACGGTCGTCCACTCGGTGCCATCCAGAGATGTTTCGATGTGGTACCGGATCGGAAGCCGATCCTTGAAACTGCCGCTGCGGTCGCGGCCCCAGACGACTCGATTGATCGGTGTGGCCGTCGGAAATTCGAGTTGGACCCAGCCGCCGCCGTACTTGTTGGAAATCCAGCTTCGATCATTGCTGTACTGGCCATCGTTGACGTGCTTCAGCTGGTGTTTGCCGGTCTCGGAATAGTTCCCCGATGATGTGGTGACCGTGCCCACCGATGCCAGTGCGATGTTATTTGCCGGGTTTGAAGAGTCGTAAACTTCCAGCTCGTCGATGCACGGTTGGTGTTTGTTATCGTCGATGGTTTCGAGCGTCGTGAAACGCAGGAACTTTGCCAAGACGGCTTGAAAGCGTTCTGTGTTTCTTTGAGCGTTCACTGGCTCCCGTAATTGCGGCAGCGCCGGACCTGAAAGCGGGCTATCGCCGCTCGTTGACGGTGCAATCGAATCGGTGATCAAATCAGTGATCGGCGAGTCCATTTCCTGCAGCACGATCACGTCCGCCGTGATGCCTGTTCCTGTTTCGCCACCTCGTACAAGCAGTCGGGAGTCCGCGTTGAGTTCGACAATGCCCGAGTCCGCAAGGCCACTCCACAACGGTTTCTGCTCGGTCGTTCCTTCAGAAACTCCGGCCTGAAAATACTGATCGATCCTGGCCACTTCATGCTGATCGACCGTCGTCGTCAGGTCGCCATCTTTGTCGAGAATGTAACGAGCGTCGCGCGTGTGGACGCCGCTGCCGTGTGCGCCCCAGGAAAGCCAGAGACGAAAATGTCCGGCGACTTCCGGGTTGTAGGTCAGCACGTCTTCGCCGGGCACGTTGTTCCACCATGTGTACCGGCCCTTGCTGAGGTTTCCGATTCGGTCGGAGGCACCTACGTCGTCACGGTAACCTCGGTCCGTGCCGGCAGGATTACTTCCCGGACCGTTTGGCGTTTTCAATACAGAAACGTGGTCCTTGTCTTCTTCATCAATGATCACGGTGCGACCGTTGAAGCTCAAAGGCTCGAACTGCTGCAGCTTCGCTTCGAGAGCCTGCATCCGCTCGCCCAGCTTGCTGGCTGCGGCCAATCGCTCCTTCTGAGCGGCATCGCGAATCGGGCGATCGCCGTAACGGACTCCGGCAAAAAACGCCTGAAGAGCGTAGTAATCGCGAGCGGTGATCGGGTCGAACTTGTGATCGTGACAGCGAGCACAGCCGATTGTCAGTCCGAGAAACGTCGCGCTGGTACCTACGATCATCTCATCCAGCGAATCCTGCCGCGCCAGACGCTTGGACTCTTCGTCCTGCCCGATCTGCCCTGGTAGCAGCACGGCAGCGGCGACGAGAAAACCGGTCGCGGCGTCCGTTTCGAAAGCATCGCCGGCAAGCTGTTCCCGGATAAACTGATCAAACGGCTTGTCTTCGTTGAACGCCTGAATGACGTAATCGCGGTAAGGCCATGCGTTCTCGCGTGGCGTGTTGACTTCGAAACCGTGAGTGTCCGCGTACCGAACAACATCGAGCCAATGTTGCGCCCAGCGTTCGCCGTAACGAGGACTGTCCAGCAGACGCTCGACGAGCCGTTCAAACGTGTCAGGAGCATTGTCGGCCACAAACCGTGACACTTCTTCGGGAGTAGGCGGCAGACCGATTAAATCGAAATACAATCGGCGAATGAGTGTTCGGCGGTCGGCTTTCGGCGACGCCTTCAGGCCGTGTTCGGCGAGTCCTGCGGCGACGTAATTGTCGATCGTTTTCGCATGGTCGCTGAGTGATTGGCCGTTGCGCTGCGAATTGGTTTCGGAAGAAATCCGCAGTGGCTGGAAAGCCCAATGTTCCAGCCGCTGGTCGCGAGTCGCTTCGCGGTCGTAGTCGGTTTCCGGCCAGTCAGCTCCCTGGTCGATCCATCGACGAAGAAGTTCGATGTCGTTCATCGAGAGCGGTGCTCCTTCCGGCGGCATTCTTTCATCGGGATCGTCCGAAGCAACTCGGCGAACGAGTTCACTGTCGCCCGACTTGCCCGGCACGATGACAGCCCCGCCGTCACCACCTTTGAATGCCGCCTGCTTTGCGTCGATTCGAAGGCCACTGTTCTGTTCCGTCGCGCCGTGGCAATCGCCGCAATGTTTCATGAGCAAAGGGCGAATCTGCTTTTCGAAATCGACGGACGCTGCATCACAAACGGGCAGGTTAACGATCAGCAGCAAAACGGAGATCAGTAATGGATTGATGAGCAACCGGAGAGGAACCGTCACACTCGCTTCCTTTGTCTTTGAGACGCGATGTTGAGTAGTCAGCAGACTGTCGATTGTTGTTTCTCGTCGATAACACTGTCAGGCATTCGCCAGGCTAATCCGAAGCATCCTGGGAGCTACGGCTGCTCAACGAATCATCGGTCGATATTATGGGCCAACGACAGACGTTTCGCGAGACGTCGAACGTGATCGGCGATTGTCCTGTTAAACAACGACGAAAATTGCGGATGACTCGCGAAGGAGACTACACACCAGCATGCGCAGACCTCTGCTTCTGATTCCGACGTTGTTCGAGCGGAACACGCTGGAAGTTCTGCTGGCTCCGACCATTCAGCAGACCGGCGGAACGCTGCACCTGTGCGGATTTGGTCCCGTCGCGGCGGCGGCTCGAACCAGTCAGCTGATCGCGAAGTTTCAGCCTGAGCATGTCGTGCTGGTCGGAATCGCCGGCGCGATCGGGGAACGGTTGGCAGTCGGATCGGCCTGTTCGTTTGACGAAGTGGTCTGTTACGGAATTGGTGTGGGTTCGGGCGAATCGTTCCAGACGGCTGGCAGTCTGGGCTGGCCACAGTGGCAACCCGAAGAAGACACGGTTCGAGGCCCGACGACATGTGTCAATGACACGCTGCCTCTCTCCAACGAGGAATCGGGGCCTGGCAGCGAACGGCAACCCGGCGGCAAACAGGAATCTGAACCGATGCAGCTTCTCACCTGTTGTGCGGCGTCTGATTCTCAGAGTGACGTCGCGAACAAACGGAGATGGTTTCCAGATGCTATCGCTGAGGACATGGAAGGATTCGCCGTGGCGATGGCATGCTCGCTGGCACAGGTCCCACTCACCATCATTCGTGGGATCTCTAACAGAGCCGGCGACAGGGACAAGTCACGCTGGCAGGTGGAGAAAGCACTGGCAGCCGCATCCGAAAAGGTGATCCAACTGATTGCAGACGGAAGCCCACCAAGCTAAGAACCTGTTCTGGACGCTGCATGCTCGGTACGTCAACTGGCAGCGAAGAAACCCGCCAATAGCAAAACAACCGTCATTATGGAGTGAGTGACTGCTTTGAGTCAGAAGATCCACCTGGGCATTTCGACCTGTCCGAATGACACCTTCACGTTTCACGGGTTGATGACACGGAGTGTTGACTGGCGAGGACTCGACTTCGATGTCGAGCTGATCGACATTCAACAGTTGAACAATCGGCTGTTTGACGGCGACTTTGACGCCGCCAAAACCAGCTTTCATGCGGCGCTGCTGCTGGCGAATGAAACGGTCGTGTTGCCGAGCGGGTCGGCATTGGGATTTGGCGTCGGCCCGTTACTGCTTTCTGCCGAGCCGGGCACGACGCCGACGAACACCAGCCAGACGACGCTGTGCCCAGGTCAACACACCACGGCGTCGCTGCTGAACTCGTTGTTTTATCCTGGAACGACGAAAGTCGAACACGTGGTGTTTTCAGAGATCATGCCGAAACTGCAGCGGAAGGAAGCTGACTTTGGAGTCTGCATTCACGAAGGGCGATTTACCTGGCAGGGGCTGGGACTGGTTGAGGACCTGGGAACTCGCTGGGAAACAGAAACGAAGTGCCCGTTGCCGTTGGGCGGCATCGTTGCTCGTCGAAGCCTGACTGCTGAAGTCATCGCCAAAGTCCAGGGCGTGATCCGTGATTCGCTGGAATTTGCGCTGGCGGACCGCGACGCTGCGTTGCCCACGATGAGGAAGTACGCTCAGGAGTTCGACGACGAAGTGCTGATGAAACACGTCGACCTCTATGTGAACGAGTGGACGATCAATCTGGGAAGTACTGGGCAGAACGCGTTGCGGGAATTGTCGGTGAGGGCACAGTCGATCGGCCTGGTTGCCGATTCCGATTTGCCAATCGAAGTCTTTGCCGAGTGAGACGCTGCTTTATTGCTGGCTGCCAACTGGAGTCCGTTGAGATCGACAGGAATTCTGAATCGACGTGAGCCACTGGCACACTTTTCAACGGGCGAACAAACAACACCTTAAAGGATAACGAAGCAATGAGCCCACGCGATTGCATTTGGATCATGGTGACGGTTCTGCTTCTCGGCACTCCCGGTGTCGAAGCTTACGCGGGCGAGAGCTGGCTGCAGATGCAGGGAAATGCTCAACGTTCCGGAGACATTGCCGATGAGGTTCTATCCGAGTCGCTCGGTCTGGCTGGTACGGTGGCGCTGACCGACGGCATCTTCGCATCGCCGGTCGTGAGTGACGGCATCGTGTATGTGATTGATGGCTCGGGCGTCGTCTTCGCAATCGACCTCGCGACGCTGAAAGTTGTGTGGAAGTTTGCGACTGAGGGTGGACCAGGAAACTGCAATAACGTGGCGGCTCCGGCCATCGTTGGTCAGTTTCTGCATGTTGGCACGACTGCCGGGTTCTATTACGTGCTTGATCGAAAAAACGGCGAAGTCGTCAAACGGCTGGACTTTGCGGAACCTGTCTTCTCTGCCCCGGCTGTCGGAAACGGTCGAGTCTACGTCGCGACGCTGGGCGCTCGGATGTTTGCTCTGGAACCGGACGGCACCGAAGTCTGGATGTGGGATTTCGTAAAAGAAGTCGTCGATTTCGACGGCAACCGCTGGAGCGGCGCAGACTGGCTGGCTCACCGTAAAGATCGAGTCACCTGGCGGGACCATTTTGTTTGTTCTCGCGACATCTGCCTGGTCGGCAATGTGGTGGTGATGCCCGCAGGCGGTCGTACCGTTTTTATTGAAGACGCCGGCGCCGAAGCCCGAGTCCGAAACGTGGGTGTCATTCCGAACTATGCGGGCTCTGAGTACCCGGCCACGTTCGGCCAGAGTGCCGATGCCGACGGAAACGTTTATGTGCAATGGCACCGTCGCGACAACGCCGGTCGCGTTGAAAAACTGCGTCTGAACGGCGACGAACTGCAGACGGATTTCGTCAAGGGAACCGAAACGTCAATTCGCATTCCAGGTCTGTTGAGCTTTACGTCGGTCAGTATTCGAGACGGCGACGTGTACCGGGTGCGACCGGAGCAGGGCAGGGGACTTTGCCGCCATTCTGCGGAGAAGGACGAGCCTGACGTGCTCAGTGCGGCGGCGTCGATCTGCCCTCCGGTTCTGACAAAAGATCACGCGGTTTACGGCGGGCTCGACGGGAAGCTTTATGTGGTTCCGCTTGGCGAAGGCGAGACTCAATCGCTGGCGACTGGTTTCGGAGCACCGATCAGCGCTCCGGTGGCGGTGGTGGATGGACGCGTGATCGTCGGTTCGGAAGACGGTCACCTCTATGTGTTCAACGCGGGTGGCCAGGCGGAGCAGCCATCGAAAGACCTTGAACTCTGGAAAATTCGCAGCCGACTGACGGGACCGCTGGCCGACGGTAAATACGACTGGTACACAAACTACGGAGACTTTCGCGGCACCAACGCCAACGATCAGGGGTTGACGACTCCGTTGAGAATGCGGTGGGCACGCCGCCTGGAAGGGACAGTCAAACATCTTCCCGTCTGCGGCGGCGGGCGACTTTACACACACACCGCCGAAGGGCAGATCATTGCCGTCGAGCAGGACACAGGCCGCGTTCTCTGGCGGCGTTATTGGCCGGACGTCTATCTCTCGTTCACGTCGCCGCTTTATCTGAATGAGAAGCTGCTGATTCCGCAGGCCGGCATTCGCCAGTCGCAAATGAGATGCCTCGATGCCGCAACCGGTGAGTTGTTATGGGAAGCGCCGTTCACGGGCTCGCCCAGCTGGAGTCGTCAGTTTCCGCCGGTCGCCCACGGAAACGTCGCAATCTATGCGTCGGGTTCTGGCGAGTACGCCGCGCAGGGATCAGAAAAGCCGTTTACTTTTGGCGGGACTCCAGCCGACTTCGGCGGACGCGAAGTCATGAGCTGGATTTACTCGAACGACAACCC
>JABMPE010000048.1 GCA_013203845.1 Rhodopirellula sp. | reverse complement strand
TTTCAGGGCCGCTGATTTCAATCTCACACGGTTCCAGCCGATCGAACTCGACATGACACTCGCGATACTTCTTCATGTGAGTGATCAGCGATAACACCTCTCGCAGAATGAAACTGACATCCTGCTGAGTTTTCGCCGAGTCATGATTTCTCGAAAAATCCAACAGCCGCTTCGTGATTTCCTGACAGCGTTCCGACTCCGACTGAATCATCGCCACATACTGCATCACCACCGCGGCGTCATCATCGGGAGCGTCGTGCAGCAACTCCGCCAGTCGCCCTTCCAGAGATTCTCCGGCCCAGCGAATGGCCGACAGCGGGTTGTTGATTTCGTGAGCGACTCCAGCCGCCAGCAGGCCGACGCTTGCCAGCCGCTCGGAGCGAACCAGTTGTCGGCTTCGATCCTGCACCTGGCGATCAAGATTTGCCGCCGTCTCCTGAAACCGTTCGCTCATCAGATTGAACGATTCAGCGAGTTCGCCCATCTCATCATTCGAATCCACCTTTACCCGGTAAGCGAAGTCGCCCTGAGCGACTCGCCGAGCCCCCTGGTGCATCGCGCTGATTGGCTGAAAAATCTGCCGCCAGCCAAACCGCACCAGTCCTGCCAGCAACAGTACGACGATTCCGCTGCAAACCGCAATCAGCGTCATGCTGGATCGATAGTCATGACGAGCATCCTTCAGGCGGTCCCGCAACCCGTCGGGCAACTCATCCAGTTCCGCGGCGGCATACTCCACGCGATCCAGTTCCGCCTGCAGATCATCGATACCGACGTCTCCAGCAGGCTCACGTAACCATGTGGTGATTTTTGCGAGACGCTGATCAATCTCGCCGATCATCAGCCAGGTCACGGCGTACTGAGACTGCGTGGCCGTCGGCAGTTCGTTCAGCCGCTGCTGATAACGGGCACACTCGTCGTGGGCTCGACCGAGCCTGATGAGCAGCTCATCGCGATCAAACGTCTCGACCACCTGGCCGCCTTTTTGCGGCAGCGTCCAGCGCAACCGCGCGACCGCTCGCGTCACATCCGCAGCCGACGCCGCCGCGCGATCATCAATCGCCGGGTCTTTCACAAGGCTGCGATACGAAGAGAGTCCCCACATCCCGCTGAGCGAAAGCACGGCCAGCATGACCACGACAAGACTCAGCCCGAAAACCATCTTCCGTCGGATTGATCGAGTAACAAACACGCGGCTCCCTCCCTGAAGCAACAAGAGCGTGCAAAGAATGTCGACTGAGAATCAACCCACGAAATCTAACAGACCTTTGTCGATCGTCGAACCCGGAATCGAAGAAGGACAGAGCAGTCCGTAATTAATGTGACCACGAAAAACGCGAAATGACACGAAAACTGGCCATTATTTTCGTGTCATTTCGTGTTTTTCGTGGTCGTCTCTCGTCAGAAACAGTGTGCGTTAAGCCAGCAGATCCTCGACCACGTTGCCATGCACGTCGGTCAGGCGGTAGTGTCGACCCTGGAATTTAAACGTCAACTTCGTATGGTCGATGCCCAGGCAGTGCAGCATCGTCGCGTGCAGATCGTGAACGTGGACCGGCTTGTCGACGATGTTGTAGCTGTAGTCGTCAGTGCTGCCGTAAGTCTGGCCGCCTTTGATGCCGCCGCCGGCCAGCCACAGACTGAAGCAGCGAGGATGATGGTCGCGTCCGTAATCATCCTTCGTCAGCGTCCCCTGACAGTAAACGGTCCGACCAAATTCACCGCCCCAGATCACCAGCGTGTCGTCGAGCAATCCTCGCTGTTTGAGATCCTGAATCAACGCCGCTGAGGCCTGGTCGGTTGCCTGGCACTGCGTTCGGATTCCCTTTGGTAAGTTCGTGTGCTGATCCCAGCCTCGGTGAAAGAGCTGCACGAAACGGACTCCACGTTCGGCCATGCGCCGAGCCAGCAGGACGTTGTACGCGTACGTGCCAGGCGTCCGAGCCTCTTCGCCATACAGCTCAAAGATGTGATCCGGCTCGTCGGACAGATCGGTCAGTTCGGGAACGGACGTCTGCATCCGGTACGCCATCTCGTACTGAGCAATCCGCGTATTGATCTCCGGGTCGCCGGACTGATCGAACTTCAGTCGGTTGAGCTGCGACAGATCGTCGAGCATCTGCCGCCGCGTTGCCGCATCGACGCCACCGGGATTCGAGAGATACAGAACCGGATCGCCGACCGAACGGAACTTCACGCCCTGGTACTTCGACGGCAGAAACCCGCTGCCCCACAACCGGTCGTACAGCGGCTGTCCGCCACTACCCGAGATCATTGCGACGAAGCCCGGCAGATCGTCGTTGTCACTGCCGAGTCCGTACGACAGCCAGGCTCCGATGCTCGGGCGTCCGGCGAGCTGAAAGCCCGATTGAAAGAACGTGATCGCCGGGTCGTGGTTAATCGCCTCGGTATGCATCGTCCGAATCAAACACAGGTCATCGACGACCTTTGCCGTGTGCGGCAGCAGTTCGCTGACACTCGTACCGGACTCGCCATGCCGGGCAAAGCGGAACATCGACGGGGCAATCGGGAAGCTGTCCTGCTTCGCGGTCATTCCCGTCAACCGCTGTCCCTGGCGAATCGAATCGGGGAGTTCCGTCCCGCGCAAATCCTTCAGATGCGGCTTTTCGTCGAACAGGTCCATCTGCGACGGCGCTCCGGACTGCAGCAGATAGATCACGCGTTTCGCTTTGACGGGCAGATTCGGAAAGCCGCTCACCCCCGGAGCGTTCCCCTGCGGCGCCGCTGCCGAATCGCGAGCCAGCAAAGAAGCTAGAGCGACTGCTCCGAATCCACTGCCCGCACCGTTGAGAAATGCGCGACGCGTTTGATTCTGAAGTTCATTCAACATGGCAACCAGCCTCACTCAGGGTGCGTCTCGACGCACCAAAGATTCAAATGGTGCGTCAAGACGCACCCTACGATCATCGATCATTCTTTTGTCACGCACTCATCGAGATTCAGGATCGTGCTGCAAACGTTCGTCCACGCGGCAAGTTCCACGGGTGCAACATTCGCTGGCGGTGGTGATTCACCTGTGGCGATCAGTTTCTTTGCTGCAGAATGATCGCTCTTAAACTGCTGGCGATACCGCTGCAGGCTTTTGAGTAGAATCGCCTGTTCAAGATCACTCGGCAGGCGACTCAGCAATCGTTCGAAAATGCGATCGAGTCGCTGCTGGTCGTCGCCGGGCGTTGCCAGCACGTTCTGAGCCAGTACGCGGGCGGCTTCGACGAACGTCACGTCGTTCAACAGGTTGAGTGCCTGCAGCGGCGTGTTGGTTCGCGACTGGCGAACTTCGCACATCTCACGACCGGACGCATCAAAGCTGGCCATCATCGGTGGCGCGACCGTCCGCTTCCAGTAGGTGTAAAGACTGCGCCGGTACAGGTCCGGACCGGTCGAACGATCGTAAACAGTGTCCGTGGCAATCTCTTTCCACAGTCCTTCCGGCTGGTACGGTTTGACTGATGGTCCCCCGAACTTCTCGGTCAGCAACCCGCTGGCGAAGAGAGCCTGATCGCGAATCATCTCGGCTGTCAGCCGGAATCGAGGCCCGCGGGCCAGCAGCCGGTTGGTTGGATCACGGGCGAGTAACTCCGGAGTGAGACGCGACGATTGCTGGTACGTCGCGCTCATCACGATCGTTTTCAGAATATGTCGCATGTCCCAGCCGGAATCCAAAAACTCGACGGCCAGCCAGTCCAGCAGTTGCGGATGACTCGGACGTTCGCCCTGCACGCCAAAATCTTCTGTCGTCTTGACGATGCCCGTGCCGAAAATGTCGCGCCAGAATCGATTCACCGTGACGCGAGCCGTCAACGGGTTGTCGCGACTGACCAGCCACCGCGCGAGTCCCAGCCGGTTTGCCGGCGCGTCCTCTGGTAACGGTGGCAGAGCAGCCGGCACACCAGGAACGACTTGCTCGCCTGGTTTGTCGTACTGACCACGACTCAGAATGTGCGACTCCCTCGGCAGCGTTTCCTGCATCACCATCACGGTGGGCAACGATCGACGAAACTCGATCAATTCGCGTTCCTGCTGAACCAGATCCCGCCAGGCAGAACGGACGTCTTCTGGACCAGCGACTTCCAGAATGTAGCGACGCAGCTTTTCGGGAATCTGAACGTCGCCACCTGAACCGCCCGGAAGCGGCGCAGTGGCAAACTCCGAGATCGGCGTCGCGTCCGCGATGACGCGTACATCGAACGCTGTCAGCGGCCGCTGATAGATCCGCACGTCGTCGATCAGACCGTGAAAGTCTGCCTGACCGCGGCCGACCCGCAGCGGCTGGTTGACAGTGATCGTCTGATTCAGAAAGTCGTGATGAGCCTTCAGGCCAACGGGTTGACCATCGAAATAAAACTGGATGCCGTCCGAAGATCGACTTCCGTCGTACGTCACGCAGACGTGAATCCAGCGACCAGTTGGCAGCGGCTCCGTCGTTTCCACTCGGATGGAATCGTCGAGCCAGCGTTTCACAAGGTTGAGCTGCACGGTGCCCGACCCAGTCACGTCGAAGCTGTAGCCTGGCGCGCGCGGCCCATCTTCCATTTTGCTCAGAATCGTCCCCCCCGCGTGCTCATCCTGCCGGACCCAGGCCGCCAGAGTAAACTGCTCAAAGTATCCGAAGCTGGCGAGGTACCCGGCGTCGATCGTTTGCGAGCCATCTAACTCAATCGCCTCGTCGAGCTGTCCGGAAACGAATCGCCCTGGCTCGTCACTCGCGGAGTCTGAAGTGCTTACTCCCACAGCCTTCGCAAACCGAGGCTCGTAATTCTGCAGCTTCGCATCCTTCTCGTTGGGCTCTGGAACCGTCGTCGCACTGCGTTGAGTTTCGCCTTGCTTCTCGGTCGCCGAGTTCACCAGCGAACCGTCCAGCTTCAGACGCACAATCAGACTGTCCGTGTCTGACCAGTCTGCGGGCGGCGATGAAACGGACTTCTGCCACGCAGCGACGAGTTCCGGCATGCGACGATCAATCGCCTTCACCTTCTCACGCGCGGCAGCGAGGTGGGCTTTCCGCTTTGCAAGCTGCTTCTGCTGCGCCGGCGATGGCGCCTCGATGAACGGCTTCGAGTTCCCCTCCTTGATCGCGCGGCCGTACTCGGGGATGTTGTTGAAGTACGCGAAAACCTGGTAGTACTCCTTCTGCGAGATCGGGTCGAACTTGTGGCTGTGACAGCGGCCGCAGCCCATCGTCAGTCCCTGCCAGACGGTGAACGTGGTGTCGACGCGGTCGACGACGTATTCGACCTGAAACTCTTCCGGCACAACTCCGCCTTCGGCATTGCCGCGATGATTTCGATTGAAGCCGGTCGCGATTTTCTGATCGAGCGTCGCGTGTGGCAGCAGGTCGCCAGCCAGTTGCTCAATCGTGAAATTATCGAACGGCATGTTCCGATCAAAGGCTTCGAGCACCCAGTCCCGCCAGCGCCACATGTCACGCGGACCGTCCGACTGATAACCGCTGGTGTCCGCGTAACGCGCCGCGTCGAGCCAGCGAACCGCCATCCGCTCAGCATAGCGAGGCGACTTCAGCAACCGATCGACGACCTTTTCGTAAGCCTGCGGCGAGTCATCTTCCAGAAACGCCTGCACCTCTGCGGGAGTTGGCGGAAGTCCGGCCAGGTCGAAAGAAACTCGACGCAGCAACGTTCGCCGATCCGCCGCATCAGAGGGCTGGAGTCCTTCCCTGTCGAGTCGCGCCAGCACGAAGCTGTCGATGGGATTCTTCACCCATTCCGGGCTGGAGACCGCCGGTGACGTCGGTCGCGTCGGCGCGATGAACGACCAGTGCTGCTGCCATTCGGCACCGGATTCGATCCATTTTTTGACGATGCCGATCTGTTCCTGTGACAGCTTTCGACCGGAATCAGCAGGCGGCATTCTTTCATCGGGATCCGTCGACGTCATGCGCCGAAAGAGTTCGCTCTTTGCGAGGTCGCCAGGAACAACGCTCGAATGCTCGTCAGTTTTCCGAAAGAGTCCTTCTTTTGTATCGAGCCGCAGTTCTGCCTGTCGCTGTTCCGCGTCCGGTCCGTGACATTCGAAACAGTTGTCGGAAAGGATCGGCCTGATATCCCGATTGAAATCAACCGCTGCCGGTTCGGCAGCCTGAGATGACGTGACGAAGAATCCAAACAGGATCGCCACGACGACGTCCAGCCGTCCGGCAATTTTCCACACACGTCGATCAGCGACTGAAAAGTTCATGAGCAATCTCAAAGGTTCAACAACGGGCGGCCCCGTTTCCTGGTACTGTTGTTGTTTGTGTCTCGTGCTTGTTCATGGTTTCCGTTTTTCGAACCACGAAAAACTCGCGTACAGACGAAAAGGCTTCGCAGACCCATAATTCAGTGCGTCATCATTCCCCGAGCCGTACTGGATCCGCAAGCGACGGCGTTACCGGGAGGACACTGCCCGGTGACCGTTTGGCCTCTTGCAACGACATCGCTGTTTCTTCGGTGGACTCATCCCCGATCAGGTACCGAGCCGTGGCGTCTTCGGCGGTAGCTGTCCGCGATGGACCAATTATCCATTGAGGAGCCACCGCAGCGGCGGCGAGAACCAGAATGATCGGCATGACATTCACGACGGACTGTCTGGAAATCGACCGGTGAGAATCTTCGGCGGGAAGTCTTTGTGGCGGGCTCTCAAAAAAGTCTCGCCAGCAGGATCGAATCGAAATCGCGAGAACGAAGGCGGCAACCATCAACCAGAACGCCGCTGTTGCGTCTCGGCGAAAAATCGATTGAAGAATCAGCAACTCGCCCCAGAACGATCCACTGAGCGGAATCGCTGAAAGGCCGGCCAGCCCGATCAGAATCGGCAGGCGATCAAACAATCGAATGGTGTCACCGGAAATGGTGCCACTTGGTGGAGAATCCGTAAAAACTCCCGCTGCTGGTGCCGCGAGTTGACCAGGACTGACGGCGAAAACCGACAGGTGGAGCAGGGCAAGCGAACCACTCATCGCGACGGTCAGTAACAGTCCGCCCTGAGTTCCGGACGGTTCACCAAACAGAGCGACGACGAACGCCACACAGCCACCAGCCATTCCGGCTGCCGCCATCTTGCGCCGCGGGTCATTCATCGCGACTGCTGAAACGACCAGAAACATCGCCGAGAGGAATCCCCACAGAAAAAGTCGCGGTGCAATCTGTGCGACGTGCTCTGGAAAAAGCGGCACGAGAATTCGAACGGCGGCGTAAAACGACAGCGGCAGGTAGCCAACGGCCATCATCGCCACGACACGTGAGTCCGCATGCTCACTGACTCGAAACCACCAGTGATGGAACGGCGGCAGCGGAAGTCTCAACACAAACCCGCTGCACAACGAGATGAACAACCAGGGAGACACGGTTGCCCATAGGTCACGAGCCGCATCCGTTTCGAATACCAGACGAGGCACGGACGCCACGATCCGCCGCAACGAAAACGTCAGGTCGGCGTTTCCTGGTTCGACAGTCGCCAGCATCCACCAGTGGCAGATCGCGGTTCCGACCAGTCCGAACAGAATGAGCATTCCAGACACGGTCTGCATCCGAAAGAATCGCCGAGCGGCCTCGCGTCTTGCGGGATCGCTTCCCTGACCAATCAGAAAAAAAAGACCGAGCGTCGACAGCTGGCAGCACATCGCCAGCAGAATCACATCCTGTGCGGCAAACGCGCCGAGCATCGCTGATTCCGTAAACAGCAGCCACGACAGTTTCGAGATCAGACGCGGATCGTCCGCAGAAATGCTGCGGAACACTGCCAGCGTTGTGGCCACCGTCAGCACAAGAAACCAGAGACTATACCGGTTGACTCCGACCGAAAGTCGAATATCCGGGCCGTACGGATGCCATTGATCCGCCTCCGTCTGAGGCTGTTGTTCAGAAGCACTTCCACCTTCGTGAGCATCCGGCTGCCGCTTCCACTCCGCCAGCCACGACAGCGAACTGGTCATCCTCGTCGAAAACCGAGAAGCATCCGGCTGCCCCGGCCTGAAGCTGGCAACCATGATCACGGTCAGACCAGCCGTCAGCCAGACGTTGACGAGCCCGGTAAAGTAAACCGGCTCCGACCCCGACGATTTCAGGAAACGAACCAGCCCCGATCCCACCAGCGGCATCATCACCATGAGCAGAACAACGTTGTCCGCCAGACTTAACCAGAACCGCTCAACCGCTTCCACAAATCGAGACCTTTCAAAGACCGCAGACCAGTCGTCACTCCTTCGGCAGGTTATAGCTCCGCCACATGTGTTAAAGAAAGAAGCGACGATTCCCGTCTGCTTCTCCGTAATTCAGCAGAGAACACGCGGTCGCGAGGAAAGACGCAGACGCGGTTGGGCAAGTCGTTGATTCCGTGTGGTACGGATTATTTCAAACGGATCAATTGCTGGCGATAGGTCCGCACCAAACGATCAAATTCCGCTTAAGGCCAGGCTCACCGCGGTGCAGACGGCGAGACCAGGCAAAGCGGTCATGCGACACTGATACGATCCTCGTTCGCGGATGTGAAACGCATGCTCGATGCTGAGGCCGTCTCGCTCAAATATTTGGCAGCAGAACCATAGGAACCCTGGCCAGAAACACGTTGTCTGTGAGTAACCACGCATTCACATCTGATGCGATCCCGCTTGAACCCGTGGGTTTACGCAGTCGGCATGAAAGTTTGCAGAACTTCTGAAGTTTCCAGGTTTCCGGCATTGGTGTTGCTTATCGGAAGGCAATGCAAGTTGGCCTGCTTGTGACGTACGGAGTTTTAACAGGGAGCCGGTAAACCTGCCGAAGCAGCGTCGCACGTTTCATCGACCACAGAAAGCGTTCACTGGATTGAGCCCTGTTCACCAGTTTCTATGAGAGATTAGAAGTATGAAACCAATTATTAAAAGTCGTAACGCGTTCACTCTGATCGAACTCCTTGTCGTGATCGCGATCATCGCGATTCTTGTGGCACTTTTGTTGCCAGCTGTGCAACAGGCGCGAGAGGCAGCAAGGTCATCACAGTGCAAAAATAACCTGAAGCAGATTGGGCTCGCTCTGCACAATTACCATGACGTTCAAGGAGTCTTGCCGTCATCTACAAT
>JABMPE010000374.1 GCA_013203845.1 Rhodopirellula sp. | reverse complement strand
GGTCAGATCCAATTTCCGGGGTTCGCCGATTTCAAGAAAATGCGCAACGAACCCGAACTGCCAATCTCCCCAGGCAGTTTGCCGGGCGGTGACGGTCACGTACATTTCTCCCGACTTCAACGGCTTTGCCTGGGTGGCGTGTGCCAAGTTATTGATATTGCGGGACTGAGTTTCGAAATGCGTTTGTAGTGCCTAGTAGATCTTTATGGTTGGCTTTTCTCCTCGTTTCCCGTATCCTGAATCTTGGCCTAAAGGATACGGAAACCCATGTTCGTTCGCGTCAAATCCACGCCCAACAGCCCCCGCATGTCGGTCCAACTCGTCGAGAGTTACCGCCAAGACGACAAGATCCGGCAACGCATTATCCGCCACATCGGCATTGCCATCGACGACGACGAACTCGGGCGTCTCCGCGATCTCGGCGAGTACGTCAAAGCCAAACTGGAGGCCGAATCCCAGCCCACTCTATTCCCCGCCGAAGATTTGGCGCAGTTGGCCGTCGAGGCCCGCAAGCGTAGCGAAGCCCAACCCGACCAGCCGCTCACGGTGAACCTCAAGAAGCTCCGCGAAGAGCAGCGCGTCGTCACCGGCGTTCACGAGGTGTTCGGCGAGCTCTATCGCGAGGTGGGATTCGGCAAGCTCATGGGCGCCCGCCGCAAAGCCGCGGAACGCAATCTGTTCCACACCGTGATGGGACGCCTCGCCAACCCCCAAAGCAAACGCGCCACGGTGGCGGCTCTCGAACAGGATTTCGGTGTGCATCTGAACCTGCGGAGCGTCTACCGCATGATGGATTCCATCGACCGGAAGGTTATCGAAAAGGCCAAAAGCAAGGCCTGCGAGGCGGCCAGTGACCTGCTGCGCCACCCCGTCCAACTGCTGTTCTACGATTGCACGACGCTCTATTTCGAGTCCTTCACCGAAGACGATTTGAAAAAGAACGGCTACAGCAAGGACATGAAGTTCAACCAGCCACAGGTTGTAGTCGGATTGCTGGCCACCGAGGAAGGGCTGCCGGTGGACTACGAAGTCTACCCCGGCAACCAGTTCGAGGGCGACACGCTGAAGACCGCCATCAACAACATTCGCGAAAAGTACGATCTGAAGCGGATCGTCTTCACCGCCGACAGCGCCATGCTCAGCAAAGACAACCTCGCGCTGCTCGACCAACTGGAGGTCCCCTACATCATCGCCGCTCGGCTGAAGAATCTGACCGCCGCCTGGACGCGAAAAGTGCTCGACAGGGATGCGTACCGGCCCAGCGAAAGCGGCGCCTCCTACCAGCGGATTCGCGAGTGGGACTACGGGGACGGCCGCCGCCTGATCGTCACCTACAGCCAGAAGCGGGCCGACAAGGATCGCCATGATCGGGAGAAGGCCGTTGAGAAGTTGCGCGCCAAGATTGCCAAGAGCGAGAGCCCGGCGTCGCTCATCAGCAACTATGGCTACAAGCGGTTTCTTCGCATCGAAGGCGACTCCAAGATCGTTCTGGAGGAAAAGAAACTGGAGCAGGCCGCCCGCTGGGACGGTTTGCACGGCGTCATCACCAGCGCGGCGGAGTTGTCGGCGAGCGAGGCCATCGAGCAATACAAAAAACTCTGGCAGATCGAGGACTGCTTCCGCGTGGCCAAGCACGATTTGCGCGTTCGGCCGATCTTCCACTGGACGCCGGCGCGAGTGCGTGCACACATCCTAATCTGCTTCCTGGCGCTGGTCTGCATTCGTTCGCTGGCCTACCGGGTCCGGCTGCGGTTTGAATCGATGTCGCCAGCGAGGATCGTTCGAACACTGAACTCAGTGCAGGCGAGCATCCTTCGGGACACATCCACCAACCGCCGCTACGTGCTACCGTCCCGGATCAGCGAAGATGCGCGTAAACTCTACACAACCATGGCGCTGAAGCCCGACTCAACCCCCTACGAAATCCCAAAAAACTGATCCCGCTCTTCGCCGCAAATCACCAAAGTAGTGCCTAGTAGAAATAGCCTGCCATTGCCCGTCAGTAGCTTACAACGATTTACCGTTGAAGTCGGGAGAAAAGGTGGCCTGCTGCGGGGCTCGAAAACAACCTTCAAGCTTCACGGACGCATTCGAGAGCACGCTCGGTCAATCGAAGAAGCCACAAATCTCGACATCGAACACTTCTTCTTCCGCTGCCTGGTTGTCGATGACATCTGGATTCCGCTCGGAGAAGCACTCATGATCGACACGTTCACTCCGCTCTGGAACACCTTAATAGACGGATTCGGGATTCACACTCCCGACTTCAACGGCTTTGCCTGGGTGGCGTGTGCCAAGTTATTGATATTTCGGGACTGAGTTTCGAAATGCATTTGTAGTGCCTAGTAGATC
>JABMPE010000047.1 GCA_013203845.1 Rhodopirellula sp. | reverse complement strand
GACGACGAAGATGAAGACGACGAAGATGAAGACGACGAAGATGAAGACGACGAAGATGAAGACGACGAAGATGAAGACGACGAAGATGAAGACGACGAAGTCGCTGCCTGACCGTTTTGACGGCGAGACGGTGCTGCGCGGTTCCGAGCTGCCCGATTTCGATGGTCATCACACAGGCGTCTTCACACAGGAATCCTGTCTCGCGTCAATCGATCGTTCTGGCAGGCTGAAAACTCGGAATTGGGCTGCCATTACTGATTTTTCGCCCGACTTTTGTAACGCGGTGTGAATTAGTATTATCCGCCACTAATCCGCGTCCCGTCGGTCTTCTGCCGACGCTACATGGGCTCCTAAGTCTATGATCGCCAGATAGTTATAGTTTTCTGGCGACTCGCGGACGCAACGCCTCCGACCAGCAGGGCAGCTTCGTCGGCGACACCATAAATCAACTGCGGGCGGATTCCGTTCGCGAGTCATGTCATTTCCCTCGCGCTCGCCTGGAAACTGGTCGCTCAGAAACACGAACTCAAACACGAATTCAGACTCTCAAAGGAACAATCATGCTGACGATTCCCGCCGAAGGTGGCCTCGACTTTCTTGCTCTCGGAGCCATGGTTAACCGCATCGATCCAGGTCGCATCCCGTTCCGCAAGGCGACACAGTGTGCGATTCACGTCAGCGGCGGCGAATTCAACTGTGCGGCGAACCTGTCGGACTGCTTCGGCATGAACACCGGCATTGCGACGGCGATGGTCAACTACCCGCTGGGCGACCTGATCAAAGAACGAGTTCGCGCGATGGGCGTGACTCCGTTCTATAAAGAGTTCGAACATAACGGCGTCAACGGCCCGAACATGGCCACTGTTTACAGCGATCAGGGCTGCGGCGTCCGCGCACCGGTCGTGTTCTACAATCGCTCGAACGAAGCGGCGGCTCAGCTCAAGCCCGGCGACATCGATTGGAAGAGCATCTTCGAGACAGCTGGCGGAGTTCGCTGGTTCCACAGCGGCGGCATCTTCGCCGCTTTGTCGTCGACGACTCCTGCCGTCATCATCGAAGGCATGAAAGCCGCGAAGGACGCTGGAGCGATCGTCAGTTTCGACCTGAACTACCGAGCGAAGCTGTGGCAGATTTCCGGCGGCCTGGATACCTGCCAGTCGACGCTGCGGAGCATTGTCGAACTGTGCGACGTGCTCGTCGGTAACGAAGAAGACCTGCAGATGGGTCTGGGCATTAAAGGTCAGGACGTCGAAGCGAAGGGTAAGCTCGATCCGAGTGCCTTCTTCGGCATGATGGAAGGCGTCGCCAAAGAACTGCCGAACGTCAAAGCCGTCGCGACGACTCTTCGAGAAGTACACAACACCAATCGTCACTCATGGAGTGCCGTGCTGTGGCTGGAAGGCGAAACCTTCCAGGCTCCGCAGGTCGAACTCGGCGTGTTTGACCGAGTCGGTGGTGGAGACGGATTTGCATCCGGTCTGATCTACGGTCTGCTCAGCGGCAAGTCTCCAGAAGAAGCACTGCGACTCGGCTGGGCTCACGGAGCCCTGTTGACCACCTTCCCCGGCGACACCACGATGGCATCGTTGTCTCAGGTCGAAGCCTTCGCTGCTGGCGGTTCGGCTCGTATCCAACGCTGATCCTGTAGGGTGGGCACCGCCCACCAATCAGTGCCGCACGTTTTCAAATGCAATGGTGGGCAAAGCCCACCCTACTTTTTGATAATCGGAATCAAAGATGTCTAATAACGATATCGGCCTGATTGGCCTCGCTGTGATGGGACAGAACCTGGTCATGAATATGGCCAATAAAGGGTTCAACGTCTCCGTTTACAACCGCACCACCGAGACGATGACGGACTTCGTCAACGGGCTGGGGAATCGCCCGGAAGGTGTCGTCGAAGAAGGTGCCGCCGAACGCATTCATGGTTACGAGTCGCTCGAAGAGTTCGTCAACAGCCTCGCGTCACCGCGCCGCGTGATGATCATGGTCAAAGCCGGCAAGCCGGTTGATGCCGTCATTGACAGTCTGAAGCCGCTGCTCGACGAAGGTGACATCATCATCGACGGTGGCAACGCCGATTATGTCGACACCAACCGCCGCTGTCCGGAACTCAAGGCGGAAGGCTTCCGCTTCATTGGCACCGGCGTTTCCGGCGGCGAAGAAGGAGCCCTCAAAGGCCCCAGCATCATGCCCGGCGGCGATCCGGAAGCCTGGCCGTTCGTCAAAGACATCCTGCAGGCGATCAGTGCCAAGGTCGGCGAAAACAATGACATTCCCTGCTGCGAATGGGTGGGTGAAGCCGGAGCCGGCCATTACGTCAAGATGGTGCATAACGGCATCGAATACGGCGACATGCAGTTGATCTGCGAAGCCTACTACATCCTCAAGCACGGTCTGGGGCTCACCAACCACGAACTGTTCCAGGTCTTCAAAGAATGGAACGAAGGTCAGCTCGACAGTTACCTGATTGAGATCACTCGCGACATCTTTACCGTCGCTGACAAAGAAGGCGACGGCGAACTGGTCGACAAGATTCTCGACACCGCCGGTCAGAAGGGAACGGGCCGCTGGATGTGCCAGCACGCTCTGGAACTTGGCGTGCCGACGACACTGAGCGGATTCCATCTGTGGAACTTCAACATGGT
>JABMPE010000373.1 GCA_013203845.1 Rhodopirellula sp. | reverse complement strand
GCGTCTTCATTGGCGCGGTGCGGATTGTCGGTGGGACCGAAAAGAGTTTCGTCCAGCCGACCGGACACCAGCTGAATGGAATCCCGGATTGCCTCGGCCTCCAGCCGCCGCAGTGGGTAATGATGCAGCAACCGGTTGCGGGGATCGATCTCGCGCGCTCGGGGATTGGTCGAACTCGACTGCCGCCACGCTTCGGTCAGCACGATCTGTCGGATGAGTTTCTTTGTCGACCAGCCTTCCGCGATGAATTGCGTTGTCAGCCAGTCGAGCAGTTCTGGATGCGAAGGCCGGTCTCCCAGCAGACCAAAATTGCCAGGCGTCGCGACGAGTCCCGTTCCGAACAGCCAATGCCAAATCCGATTGACATAAACGCGCGCGGTGAGAGGGTTGTCAGGACTGGCGACAACCTGCGCGAGTTCCAGCCGGCCACTGTGACGATCATGCACCCGGCCTTCATTGCTGTGCAGCAGCTTCAGATAGCCTCGCGGCACGGCGTCACCCAGCTGGTCATAGTCGCCTCGAATATTCAATCGGTAATCAATACCGTCGTCCTGGTCCAGCATCCCGTTGACGGTCCACGGCAGTTTGAGCTGCTGCTCAGTTTGCCGGTACTGCTCGACCAGATTTCGAACGGGCTCGGATAAATCGCCGAGCGAATTGGACACCAGCTGGTTTCTGAGCAACCAGCTCAACAGCTCGACGTGTTCCGGAGTGGCCTGGTCATCCCGCCACGCGGCGACGGCTTCGGACAACCATTGGATGTATCGCCTTGCGGCTTCGTCGAGTGTTTTCGGGAGACGCTCGTCAGCGCCGGCCGCATTCTCGAACAGAGAAGCGAAGCGTGCCAGTTCGTCGAGCGGCGTGTGCGGCGCGGAGTGATTCACTACGCGAGTCAGGCCGAACCAGCTTTCAGGAACAGCGGCCTGGGCATCGGAGCAGGCGCCTCCGAGCCCCACTCGCGGCGGAAAGTTAGGATTGCTCGTCTTCGTCGCAAACTCGATGTACAGCCGGCGATCCTTCATTTCCTGTCGGGTCGAGAGTGATTCCCAAACCGGTTCCGGATGATTCAGGTACTTCTGTTTTTCTGTGATGAATGCGTTGTCGATGACACAGCGGTGCGCGGCAAAATCGCCTCCGGCATATTCGAAGCTGAGGCGACCGTGCGGAAACTTTTCGAGCAGCGGTGTCCGCACGGCACCGTTCAGGCGGGGCGAAAACGCATTCGTGAACAGCCCGCCCGGAAGAATGACGCCGATGGCCGAATCGCCCTGCAAGGCGACGGTGAAGTCACCCGTGCGTGCAGGCTCGGCGAGCCCTGCTCCGTCGACCGACCAGCCTTTGGGAATTCCCTTGCGGAAATCCGCGACGACTTTGAAGTGGCCTGCGTTTTCTGTGACTCGTTTAGCTGACACCTTCGCCCTGGTGTCCGAGACCGTTTTCCACGTTGCAGAGATTTCGTCCGGAGATGCCGACTTCGTCATTCGACTCCACATATGCAGCGGGTCTTCAAGCGTTCGTTCGTCCGCCTTCTTTGCTGCCAGCAGTTTCAGCCAGCTATCCCTCAGCTTTGCAGCAACCGTCAAACTCGTTGGCGAAGCCACCCGCGTGAATGGAGCTTCCCCTGGCGTTGCCGGTGAAGCTCCCGTTCCCTGGGATGACGCCGTGACCATGACTGTCTGCAGTGTCGCCAGATCCTGCATCCATCGGTCGGCCAGTTGTTTTCGCAGGCCGCTCTTCAACTGCCGCAGTTTCGCGAAGGCGGACGAGTTCCGTGTGGGAAGGTCGACGGTGTTCGTGAGCCATCTGGAACTCATGAAGATTCCGGCCAGCGCGTAATATTCGGTCTGAGCGATCGGGTCGAGCTTATGGTCGTGGCAACGGGCGCACGAAATGGTCAACGCCTGAAACGCTTTTGAGAACGCGTCGATTTTGTTGTCGAGCATTTCCTGATGGATGCCGTTGAATTCGGAGCTGTCTCCATGCCGCTTCTCACCGAGCTGGTAGAACATGACGCCTATTTTTGATTCGTTAATCTGCTCCTGCGAATTGATCCGCGGTTCAGACAGCAGGTCTCCGGCAATCTGTTCCCGCACCAGCTGATCGAACGGCACATCCTGATTGAAGGCTCGAATCAGGTAGTCGCGGTATCGCCATGCACCTTTGGCCGGGATGTCCCACTCGTAACCGTACGTGTCGGTGTAACGCACGACGTCCATCCAGTGGCGAGCCCAGTGCTCTCCGAAATGCGGTGACGCCAGCAGTCGATCAACGAGGGATTTCCAGGCAGCGGGCGAGCTGTCGTTCGTGAACTCGGCAACAGCTTCAGAAGTCGGCGGCAGACCGGTCAACGCGAAGCTCAGCCGACGAATCAGCGTGTGACGATCGGCACGGACAGACGGCTCAAGATCCTGTGAGACGAGCTTCGCCAGCAGGAATCGATCAATCGGCGACTTCGACCAGGCCGGCGACTCGACAGTGGGCGGCGACGAGTTCCTGAGTGGCTGAAAGCTCCACCAGGTGCTTCGTTGCTCGAATTCAGATTCGCGAATCTCTTTGGCCAGGACGTCCGGTTTGGCCGGAGTGTCTCGCGGATCGACGGCTCCCTGCCGAATCCACTGCGAAAAGTCATTGACGACGGATTCGGGAAGTTTTCTCCCTGGCGGCATCTCGAACGACTCGTGCTTTAACGCCGAAATCAGCAGGCTCTCGTCCGTCTTGCCGGGCACAATCGCCGGCCCCGATTCGCCGCCTTGGCGAATTCCGGCGCGAGTGTCCAGCAGCAGTTTCCCTTTCGCCTCGGGCGAAATCGACGAGTGGCATTTGTAGCACTGCCCCGCCAGCACCGGACGAATGCGTTTCTCGAAGAATTCCAGCCGAGCGGTATCGTCAGCCCGAACGGTAGTACTGAACGCCGCCACACAAAGCCAGAGCGTCAGTGTGATCATCAGGCTCAGGCGGAACACTGCCAACTTCGTTCCGCAGCGTCGCGAATTTTGAAAGGAACATTGCATGGTCGGCCTGGGCGTGGATGTCTCAGTCGCGATGGTATTACCCAGTCGAAACCGGAGGTCGACAGTTTGTCGATCCTTATGACAGGATGTTGTGAACGACTCGGCCTTCGACATCGGTCAGCCGGAAGTTACGACCGCTGTAAGGATAGGTGAGCTTCTCGTGGTCGAGATCGAACTGGTGCAGGATCGTGGCGTGCAGATCGTGAACGTGGACTTTGTCCTCGACGGCGGTGAAACCGAAGTCGTCGGTCGCTCCGTGAATGGTCCCGCCTTTAATGCCGCCGCCAGCGACCCACATGGTGAAACCGTTCGGGTTGTGGTCGCGACCGTCGCCGCTTTGCGAGGTCGGTGTTCTGCCGAATTCTCCGCCCCAGATGACCAGCGTCTCGTCGAACAAACCTCGCTGCTTCAGGTCGGTGAGCAGCTGAGCGACCGGCTGATCGATGTCTTTGCAGAGCTTCTCGTTCTGGGCGTTGTGCTTGCTGTGCGTGTCCCAGGGTTGCCGGTTTCCGTAGTACACCTGCACGAAGCGAACGCCTTTTTCACTGAGTCGTCTGGCCAGCAGGCACGCCTTCGAGAACTGGCTCGTGCCGTAAGCATCCTGTGTTTCTTTGGTTTCGGTTGCGATGTCGAAGGTGTCCAGCGCTTCGAACTGCATGCGATATGCCAGCTCCATCGATCGAATACGGGTTTCCAGTGAGTCATCTCCTGGACGCAGCTTCTGGTGTTCGCGATTCAGTTTCTTGATCAGATCCAACTGTTCGCGCTGTTCGTCCTGGGCGAGGAATTCATTCTTCAGATGCGGGATCATCTTCGAAGGAGTCAGATCAGAATAATCGATATGCGTGGCCTGGTGCCGACCGGGCAGAAAGGCGGCGCCCCAGAGTTTCGGACCGACCACCGGCTTACCCGGACACAGAGCGATGTAACCAGGCAGGTTGTCGTTTTCTGTCCCCAGTCCGTATGACATCCACGATCCCAGGCTGGGACGTGTCGGCGTCAGCACTCCCAGATTCATCATGCACAGTGCCGGCGCGTGATTGGGAAAGTCGGTGTGCATCGATCGGATGATCGCCATGTCGTCGATGTGGCGGGCCGTCTGCTGAAGATGTTCGGAAACCGGAATTCCCGACTGCCCGGAAGGCAGAAATCGAACTGTCGATGGCATCAGCCCCGCCGTAGGCGAAGCAGTGCGGATGTCGGCACCCGGTGGTTTCTGACCTTCCAGCTTCTTGAGTAGTGGCTTTGGATCGAACGTGTCGACCTGCGATGGTCCTCCGCCCATAAAGAGGAAGATCGCCCGCTTCGCTCGCGGCGCAAAGTGGGGCAACTGAGACGCCGCGCCGGCGGAATTCTGCAGCAGACTCGCCAGTCCCAGGGCACCGAAGCCGCCTCCGACTGTTCGAAGCAGGTCACGGCGTGACACGTGCTGAGATGAATTTCGTTGAAAATTGCTCATGGGTCATCAGTCAATAAACAGGAATTCGTTGCTGCTGAGTAAGGCGTGGGCGTAACGGCTCCAGCGGGTCTGCACGGTGACGCCGCCTGCTCGTCCTTCATAGACACCGTGGTTGGAGTTTTCCGATCGGTCGCTGGCTTGAGCAGCGGTCAGCGGGTCAGTACGAAGCGGCCAGTAGGCGATTGGTTCGGACTTGAGGATCGCTGTTGCGTAGTCAGCGTGCGAGGCGAGTCTGCCGATTTCGTTTTCAGCCTCGACAATACTTGAGGCCGAATAATGTTGAGCGACCTCTTCGCTTGTGAGCGATCGGTTAAACAGAGCGGCTTCCTGAATCTGGCCCTGGAAGTTCGCAAAATTGTCACGACGACCTCCGACAAAAACGAGTCCCACGCCAGACTTGTAGCCTGGATTCGCTGTCACGGTGGCTCCCTTCAGGATGTCGCCGTTCAGGTACAGCGAAACGGTCTTGCCGCTCCGTACCAGGGCGACGTGATACCACTGGTTAACCTTCAGGATCTCGGCTCCACGAACAGACTGCTTATGAGTCGCTCCGTTATAAAAGAGGAGACGCCCCGGCTGACCGCCCGAGGTGCCGCTGATTCCGAAATGGTCACCGTGATCGGTCGCGGGTTGCTCAGCACCGCGCGAGAAGATGTACCCGGTCACCGGTCGCGACGAAACGGGCAACGTATTGCGAATCCACATTTCAACAGAGTAGTTGTCGCCAAGCTGCGCGATGTCGGCTCGAACTCGCTTGCCTGAAAACGTGGGTGCGACCGCTTCGGCGTCGCTTAGTCGAGCCGACGACGCGGAAGCCGACAAATCCTCAGGCAGGAACTCGCGGGCGATCGCCAGTTCTACGGCAGAAGCATCGCGGGCGAAAAGCAGCCGATGCACGAGCTTCACTTTCTGCTCGTTGGTTGTACTGCCGCTCGTGCCGACTCGATTGGCTAAAGCGGCCGCCTGCTCGCGCATGAACGGCGAATTCAGAATAAACATCTGCTGCAGCGGAGTCGTGGAGTCCGCACGCCTCGCACAGTGAATTGCTGGATCGGGAAAGTCGAACGTCTGCAGCGTGTCGCTGAGCTTGTGACGCGAGACCGCCGAGTACAGTGTTCGTCGTTTAAAGTCCGCTTTGTCGGCGTCGCCTGAGGGGCCACCGACTGTCGGGTCAAGTTGCCCGCTGACGGCCAGCACCGAATCACGAAACGCTTCGGCATTCAGTCGGCGACGATTGAAGTGAGCCAGCAGGCGATTGTCCGGGTCAACCTCCTTCAGTGGGACGGCGTCGACCGGCAACGAAGACTGCTGATACGTCGAGGACAGCATGATTTCACGATGCAGCCATTTCAGCGACCAGCCATTGTCCATGAATCGAACGGCCAGATCGTCAAGTAGTTTCGGATGAGACGGTCTGGAGCCGGTGACACCGAAGTTGCTGGGCGAGTCGACCAGTCCCATGCCGAAGTGGTGCATCCAGACGCGGTTGACGAAAACGCGAGCCGTCAGTGGGTTGTCTCGACTGGTAATGGCACGAGCCAGTTCCAGGCGTCCGCTGCCGTTGGTGTAGGGCTCGTTCTTTTCCGGAGAGAGCAACTGCAGAAATCGTCGCTGCACCGGTGCCCCGAGCCGGCCTGCATCTCCACGAATGAAGACGTTCAGGTCGCGTGGCTTGTTCGGGTAATAGACGATCTTCATCCGTTCCTTGCTGATCTCTTCCACGCGAACCTGCTCTTCGGTGAGTGCATCCGCCACGGGCACTTCGAAGCCCGGCGTCTTCTTGAGTTCGGCGACCTCCGCCTTCGTTTCTGTCGTCCCTGCTTTTGCCTTTTCGATCAGCTCCTTCGCTTCGACGATCCGCTGCTGAGCCTTGTCGGGATCGAATACGTCAGGTGTCGCGCCTTCGGCAGAGGCGTCCGTTGTTTTGTCGTCGGCTTTCTTGTCGTCGGTTTTCTTCTCGACGGCTGGTTCGTCTGGTGAGGCTGACGCGGTGCTCGCGCCCGCCGCCGTCGTGGCCGAGTGTTCTTTGAGCTTCTTCTCCAGCTCGGCGATTTCTTTAGGCAACTCCTTGATCTGCTTGTCCCAGGCGGCCAGCTGCTCTTCCAGCTTCGTGACCTTGTCACGCACCGGCTGAGTCTTCGCGATTTCCTCGTCAGTAATCACTGGCCTGGTCGTCTGCCGGCACGACGCAAAGATGCTCGCCAGCGAGTAGTAATCTTCGACAGTGACCGGATCGTATTTGTGATTGTGACAGCGGGCGCAGGCCAGCGTCAGTCCGAGCAGGCCCCGACCGATTGCGTCCACGCGATCTTCCCACTCGTCCGCGTATCGATTTTCCAGAACGAGCTTCGCCAGCGCGACTTCCTTATGATACGACGGTGCCAGTCCCTGAAAACCCAGTGCCGCGTGATCTTCCGGACCGGTCTCTGGCAGGAAGTCGGTCGCGAGTTGCCGCACGATAAACTCGTCGTACGGCACGTCATCGTTCAACGCCTGCACCACCCAGTCACGATATCGCCAGGCATGCGGATACGGCCCGTTGTGCGGACCCATGTTCGTGTTGTCTTCCGAGTAGCGAGCGACGTCGAGCCAGTGTCGCGCCCAGCGTTCGCCATAGCTCGGCGAATCCAGTAGCCGATCAACCAGCTTCGCGAACGCGTCTGGCGAGGTGTCGTTCAGAAACTCGTCGAGCTGCTCGACCGTTGGTGGCAGGCCGGTCAGATCGAAACTCGCCCGCCGCAGCAACGTCTGACGTTGAGCGCGTTCCGAGTGTTTCAGCCCGGCCTCTTCAAGCTTCGCCAGGATGAAGGCATCGATCGGCTTCTGAACCCACTCGGTTTCTTTCACCTCAGGAGTTGGAGAATTCTCCGGCTCCTGAAACGACCAGTGCTGCCGGGCGACGTCCCAGTTGATCTCAGTCCGGGCAGTCACCGCTGTCGGAGCATCCCGCGGATCAGGAGCCCCCATCGCAATCCACTTTTCGAAATCGGCAATGACCAGATCGGGCAGCTTTCCGGCCGGAGGCATCTGGTAAGAATCCTCGCCGTACCGGATTGCCTCGATGATCAAACTCTCATCCAGCTTTCGCGGCACAACCGACGGCCCCGAATCACCACCAGTCTGTGAAGCCTGCCGACTGTCCAGCAGCAGGCCACCTTTGAGTTTCCCATCGACCTTCGCCTGCACTGAGTGACACTCGTAGCACTGATTGACCAGCACCGGACGGATCTTCTTCTCGAAGAAATCAACCGCCGCCGGATCCAGCCTGGCAGCTTCGGGATCTGCCGCGTGAACCCAATGCGCAGCCGCAACAAGGCCCAGTTGAAGAACGACAACCATCCGAATATTCATCAAACGATACTCCAGCAGACAGGAGACACATCAGCGTCCACCGATCATACCCGGATTCGGCCATTCCCGGAGGCAACAGCAGCAGAATCATCAGCGGGCTGAGGACGTTTTGCTCGATTCGAGTCGAACGCGTTTGAAACCGAACTCGTCCAATTTTGACAGACTGTCGGTTTCTGAACGCCAGCTGATTTTCTGCCGCATTGCATGCAGCCTACCTGACTACCCGTCCGTACCGAGCGTAGTAGGCCGGATGAAGGAGCGCAGCCGCCGGGGACCTTACCGATACTTCCGGTGGGGGCTCGTCTGATTGCTCGGTTATTCCCCAAATGACTTGATTTTACCGGTGAAGAGCTACTTCGCGTAGCTGACAACCGACGTCATGTTTGACACACTCGGGCAGGAAAAACCGTTCTTCAGCGAACTCGACCGGTTGGTTCTCTTGCTGGCAACAGATTCTTTGTTGCTGCGAGAGGTGTTGAAATGTGCCAGAAGGTTGTGATCTATACAAGGTACTCTTCCGATCTGCAGAGTACCAGAAGTTGCGTCGACCAGGAGCGTGAGATTCACGGTGGGTTGGCTCAGAAGGGAATTGAACATTCCGATGCGGTCGTCATTTATGACGAAGCAGAGTCCGGGACGAAGACGTTTCGGAACGAGTTCGTGCGGCTTAAGCAGATGGTGCTGGCCGGTGAAGTCGCGATTCTTGTGGTTGATGACCAGTCCCGGCTGACTCGGGCTGACAACGCCTTCGCTTTTATCACGGACCTGGTGTTTGCTGGTGGTCGCTTTATTTCGACCAGCGAAGGGATGGACACGGATCAACCCGGATGGGAACTCCGCGTCAAGGTCATGGAGTTGCACAATAGCGCCACGATCAACGAACTGGGGCGAAGAGTTCGACGCGGGCAACTGGGGCGAGTTCTGGGGAATCTCAGCACGGGTGATCTGCCCTACGGCTATGAGTCCTTCTTCATTGATCCCGAAGCGGCTGCAAATCCCCGTCGCGGTCCGAAGCCGGAGAAAGGAATCCGAATTGACTATGCCGAAGCCAGGTCGGTCCGCCAGATGTTTGCCTGGTTCAATGAGGGCCGCTCGATTTCATGGATTGCTCGCGAGTTGACGAAGGAGAAGGCCCCCTGCTCCGATTTTGAATCAACGGCTGGGAAAGCCTGCGGGTCGTGCTTGCCGAACGGCTGTCGGGCGAGACCTTCGACATGCTGCTGTCCGGAATCGATCGCTCGACTGGAAAGTCTGATGAGTTCGTGATTGATCTTGGATCGCAAAGTCGGATGGCCGAGTGGGCTCCGAAGATCGCCAAAATGCGTGAACGCGGCGTGCTCGTGAGCCATTATCCATCGGCCTGTCGCCCGGTCTCGAACGGTCGGTCACTCTCGTGCAGATCATTCATCCGTCTATAATGGCCCGATGCAAAGTGATACGTTTTACAAGTTGCAGCAACTCAAGGGGACCGAGTTTCACGCGTTATGTGATTCGCTTTTGCCACGCATTGATGCCGCGTACTTCGGCATCACGCCACATGGAAGAAACGAACGTGGTGACAGCATTCAGGGACAGCCTGACTCTTATGTCGGTGACTCCCCCGCGACGTGCCGCATCGCGATTCAGTGTACGACCGAACGTGAATCGTGGTGGACCAAGGCCGTCAAAGATGTTGCAGATGCTCGCGCGGCGTGCCCCGTTTGTGATGAGATTGTACTGGCACTTTCTCGCGATGTTGGCAGGCTGCCGTCAAAAGGTAAAGGACTCAATTGGCTAACCGACGCAGTTGCCGCCGCCGCTCCTGCTAAACTAACAGTCCTCGGCGGGACAAGGCTGGCACAGCATCTTGACGAGGATTTGCAGGATTTGCGGCGTGAGTATCTTGGGATCCCGTTTTCAAGATTGTCGATGCACTCGTTACTCGCTGCGTGTCGGCAAGCAAATGCCGACACGCTTGACCGCCTCAAGAATCAGGGACGTTATCAGCCGGATGCCTATGTCGACCGAGAAGCTGATGACACACTGTTCGGGCTCTGGCAACAAGCCTTGCAGAACGCGTCCGGCCACACGGGAAAGACATTCATCGAAACTCTAATTCCACTCGTTGCGGATTCGGGCATCGGTAAGACCAGTCTATTGGCCCGATTTACAGAACGCAGTTCCTCTCAGACGCCGACGCTCTTTCTGCTTGCCCGTGATATCGCTTTTACCGAATCCGACAGTCTTGTCCGCGAGGTGATCACGCAACTGCACGGGTCTATGGAGCTGGATATCCAACGGTCTGAAGAGTCGCATATCGCCAGGATGATCGGCAATTCTCCCCTGACAGTGGTTGTCGACGGTCTGGACGAGACTGGCGACCCAGTGGGAGTTCGCAGAGCAATCGATCATTGGCTGCGATCTCGACTTGGCAAGGCCTCGGTACTGGTCGTTGCTTCTCGTCGCGAGTTCTGGAGGAAATGTCACGATGCTACGTGGAATCGCTCAATTCTCCAGGACATCGAACACCCCAAAGCAGCAAAGTCCGTTCATAGCAATGATGAAGGACGGATGTTCGACCGTTTGCAGGGGCATGAGATCCCGGGACGCTTTACGCTCGAAGAGGCCGTTAAGGCCTGGGTGAAACGCCAGCTGTCCCAGGAAACATGGTGGCAACTGCCAAAGCAGGTACGTCAGGAACTGACTCATCCATTTACCATGAAGGCGGCAATCGAGCTGCTGTCAAACGGTGTTCTCTCAGATGAGCTAACAACTCAAACCGGAATTCTGGAACTGTGGATCGAGCATCGTCTCAACACGGAAACTGAAACGGTAACAAGGATCGCAACGTCATTGTTTCGTCAGTCACTGCTCGCCGTCGCACGAACAGTAGCGCGGAATGACTCAGGCTGGGCTCAAGTGGATCAGCTCAATGACGATCCACAGTTTCCGGTGCCCCGATTTGATTCAGTGAATCCACCGGGGCCAGTTGTCGAACGACTGATCAACGCCAGCATTCTGGAAACGCATCCCGACCACGATGACAGGATCCGGTTTACGTTCGAAGTTCTGCAGGACTTCTTCTTCGCCGAGTCATCGGTTTCAGAAGTACGGGCTCAGCCAGAACTGTCAGCCCGTGGTTTCGCAGCGTTGACCTTCTCCGATATCGCCGTGCAATTGGAACGGCTTGGCGAGCAACTGGCTGGCGAAACAGCAGGTGAGCAATTCGTCGCTGAGCTGGCTCGTCATGATGGCCCAATGGCGGCCACCGCAATTCATCACTCACCTCATCGATACTCTCCAAACTGTCGGACTACAGTCGTCGGGCAATTAAAAGTGTTGCTTAACTCTCGAATGTACTCGCAACGAGCATTCGCCACGACCATCCTCGGAAGACTGCGATGCAATGAAGCGGCGGCGGCCCTGCAGGAGCACTGGTTAAACCAAACGCCCGATAAGCGTGTGCATGGAATTGTTGCGAATGCAGCGATCTCACACGGCATCGTCGCACTTGCAGCGCTGGTCTTCAGAACCTGGTGGTTTAACGATGAGCGATTCTTTTCGGATCTGCAGTCGGAGTTACGATCAACGACAGCGGAATTCCGCGAAGCACTCTGTGACCACGCCGCTCAATACATTCCGGCTGGTGAGCACTCAGAGAACTATCAGAGAGCCGTCGAGATCTTCGGATATCTAGCAGCGTGTCCGGATACTCATTCCGACCTGGTTTTCGTTGGTGAGATGTTGTATTCCGGCTTCAGTTGACGTTGCATTTTATTTTTGTTTG
>JABMPE010000046.1 GCA_013203845.1 Rhodopirellula sp. | reverse complement strand
GAACTTCATGCCCATGAAACTGAACGTCGGGCTCAGCCGAAAGGTCGGCGAGCCCAATTACGGATCGCGAGGTGCGTCCGTGAACCTGGAACTCGAACTCGACAACTCGCTGGTCGAACAACCCGAGCGTCTACGCGACCGCATCCGGCAGCTCTATCAACTGGCCAAGGCGTCCGTTGATGAAGAGCTGAACGGCAACAGCCAGGAGCCGGCCAACGGGGGCGGTAATGGCCACAGCTTCGACCGCTATCGCACAAACGGAAATGGTAACGGCACGAACAATGGCCATTCCACAAACGGCCACGGCCCACGACAGGCGACCAGTTCGCAGGTTAAAGCCATCCATGCCATTGCGGGTAGAAACCGCATCGACGTGGCTCGGCTGGTGCAGGATCGATTCCATGTGCAGCGTCCCGACGATCTGTCGATCACCGACGCCAGCACCCTGATCGATGAACTCAAGGCGGTACCGGCCGGGCCGTCACGATGATCGCCGCGGCCGATCAACGCAGCACACCAGTCAGCGTGGTTGGTGCGAAGCGTGACTACATCTCGCACTCGGCCATCACGACGTACCAGCAGTGTCCGCTGCGTTACCGCTTTAAGTATGTCGATGCTCTGCCCGAGACCGTCGTGTCGTCCGCCCTGATCTTCGGCGGAGCCATCCACTCAGCACTGGAGTTTCACTTCACCGAGCGGCTGTGTGGAAACGAGTCACCATCGCTGGACCAGTTGCTCGACGTCTTTCAGGAAGCGTGGCAGGGGCGAGCGACAGACTACGAAGACATCCGCTTCGGCAAGGGCGAGGACCACAACTCACTCAGTGCCCTCGCCGACCGGATGCTCACCGCCTTCCGAGAATCACCTGCCGTCGCATCCGACGACATCGTCATCGGCATCGAGGAAGAACTTCGCGGCGAGCTGATCCCCGGCGTGCCGGACCTGCTGGCACGCATCGATCTGCTCACGACGACAAGCGACGCGCTGGTCATCACCGACTTCAAGACAGCCCGCAGTCGCTGGTCCCAAAATCAGGCCGAAAACTCATCCTCCCAACTGCTGCTCTACAGCGAACTCGCCCGACGCCTGATGCCGGACAGGGAAGTCCGGCTGCGTTTCCTCGTGCTGACCAAAACAAAGAAGCCCACGGTCGAGGCGTTCAACGTCAAAGTCAACCGCCGTCGTTCCCATCGAACAGTCCTGGTCGTCAAGCACACCTGGCGAGCCATCGAGGCCGGTCACTTCTACCCGGCTCCCAGCCCCATGAACTGTCCTACCTGTCCGTTCCGGTCTGAGTGCAATGCCTGGACCGGCGACTGACCCCACACACTCATCCAGCCCAACATGGGAGATTCTACTTGTCTTCAGCACGAAACAAGCTGAACACCGCTTACATCCACGGTTCTTCGATCATCGCTAGTCTCCTCGGCGCGATCGGTGATTCATGGAATATCTTCATCCTTGTCGCTGCCGTGCTGACTGCCACGTCAGCGCTCAGCGGTGAAATCAGATTGAAACAGCAATCACGCCTTCGTTGAGATTCCTCACCGCCTGACACTTGGCCCCTGACAATGCAAAAAGCCCGCCCGTCACGGACATTGTGTTCGTGACGGGCGGGCGACGTGCTTTCTTTTATCTATCAGCGATCACGTACTTCGAGAACAATCGCTCGCGCATGCGTTTCGGCGAGTACCTGCGTGAAGGCTACCCGATCGCGAGCCGAGCAGCCTGCGGTCGGTGCCCGATCGAAGGCTCCTGCCGTCTCGTCGTCGAGGACCGACTGGACCGCACCGGCATGCGCTGACACCTCGACGGGGCTCTGGCCAAGCTCGCCAACCGAACCGCCAGCCCAAGCAACGACTGGAACGACTACCAGACCTTCCGAATCACCGGAGAGCAGAAGCGACTTTACCCCACCGCCACATAGAGGAACCCCGGGTACGCCCCGGAAAGGCAGGCAGGAAGCCGTCAGCTGCATACTGGAGCTCCTGACAAGCGTGATTCACTCACCAGTTGGTCACTCCGTTCACCAGACGGCTGTTGGTGAACGGGTGCCGGTTCGAGCGCGGCATGATGGCTTGAATCAGCCCTGAAGGCCCATCAACTGCCCGAGTGCCAGTTCGAAGGCGGTCAGGTCGGTGAGGTTCTGGTCTCCGGAAGTGGCCTGAATCGAGATGGGGAATTCTCCGGCGTCGCTGCCTGACGGTTTGACACTGACTGGCGGGTTGACGCTGATGAGGCCTGTGCCGTCACCGTTGTCGTTAAAGCTGGCGAAGGACGGCAGTCCGAAGACTTCCAGAGTGACGTGGTCCTGAGGGTCAGCATCCACCGCCTGGACCGGAATGCTGAGTGAGCCTCCCGGCGTCACCGTCTGAGCCGCCACCGGTGAGACCACCGGAGCCGTGTTGACGATCGTGTTCCGGTCGATGATCTCGATCGCCATCACATCCGGATTTTCGACCACGTGGCCGAAGTCGATGTTGATCGTGCCGTCGCTGGTCACGTCGAAGCTGCGGACAATGCCACGGTTGGCACCACCGGCGGCTGCAAAGACGTCGAAGTTCGTCAGCACCTGCTGACCTTCGATGCTGACGTTGAAGATTCGAGCTCCAACCTGCGACGTCGGGCCGTAAATTTCCGCGAAGTACAGTCTGACCTGATAGTCACCGGCCGCGACGGGAATGTTGTAACTCAGCTCAGAACCACCGGCGGCATCCCAACGGGTTGTCTGGAAGATCGCCGCTGGAGTGCCGTCCGGCACAGATGAGTCCGAAAGATCAATGGCCGCCCGTGTCGAGTACCGGTTGCCGGTGTTGGCAAACTGATCGGCACCATAGGTTCCGACAGCTCCGTCGCCAGCGTTGATGCGGATGATGGATTCGTTGTTCTGAACCGATTCAGCCGCCACGACTTCAACATCGAACGAACTCGACGCGCTGGTGTTGGCGTCCGTCGCCGTAAAGCTGACCGTTCCCGATCCGATATTCGACACCGCCGGATTGAACGTGATGGTCGCCGTGCCGTTGCCGTTGTCCATGAACGTCGCGTAGGACGGCAGCGAGTTCTGCGACAGCACGACCGGCATGCCATCGGTACTGCGAGTGGACACGATCACGCTGACCGGGCCGGTGCCCGCTGCGATCTTCTGAGCCGGCGTGGCTGAAATGCCAATCGTCGCTCCGGCAATCGTCGCCGTCGCTGTACTGTTGGCACTGTCGATCGTTGTGCCCGAGGCACCGGTGATCGACAGCGAGAAGGTTTCATCGATCTCGCCGACGTTGTCCACCTTGACGTTGATTGCAACCTGCTTCACCTGTTCACCAGCCGCAAACCGGATGACAGCGGGGCCTCCATTCGCAGTCAGCGGAGCAAAATCATTACCGGCCAGAGTCGCCGTGCCATCGTTCAATTCAAGCAGCACGAGAACCGGCCCCGAGGCAGGTGCGTCCAGCGAAATCGTGAAGACGGCGGTCGTTCCCTCCGTCACGGGATCGGCTGGTCCGTCGATGCGGACGCCATCCGTGGCCGTGACCGTTCCGCCATTGGTGACTGAGCCGCCGAATACCGGCTGACCTGGCTGCTGCACCGCTTCGGTGCGAGTCACTGTCGCTACGAACGATTTCACATCGAACAGCGGCTGAGTTCCCGATGTCGCCTGAATGGCGATCGGGTACGCCCCGTCGTCCGTCGATGTCGGATTGAACGTCACCGAGCCGGTGCCGTTTCCGTGGTCAGTGAAGCTGGCAAACTCCGGCAGGTTGATCGCCGTCAGCGTGATGGCATCGCCATCGACGTCGGCGGCCGAGACGTTCACCGTTCGAGAACCGTTGACCGGCACGGACACCGCAGAGAGGGCTGTCACGTTCGGTCCTGAGTTGTCGATCACGTTTTTATCGATGATCTCGATCCCCATAACATCCGGATTCTCAACCACGTGGCCGAAGTCAATGTTGATCGTGCCGTCGCTGGTCACGTCAAAGGTGCGGACGATCGCCTTGTTGGCTCCTCCGGCTGCCTGGAACACATCAAAGTCATCCAGCACCTGCTGGCCTTCAATGCTGACGTCGAAAACTCGACCACCAGTCCGCGACGTCGGGCCGTAGATTTCCGCGAAGTACAGCCGCACTTCGTAATTGCCAGCGGCGGCCGGAATGCTGTACTGCAGCTCGGCACCACTCGCTGCGTCCCATCGAGTCGACTGGAACAGGTTGGCCGGAACACCTGGCGTTTGAGACACGTCGATCGCCGAGCGTGTCGTGTAGATGTTGCCGGTATTGGCGAACCGGTCGGTCGTGAATTCACCGGCCGCTCCGCCACCAGCGTTGATGCGCTGCACCGGCGCGTTTGTGACATACGTGTCCGGAGCCACGACATCCAGATCGAATGTTGTGTCCGCCGTCCCGTTAGAGTCAGTCGCCGTGACCGTAATCGTTGTTGAAGAGCCGGCATCAGTTCCTGCCGCATTGATCGTCAGGACTCCAGTTCCATTACCGTTATCAACGAACGTAATGAACGACGGCAACTCGTGCCATTTAATTGAGGTTACTTCAGGCCGAGCAACAGTCGATCGTTGTAATGGCTCGGATCATACAAGCCGTCGGCGTCCGCCAGTAACGTGCGGTAGATCCCGCACAGTTCCTGCAGCGCGTGCCAGTCCTTACAGAATCGCGCGAGACGACTCATCTCCAGGCCGAGGATCAGTCCCACTCGATCAGCACTGATTTCCGCCAGCAGTCGTTGAAAGCCGCTGCGACCTTCCACCGAACTGCCGCTGACTCCTTGGTCATTCATCAATGACTTCGATCGCCGACCGAGGCCAGCCCAGCGCGAACGCGCGGTCCGTCAACGCATACTGCCGAGCCGTCGATTCACGATGCTCCAGGACCTGCTGCTGCGTCGACTGGCGAACATAAACGATTGCGTGCCGCTGCAGGTGATGATCAGCGATTTTCTCACTGCGAGCCGGTCGTGCCGACGTCTCCAGTGGTCGGGCAGCGGCCAGTTCGGGAGCCGTGTCGATCGCCGTGAGAGTTTCCGAATCGCTGAGTGTGCTGGCCGAGTTATTCATCGCCGGTCTCCCCGTGATCGCCGGGTCGAGCCATCCGCTGAGCAATCATCAGCGAGAACCGCTGCAGCACTTCCTGCCGCAGATCCGGCGGCAGTCTGGTCCACAACTGCTCCAGTGGCACGACCATCACCGGATCGGTCGATAGCGGTTCCGTCAGATTCGCAGAGCGCGGGGGGGGCACGGATCGGGGCATGAAACACCTCCTTGTGAATCGCCTGAACTGTCTGAATAGGCATTGCTCTGACGGCTTGCCCGCTGACCGCAAAACGCCATCAACCGCCGCAACGCCTGCAGAGAAACCGTAATTTCAGCCTGCGAGTCGATACAAGGCCGTTCTTGATACGGATTCCGCCTGGGAGACGTCAATGCCCCACCTCATCAGGTACAACTGAGCCACGCGTGCATTCGACAGGTCTCGTGCCGACAGCACGCTCGTCACCAGACTCATGGTGCCATGTTCGTTCTGAACCTGAATCAGTCGCAGCACCAGCGGAGGCTGGTGGCGACGCGCGGCGGCGTCCGGCCAGACGCACACAATGCCATCGCGATGATGCACGTTGTCGAGGTCTGTCAACAGCCGCACGTTGGCACCGACCCGTACCAGGAAGTCGTGACCGGCTTCGACTATCGCGTTCCAGAATTCGTAACCCACGAAGCCTGCATCTCCGCAAAACAGCGTCTTTTCCGGGAAGTTCTCCGTCTTGAGCAGGTCCATCAGGTGGTGTCTTTCGCTGGAAGTTGAAGGCCCCGTCTTCCACGTCCAGGGCATATTCAGGCTCATGTGCCAGATCAGTGTGATCCACATCTGCGG
>JABMPE010000372.1 GCA_013203845.1 Rhodopirellula sp. | reverse complement strand
TGGACTTGACGGGCCGCCGCGAAATTCAGGCTGCTTTGAAATTCTAACCGCCCCGCCACTGAGTCTTCCATTCGCACAGACTGAGGGTGATGTCGATCACAGTCTGAGTGTTAACGATACCGAAAATCACCAGCCGCTTGCACTCGCACGACCGGCTCCAGGATGAATCTCTGTCCGCGAGTGTCACACTCCGAACTCAACTCGAAGAAGCAATTCGGTCTGACGAAGCCGGCACCACGTTTTTCAGTGTTACCGTTTCGTAGCAGAGCGGCTCTGGCCCCGTACCGAAAACTGGTACATCGCCACGAGGACGCCTGACAACACGAGCAACGAGCAGGCTTCGAGGAGCACCGGCGAAACAGACTCGCCGAGTTTCAGCGACGTCCAGCCGAGAAATGCCAGCAGGCCAAGCAACACGCCCATTAGCGACTCGCCCGCAATAATACCCGACGCGAGCAGCACGCCGCGTTTCTCTCCGGCGTCTGACGAGCTGCCGCGTGCAATCATCTCGTTGAGAATGCCGCCGAACAGAATGGGAACGGACAGCTCCGCCGGCAGATAAATCCCCACAGCGACCGGCATCACGTGCAGGCGGAAGCTGCGATTCTTCAGGGCGAGTGGGATATCGGCCAGCAGGATCAGGACAGCGAGCCCGACTCCCCAGCCGACCATGTTCCACGGAATGTTGCCGTCTCCAAAGAAGCCTTCGGCCAGTGATGCGAACAGCCCGGCCTGCGGAGCGACCAGTTCTTCGCCGCCAATGCCGCCCGTCCCGGCATTCAGCGATCCCTCATGAAGAATCGTCAGCACGGGAGCCATGATAAAAGCGGCAACGACAACTCCCAGTACCTGAGCGATCTGCTGGCTGCGCGGACTCGCGCCGACCAGCTGCCCGGTCTTCAGATCGTTGCAGACATCTCCAGCCGTGCAGGCCACACAGCAGACCACGCCTGCCACGCCAAGCATGGCCAGGATGCCGGCTTTGCCCGAGTAATCGCCGACCCACAACATCAGCCCCGTCAGCAACACGGCGGAGATCGTCATTCCGGAAACGGGACTGTTCGAGTTACCGACCAGTCCGACGATGTAGCTGGCAACGGCGGTGAAAAAGAACGACAGCACCAGCGCCGCCACGGTGGCCAGAATCGTGATGCCGAGCGACCGGTCGAGCAGCACGAAATAAACACCAAAGACGATCGTCGCGCAGAACAGACCGAGACTCACCATGTAGCCGAATTCGAGGTTCCGTTCGGTTCGTACTTCTGCGAACTCAGGATCTGAGCCCGACGACGAACCTCGCGATCGCACCTGCCCGAACAGTTCGCGAAACGCGGCACCGATCCCATGCCGCACACTCCAGATCGCTGACAACCCACCGACGATCATCGCTCCCACACCGACATAACGAATTTCACTGGACCACAACGCAAAGGCATGATCGACGGCAGAAGACTCGATCGGCTCATGGCTAAGAAGCGGAATCAGTACGTACCAGCCAAGGGCTCCGCCGAGAAACACCTGACTTGCGACGGGCAGTCCAACGATCAGTCCGACGGCAACGAGGGCCGGAGACACATCCATCCCGAAGTACCAGGTGCGTCCGCCAGCCCTGGTTGCATGTTCCACACTGGACTTCAACACGCCCAGATATCCGGCGCAGAACTTGATGATCGCTCCCGCCGCCAGACCACCGAACACCAGACGCGTGCCCATGGATGCGTGTCCGTCGGCGTCGTGCTCGGCCGCGCCGGCCTTCAGCACTTCAGCACAGGCGACGCCTTCGGGAAACTTGAGTTCCGTTGACTCGACGACGATCGCTCGGCGCATCGGGATCATCATCAGAATGCCCAGCAACCCGCCTGACATCGCGATGAGCGTCGTCGTCCAGAAATCAAACTCTGACCAGATACCTGTCATGATCAGCGCCGGCATCGTGAAGATGATGCCGGCCGCCAGGGATTCGCCCGCCGACGCACTGGTTTGAACGATGTTCGCTTCGAGAATCGATCGCCGGTTGAACACACCTCGCAGTACACCAGTCGCCAGCACGGCTGCCGGGATTGATGCGGAAACGGTCATCCCCACTCGCAACCCCAGATAGACATTCGCGGCGCCCATCACGACCGACAGGATCAACCCGGTGGAGAGTGACATGACGGTGAGTTCACGGTCAGTCGAAACGGTGTGTGATGTCTGAGCTGATGCAGTCTGAGAATTCGAAGTCGACATGATTTCTCCACAGCGTGATGAAGCGTCCGAGCCGGTGCATTGTCGCCCGCTGCTTCACGATCCAGCAACCGCCCAGCACTGCAAAGTGTATCGGGACTCTGATGACGGTTCGTGCGGCTTCGCACATGCCCGTTGTGAAGCGTGAGACATTGTCACATGTGCGGGCCGTGGCTGTCGGGGCTAACAGAAGCTGCATGACCATCAGAAAAACGTTGACGGCGATCCGAACAGTCGGGAATGCCCACGGCGGTTATCGTTTCAGGCGAGATCGCACAATCGGCACGGTACATGCTTGTGACGGTGCATCAACCGTTTTCACAGTTCGGCGATGTCCGTTGATCGTTGTCGTGATATCCCGCTGGCGTCTGGAGTTGTTATGTCGCAATCAGTCATGGTGGACGGTAACGAAGCGGCAGCTTCGGTAGCGCACCGGCTCAATGAAGTCATCGCCATTTACCCGATTACACCTGCGTCGCCGATGGGTGAGCTTTCTGACGCGTGGTCGGCAGCAGGGCGTCGGAATATCTTCGGCACCGTGCCGTCCGTTATTGAAATGCAGAGTGAAGCCGGAGCGGCGGGTACGGTTCACGGAGCGTTACAGGCCGGAGCTCTGACGACGACGTTTACTGCGTCGCAGGGTCTGCTGTTGATGATTCCGAACATGTTCAAGATCGCGGGCGAGCTGACTTCGACCGTCTTTCATGTCGCCGCTCGATCTATCGCGACGCACGCCCTGTCGATCTTTGGCGATCACAGCGACGTCATGGCCACTCGCTCTACGGGCTGGGCCATGCTGTGTGCCGCGTCGGTGCAGGAAGCTCACGACTTCGCACTCGTCGCGCATGCGGCAACGCTGGAAGCAAGGGTTCCGTTTCTGCATTTCTTCGATGGCTTTCGTACGTCGCACGAAATCAATCTGATCGAAGAACTCTCTGACGACGACCTGCGGGCAATGCTGCCGATGGATCTTGTCCAGGCACACCGCGAGCGAGCGCTCAGCCCGGACCGACCCGTGTTACGAGGATCAGCTCAGAATCCGGACGTGTTCTTTCAGGCTCGCGAAGCAGCCAACTCGTTCTACGACGCGACGCCGGACATTGTGCAGCAGTACTTTGACCGCTTTGCGGAATTGACCGGTCGCCAGTACGGGATTTTTGAGTACGTCGGGGCCGACGATGCCGAACGCGTCATCGTGGTGATGGGTTCGGGAATTGGTGCCGTCGAAGAAGCGGTGCAACATCTGGTCGCGAGTGGTGAAAAAGTCGGACTCGTGAAAGTGCGGCTGTACCGCCCGCTGGATGTGAAACGATTTCTGGAGACTCTGCCGGACACCGTACAGAGGATCGCCGTACTGGATCGCACGAAGGAGCCGGGAGCCGTCGGCGAACCGCTCTATCAGGACGTCGTCGCCGCGCTGGCCGAGTCCGACTCGGCGCGGCCAGTCCGACCGCATGTCATCGGAGGACGTTTCGGGTTGTCGTCGAAAGAGTTCACGCCAGCGATGGCAGAAGCCGTCTTCGCAGAACTTCGCAATCCGACGCCAAAGCGACACTTCACGATTGGCATCAAAGACGACGTTACGCACTTGAGCCTCGACTGGGATGCCGATGCATTCCGCGAACCTGCTGACGTGCGTCGCGCCGTATTTTATGGACTCGGCAGCGACGGCACGGTGGGGGCGAACAAAAACTCGGTGAAGATCGTCGGTGAGAACACGCCACTGTTTGCTCAGGGTTACTTCGTTTACGACTCGAAGAAAGCTGGAGCCGTAACGATTTCACATCTCCGTTTCAGTCCGCGTCCGATCCACTCGACCTATCTGATTAACCGGGCCGATTTCGTGGCGTGCCACCAGTTTCAGTTTCTGGAAACTCGCGACGTGCTGGATGTGGCGGAAACCGGCGCAACGTTTCTGCTGAATGCACCCTACGAGACGGATGAAGTCTGGTCGCGTCTGCCACTGGAAGTGCAGCAGCAGATCATCGACAAGGAACTGAAATTCTACGTTGTTGATGCGCTGCGGCTGGCAGGAGAACTCGGGCTCGGGACGCGAATCAACACGGTGATGCAGACCTGCTTCTTTGCTCTGGCCGAAATTCTGCCACGTGAAGAATCGATTGCTCATATCAAACAGGCGATTCAGAAAACGTACGGTAAACGTGGCGATGTCGTCGTGCAGAAGAATTGCGCCGCCGTCGATCGAGCGATCGAGGCCATGCATCAGATCGAGCTGCCCGAAACGGCCAGTTCTGAAGTACGCCGCCGCCCGCCCGTCCCGGAGAACTCGCCGGACTTCGTTAAACGAGTCACCGGACTGATGCTGGCCGGGCTGGGCGATCGACTGCCCGTCAGTGCGTTGCCAGTCGACGGCACGTTTCCGACCGGCACGGCGGCGTTCGAAAAACGCAGCATCGCCCACAGTATTCCCATCTGGGATCCCGACATCTGCATTCAATGCGGGCTGTGCTCGCTGGTGTGTCCGCACGCCGCCATTCGATCAAAAGCCTTTCCACAAAACTCGGTCAACGGTAACGCGCCGGCAGGATTCCAGACGCTGCCCTGGACCGGCAAGGACCTGCCCGACCACAACATGGTCATTCAAGTGGCACCCGACGATTGCACCGGCTGCGGCGTGTGCGTC
>JABMPE010000045.1 GCA_013203845.1 Rhodopirellula sp. | reverse complement strand
GCACTCATCGGCTTCGCCATTCTGATCCTCGTCCGGAAAGATCAGCAACGCGTCGCGTCGTGGCTCGACCGGATTCCAGTGCGGGTAAGACGGCCAGACGGAAACCCAGACACGGCTGTCCGTGTCGACAGCCATCTGAACCGGGTTAACGAGTCGCGGAAATTTGGCCTCGGTCGCGAACAGATTGACCTGCATGCCCTTGTGGATGGTCATCTTCGAGATGGCTTCTGTGCCTTCCAGGTACTCTCCCAGGTTCTTCTGGAATTTGCTCTGCTGGTTGGCCACAACCGCAACTTCAGTCGGCAGGTTGTCATCTTTGACCTCCAGGTCACCGCCTTTGGCGATCGCCCAGATTCGCTGGTCGCGGTTCGCGGTTTTTACATCGAAGATTTCCATCTCGCGGCTCATGACATCCGCGTTTGAAATGCCGTCCCAATTCAATTTCGAACGACCCCCGAAGACGTTGTACTCGTCAACGACGCGGTAACGACTGAACCAGTGCAGATTCTTATCCAGGACGGCCTCTCGCAGTTTCGAGACGTCTGCCGTCGCTGTCTTATCGAACAACTTGCTGACGATGACTTCGGCCAGAGCCTTGTTGCCGTGATCCAGCAGGTGGATACCGTTCATCGTGAGCGGTTTTTCGGCATTCGTATACAGGCTTTTTGTCGGCGTAAATATGTCGACAAACTGAATGCCTTTGTCGGCACACACAGCCTGCATGGCCGCCGTGTATTTTTCGAGGTTCACATTCTGAACGGACCCATCTGGAAGATGCGGACTCTTCACGTTTTCGTGAGCAATCGGTGAGAAGACGACGATTTGCGGAGCGGCCTTGCCGTTGTATTTCTGCCCGCGCATCGCATCGATCATCTCGGCCAGGTCCTTCTTGAAACTTTCGAGCCCAGCATCGCCATTCAGGGCTTCGTTTCGTCCGAAGAAGCAGAACACCTTGTCGGCCTGGACTTTCGTCAGCCATTGATCAGGGCTTCCAAAACTGTCGGCACGATCCCGGCGTTTAATTTCATCAGCCGAGTAGCCCAGGTTTCGGAACGTCAGGTTATGCTCAGGAAACAGAGCCTGAATGTACGATTCGAGCCAGCCGTGATGCTGCATTCGATCGGCGAGAGTGTTGCCGATGTAAGCAACATGGTCTCCCTTTTCGAGTTGCAGTTTCGGTTCTGCAGCCAGACTGTCGACGGTTGCGAGCGCTGTCATTTGCAGAGCCAGCATGGCAACACAAGTCGCGAAGCGACGGATCATCCAGGGTCGTTGTATCATGGAGAGAATCTCGCTGAGACTGAGGGAGAAGTTCACAGTCAGGATGAAAGAACACATTCACGTGGCAATCTCCGCGACTACGAAGAATCAAGAATGGCGAGCATTGCAGTGATCCGCAACCGATCAAGGCGATCCATCCGCACTTGTGCAAACGGCGATGAATCGTGCGGGGAAACTGTTCGCGAAGAGTTCCCTGAATCTGTCGGAATCATTGCCCGACGCTTCCTTGTGAAGTGAGACGCTGCTGTTGGTTTTCAGACGACTCGATGATTTGATGGGAACTCCAACGACGAGGATGTCAACAAAGTTGACCCGCAAGTCGCGCTCACAAAAAGAAGTTTTTTTTCAAGTTGCCGTCATGAAGACCATCTTTACAATGGCCAGGCAACTCCGACCTGGAACGCTTGATTGCCTGACGTCAGTCAAATTTTTCCGGACTCGATCGATACTCACTTCTGATCGCGCTACTGGTTCATTCGACCGCCTTTTGTGCGCGGGTGTTTCTCTCAACTCGAGGCTCAGCGATGCAAATCATTTCCCGTCGCGAAAACGAAGCAATCATCATCGATAATCACATCGTCGTTACGGTGCTCGAATTCGAAGATGACTTCGTTCGATTGGCGATTGAATCGCCTTTTGAAGAACCATCCTATCGCGAGGAAGTGATCCACCTGGAATCCCGGTACGCCGAACTTCAGTCCAACTGATTGTTTCGGCTGGCTTTGATGCTGGCGCGTTGACGAATCAGGCCAGTTACCTGGCGGCGCCACCGTTGACACCTGGGTTCTGCGAGGCGAGCATTGCAGACATTCTGCATTCCTCATTCGCGCCCGTTCTACGGTCGCTGGCGACAGTCTTCAATGAGTCAGCCTGAGCAACTTCCTGAGATCATCCCGCGCCATGTCGCCATCATCATGGACGGTAATGGCCGATGGGCGCAACAACGCGGACTGCCGCGAATCGAAGGTCATCGTCGCGGCGTCAAAAGTGTTCGTGCGATGGTCGAGGCCGGGGCTGATCTTGGCCTGGAACAGCTCACGCTTTACTGCCTGAGCAGTGAGAACTGGAAACGCCCCGAAACGGAACTGCGGCGGCTGATGAATCTTCTGGAGCAGTTCCTGGTCGAAGAACGTTCGACAATCATGCGTGAGGGACTTCGTTTCGCGACGATCGGTCGTCGCGAAGGTCTCAGCGACGGAGTGCTCAAGGAAATCGATAAGACCGTCCGCATGAGCCGCGAAAACACAGGCATGCGTCTTTGCCTCGCATTGAACTACGGTGCCCGGAGTGAAATTGCTGATGCCGCAACTGCGATCGCCCGCAAGGTTCAGGCCGGCGAGTTGACGCTTGACGAAATCGACGAAAGCACTGTCTCCGACAATCTTTACACAGCGGGAATGCCCGACCCGGATCTGTTGATCCGAACCGCGGGCGAGCTGCGGATCAGCAACTATTTACTATGGCAGATCAGTTACGCTGAGCTGTGGGTGACGGAGAAATTCTGGCCGGAGTTTCGCCGCCCGGATTTGATCGAAGCGTTTCACGCGTTCGCCGCGCGGGACCGGCGTTACGGCGGACTGAAAGGCTGATTGAAATGCTTGGCTGGCGAATTCTGATTTCGGTCATCCTGATTCCGGTCCTGATTGGAATCTTCGTCCTGGATCATCGAGCCGGTGAATCCGCACCCTACCTGTTCGCTCTGTCGTTATTGCTGGTCTGGCGAGCGGCCTACGAATTTGCGGACCTGCTCAAAACGCGGTCGTTCAGCCCCTCATTCATGTTGATCGGCGGCTGCTCGACGCTGATTGTTGCCGCAACCTGGCTGCCGCATCTCGACCTCTCGACAATCGGCGTCACGCTGCCAGGCACGTTGTCGACTTCCGATTTCGCATTGGTTGTCTTCGGGCTGTCCATCCTGGCCGCGTTTCTTCGTGGAGCGATCCGGTATCGAGAACCGGGTACCACGATGGAAACGCTCGGCGCGGATATTCTGGGCATCGCGTATCTCGGAGTTCTGATCAGCGTGACCGTTCAGCTTCGCTGGGTAGCTGGCGTGCAAGCGGGTTACCTGGTACTTGCTTCCCTGGTCATCGGCGCCAAGTGTGGAGACATCGGTGGGTACACGCTGGGGCGATTGTTTGGCAAAAAGAAACTCGTTCCAACACTGAGCCCCGGCAAGACACAAATGGGCGGAATCGGAGCCATCCTGGGATCAAGTCTCGCCGTCACTGCGTGGCTTCATTTTGCTCCGGCGTACTTTTTCGACGGCGGAGTCTCCTGCAACTTCATCTGGTCGCTGGTCTACGGCGCAATCATTGGAGTCGTCGGGCTTGTCGGCGATCTCGCAGAATCATTGATCAAACGAGACGTCGGAAAGAAAGATTCGGCGGTTCTGATGCCCGGCTTCGGTGGTCTTCTCGATTTGCTCGACAGCGTTCTTTACGCCGGACCGGTGGCCGTCCTTCTCTGGAGAGTGCTGCCGCTGGCAACCTGGCCAATGTCCTGATGATCCGATCGAAAATATCACAGCAAAACCAGTAAACGAGTCAGTCTCACAATTTTCTGGGAGTCCGCGATGAGTCGATCCTTCCTTACGGCTGTCGTGCTTACGGCTGTCTTTGCACACTCGATTGCCCGGTGCGAAGAAACATTGAGACCAACTCAGCAAACAGCATTGGCCGACATCAATGCTCGCAGAGAGGAACTGAAAGCGGTCAATCAGGCGATCTGGAAGTTCGCGGAAGTCGGCCTGGAAGAGCATCAGTCCGCGAGCCTGCTGATTTCGAAACTGTCGCAGAACGGCTTCGAGGTGAAACAAGGCGTGTCAGACATGCAGACGGCCTTCGTCGCAAGTTATGGTTCCGGCAAACCGATCATCGGGATCCTTGCCGAGTACGACGCGCTGCCCGGCATGTCTCAGAAGGTGGAACCGGAGCGTTCGCCGCTCCAGGAAGGGGCAGCCGGACACGCGTGCGGACACAGCGGTCTGGGTACGGGTGCCCTGGGAGCCGCACTGGCCGTCAAGGCGTCGATGGAAAAGCACCAGCTGAAAGGCACAATTCGTCTGTACGGAACCCCGGCCGAAGAAACCGTCATCGGCAAGGTCTACATGCTGCTGGATGGGCAGTTCGATGATCTCGATATCTGCCTGCACTGGCATCCGTCGACGAAGACCGGAGCCTGGGCGGGCAGTTCCAAAGCGATCGTCTCCGCCAAATTCACGTTCGATGGAGTTTCCGCTCACGCTGCCGGTAATCCTGAGAAAGGCCGCAGCGCTCTGGACGCCGTTGAGCTGATGAACGTCGGCACGAACTTCATGCGCGAACACACCAAAGAAGACGCTCGACTGCACTACGTCATCACAAACGGCGGCGGGGCACCTAACGTCGTCCCTCCAACCGCGACGGTCTGGTACTTTGTCCGAGCTGACAAGCACGAAGACGTCGAGTACTACTTTCAATGGGTGCGCGACATCGCAGAAGGTGCCGCGAAAATGACTCGAACAAAACTGAGCGTCCAGATCGACACTGATTGCCACGAGCTGATCCAGAACTCGCCGCTGTCTGAACTTCTCCACGAAAACCTGACGCGGATCGGTCCGCCGAAATTCACCGACGCGGAACGTGCCTTCGCCAGAAGGATTCAGCAGCCACTGGTCGAAGAGTTCGGTACGACTTTTCCGCAAGCCATCGCCAGCGAAATCAAAACGCTGGAAGAATCGAATGAAGCCAGCAAAGGCTCCACTGACGTCGGGGATATTTCGTGGTACGTGCCGACCGGCGGCATTCGAACGACCTGCATGGCCGCGGAAAGCCCCGGTCACAGCTGGCAGAACGTTGCGTGCATCGGGTCAACGATTGGCGAAAAAGGCATCGACTACGCCGCGCGAGTTCTGGCCATCAGCGCGCTGGATCTTTTCGAAAAGCCCGAAATCGTGCTGGCGGCGAAAGCGGACTGGAAGCAGCGAATGGCCAAACGGAAATACACATCGCTGATTCCGAAAGGCCAGAAGCCGCCGGTCAAAATTCGCTGATGGCAGCCGTTGGCACCAGTGAATACTGTTGAGTTTTCTGAACAGGAGAAAGCAGCGAGAACAGCGACAGCATTCGAATAATCCCTCTGCTGATTCTGCATTCTTCGGTTCAAAATTCTCCGGTTCAAATCCTTCAGTTACGACTGAACCAGTCCCGACAACCAGGCGGCGCACGTTCCACAAACGACAATCGGGATCCACGCTGCCAGTTCGATGTCGATGACGTTCAACCGACCGAGGTGAATGCTGACTTGAGTCAGCAGGAACAGGACTCCCAGCGTCAATGTGCAGAAAGCGATGTTGAGCAGCAGGCTGTGACTTTCTCGACGGAGCGTTAACGGGATCGCAATGAGAACCGAAATCAGAATGAGAAACGGTCGAGACAGCCGCTCGTGAAGATGCACTGCCTGACTGCGAATCGTGACCATTCCGTAAGCCGGGTTCCGGATGCGATGAATCAGCTGCGACGTCGACAGGAACTTGAAGCTGTGAGTTCGATTGTGGAGCTGATCGACCGTCACATCCGTCACGACAAACATGTCGCCGCTGGAAGGTGCTTTCAGAATTCGTCGGCGGCCTTCAGCCGTCAGAGTGAGTTCTTCAAAGGCGGGTTCAGGCTCTTTCAGCAGCCAGCCGGCCGGCCGGTTTGTACTGGCTGGAATCTGAATCGCTTCGTTGGCCTTCAACGTTGTGGGCTCGATGACCTGCAGTGGAACTGGCAGCAGAAATCTGGCATTGAAAACTTTGCGTTCCGCAATTCGCAGCTGGTCGCCAGAAATCTCGATATTCGTGACGTAGTCTCTCGCTGGCTGAACGTTGTGCATTGCCGGGCCATCGTCTCCGCGATTGGCCTGTAGCCTTTCGGCGATCTCTGGAATGATCAGTTCCTGATTGACAATCAGCCCCAGCTCAATCGTCAACGTCCCAACGACGATCGGCACTGCCAGTCTCCATGACGGAATTCCCGCCGAAAGTATCGGATAAATTTCCCGCGAACGCTGGAGCAGCGCGAAAACTCCGATGACAGAGAGTACGGTCAGAATCGGACCAACCATGTCGAAGAAGGGAAACACCTGGAAGAAATAGAACGCCACCATTTTCGTCAGAACAACCGTTGTCGTTTCGTCGACATCGCCGGTTTGAAATTCGTCCGCATTCGAAAACGCATCGAAGACAACGTACAGACCGTACGACGCCACGAAACCAATGGCGAACACGTGCCAGAATCGTTTCAGCAGATGTCGATCGAAAAGTGTCACGAACGTCCTTGCTCGTTGAAACGAAATACCCCATCCGCGCGCAGCGACCCCTCGTCGGTGAGGCCCGATCCGGGGATTACACGCCGAACGCCCGGAACCGGTCAATACCGACTCGCCATTGAAGTCAGTCGATTTACAGCTCAATTTTCAGCATGATCCCCGCTGAAGATCGCAGCCTGAATTCATCAGAAACCCGGCGAGCCCATGAAAAAGACTGACCTCGACCCCACCATCATTTTCGAACTTTTTCGCGGTAGCCATGCAACCGAGCTTTTGACGGCGGCTGTCGCTCATTTCAACGTATTTGGTCGACTGGCCGAACAGCCACTGTCCAGCGAGGACCTTCGCAAAAATCTCGGACTGGAACGGCGGCCGAGCGTTGTCCTGTTGACGGCGTTAAAGGCGTTTGGCCTGATCACCACAGACGAAGCGGGCGTGCTTCACCTGACGGCGCTGGCTCGAAATCATCTCGTGCCGGGAGCGGAATTTGATGTCGGCAACTACGTTGGGCTGGCGGCGCAGAGTCCGAACGTGCTCGACATGGTCGAGCGGCTCAAGACGAACTCGCCAGCCGGTGCGGATTCTGATTCCGGCGCCGCTTTCATTTATCGCGACGGTATTGCATCGGCGATGGAAGCAGAAGAGTCCGCTCGCCACTTCACAATGGCTCTGGCGGGACGAGCGAAGAACGTCGCGCCGGTGCTTGCCGAAAATGTTCCGATGGACGAGGCGAAACTGCTGGTCGACGTCGGCGGCGGAACCGGCATCTACAGTTTCGCCTTGCTGCAGAAGAATCCGAACCTTCACGCCGTGATTGTTGATCGACCGGAGGTGCTGCGGATCGCTGAGGAACTTGCTGCCGAATATGGCGTTTCCGATCGCACAGAATTGTTGCCGGGAGACATGTTCGCCGACCCGCTGCCAACCGACGCGGATGTTGTGCTGCTTTCAAACATCCTGCACGACTGGGACGTGCCCGAATGTCGGAAGCTCGTCCAGCGCTGTGCCGGTCGAGTAGGCTCGGGGGATTGCTCCCCCAAGCCTCTCACAGAACCGGACTTGTGGGCCCACATCCGGCTCTTCAAGTCGAGTGTTTCAGAACAACGT
>JABMPE010000371.1 GCA_013203845.1 Rhodopirellula sp. | reverse complement strand
GCGATGCACGTCCAGAGAATGTTTGAGTTCTCAGCGTTCTCAGCGATGGCGGCAGCGTTGCTTTCAACAGTCGGTGCCGCTTCTTCTTCAGCGGCTTCCTCAACAGGTGCTGCTTCTTCGGCGGGTGCGGCAGCTTCAACTGGCGAGGCAACTGCTTCGGTGGGTGCTGCTTCATCCTGAGCGAAAACAGTCGTCGTCGGGGCAAGCGTGATTGCTGAGATTGTGAGCAACGCCAGGGCGACGCTCCACAGTCTCATTCCGCCAGGTCGTATACACAGTAAACTTGTCATTTGGATAAAGCCTTTCGAAGTCATGAAGAGTAGTTGTTTGTTTTCGAAGCCTGTCAAAGCTCAAAGGCACCGCGGCCATCCTGAATGCGATGCGTGATTGTCGACGAAAAACGCTTTTCGCAATTCGCGTGCCCAAACCAGAAAGCAGAAATCAATTGGAAGAGTGCGCACCGTCTATAAAGCGAAAAATGAGGTCTTCTGAGTTGCACATGGCTCACGACTTGCAGCATTCGTGCTGCGATCGTCAGCATGACTGCCTGCTTTTCGTACGAAGCTGGTTACTGATGCCTGACTTTTCCGCAGAGCCACTCTGAGACTACGATCCACAGAACTATGGCACGCAAAACACTCAAATCATTTCAGCTTGGCGACACGCTCGGTGTCGGTACCGTGGGCACCATTCGTCGTGCCGTTGATCGTGAAAGCCGTCGGGAAGTCGCCTTGAAGATTCTGCAGCCGGCAGTCTCCCAGGACGAAACGATCCGCCTGCGCTTCGAGCGGGAAATTGAAGTCCTGCAAAAGCTCGATCATCCGAATGTGGTTGCATGCTATGATCACGGGCTCGACGGCGATCGGCTGTTCTACAGCATGGAAATCGTCAGAGGCGGGACTCTGAAGGAGCTGCTGAACAAACGCGGCAAGCTGCGAATTGAAGAGGTTCTCGAATGCGGATGGCAGCTCTGTTCCGCTTTGCAGTACATCCATAATCACGGCATCGTGCATCGAGATCTGAAGCCGTCCAACATTTACCTCAACAGGACAGGGCTGATCAAACTCGGCGATTTCGGCATCGCGCTCGACACGGGTGCGACTGAAATCACCGATCAGGGGCTGACCGTCGGCTCCTACCTCTACATGGCGCCCGAGCAGATTCGCGGCGATCGATCGATCTCTTATCAGGCCGATTTGTACGCCGTCGGCTGTCTGTTATTTGAATTGATCACCGGCAAGCCGCCGTACGAAGGCAGTAACTTCGCGAGGATTTTTGATCAGCATTTGAGTTCCCCGCCGCCGTCTGCGCGTGAGCTGGTGCCGGAATGTCCGGAAATGCTCGACGAATTGATTCGAAGCCTGCTAAGCAAGTCCCCCGACGATCGACCGATCAACGCGCGAAGCGTGCAGGGAGTTCTCGCTGAAATTCTTTCTGAACGTGTCGGCCCCCAGATCATCGACACGCTGAAACGGTGTCATCGAACAGGCTCTCGCCGCCTTGAACGACTGGCAGCTCCCGAACCACTGACGACTAACGAAGTTTCGTGGAAACAACTCGGTACTGCCGCAGCGGCGATCGTGGGGTTGATTGCAATCGGCACGGCGGCTCGTTTTCTCGGTGGGCTGTGACGCCTGGTGAGTTTGCCGATTTCTGCTTTCTGCAGAGATTTTTCGCAGCCTCGAAATGACGCGATTGTCGGCGGATCCTGGCCAAAGCAAGGCCCGATGAATTGCCCCGGATCCGAGCGAGGGTGCCGCGACTCTGTGCAGCAGGTGGTTGAACTCGCGGTCGTGTCATTGGCCGCGTTTGTTGATCCAATCGGTCGTTCGCCAAGCACTGGTCGACTCGCACCATGCCGTCTCCCGAAAAATCACGTAATTCCGTTGGCGAATGGCCCGTTGATTGCTTCTCGGTCGCTTGTGGATTTTTTTGTGGACTAACCCGAAGACGGTTTTCGGAGTGTGAACTGACAAATGAAACGAGTCATCGTTCAGATCCTGCCAGTGGGAGAGCCTTCACCCGCAAAGCAAATGGTATCCACCGACGATTCGTCGCCGAGACCGGAATTGATCCCGATCAATGGTGGCTTACTTTCGTCAAATGATTCAGAGCGGGATGAAGATGCCGGCGTGCGCGTCGAGGCAATTGTATCTTCCGAACGCGCACGCGCTGTTGTGGATACTGTTCTGAATGTGAACGAGCTGGCCAGTCTCGATTCTTTCGACCGGATGGTTGATCTGCTCGTTCAGCGGGAACTGGCGAATGACGATTCCGGACAGTTATTTCACCGGGTAATGTCATGCGTCGAGAAAGCTCTCGTTGAGAAAGCCTTCTTTGATTGTGGTCAGGTTCAGACTCGGACCGCCGAACGTCTCGGAGTCAATCGGAACACCATCCATAAGAAACTGCTGAAACACGAACTGCTCGATCCTGATGACGACATGGTGCTGGAGGAAACTCCGGACCAGCTCATTGAAAAGCGTAAGTGCATCTGATTTGCTCGTCACCGGTCGCTATGCGACAACAGGATCCAAACAGAATAAGGGAATCGAGATGATGACTCTGGAATCCGTTGAGGACACGACAACGGGAGAGGGTTTCTCCGCTGCTGAACTCGATCGGATCGCAGAGACATTTGATTCACCATCACAGGCACTGACCGAGATGGTGCGACGTGTCGCAAACGAGCTGGAGCTTGATGTCTGCTCGATCTACGTCCTTGAGGCTGACCGTAAGCACTTGCGTCTTGCGGCGACGATGGGGCTGAACCAGTCCAGTGTCGGACACGTCCGGATGAAGATCAGCGAAGGACTTGCCGGTCTGGTTGCTGAGCAGCTGATGCCTGTCTCGTTAGCCGCCGCGTCAGAACACCCTCGATTCAAATACTTCCCCGAAGCTGGCGAAGAAAAATACAGCAGCTTCCACGGGCTGGCAGTCATCGACGACGAACAGCTGCAGGGTGTACTCGTGGTTCAGACGATCGAAGCTCGCGAATACTCCGCGGAAGAAGTTGACCTGGTCGGCTCATTTGCTGAAACCATCGCGCCGTACGTGACGCAATGCCGGCTGCTTGAGCACACCGATTTCTGAAGCCGGGATTTCCTGAAGCCGCACGGTCAAGGTACACACGGTCGAAACCGCTCGTGAGTCTACAGGCAGGTTGCGTCTGCCGAGCGTGGGTCATCGATCAGGCATCCGCTGTGCAGCTGACCGTTCATTGCCGCGTCTCGCCACGGGCCGGGTGCGTCGAAGAAGTCGCTCCGCAGTTCCATCTCGGTGATCAGAACTCCAGATCGATGCACGGGAAGCTGACCGACGATGTGGCCGTCCGGCTGCACGGCGAAGCTTCCCCAGCGTGATGGGCGAGTCGTGCTGTTGTTCGCGCTGATCCAGAAGTGGTTCTCGGCCGCGCGGCACGACATCGTCGACGGCACGATCGTTTTCCAGATGTTGTAGCTCGCGTCCTCGACGACCGTTTGCCGAGCGTTGTGAAACGACTGGAAAACGATCTGCACCTTTTCACGCTTCAGTTCACGATACAGCTCCGGAAAGCGATAGTCGTAGCAGATGAGAACTCCACAGGTGATGCCTTTGATGTGGAACACACAACTGCGATTGCCAGGCGAATAGTGCTTCAGGTCCAACGTCGGTGTCCGACCGTCGGTGCCCGTGCAGAACCGTTTGTCGTAGCGGCTGACGATCTGACCTCGGTCGTTGATGACGTAGACCGAGTTGTGTGGCTTGTTGCCTGCCGACAGTCGGTGTGTCGACCCCACCAGTACCCAAAGTTTCAACTCTTTGGCCCGTTGTTGAATGTCTTGAGTCGCCGACGTGAGTGCGTCCCAGTCCAGCGATGCCATGTCAGGAAACTCGACGCCGGCATACCCCGACAAAGCACATTCGGAAAAGTGAGCCACGTCAGCTCCGTCGGCGTGTGCGCGATCCATCAGCCGCAGAATTTCTTTCCGGTTGTAAGTAATCTTCGGCTCGACCGAAAACTGACAGGTGGCAACTCGCAACGATTTCACAGCGGACTCCTCAAACCGAAAGCAACCAACACGATCTCTGCTGGTCGATCAGCTCATCACCTCGGCGATGGGAGTCGGGTCGCTGACCAGGTGGGCCGGGCGGCCTTGCGGTGTGTAGTACACCTTATCCGGGTCGATGCCGAGTTTGCTGTGGATCGTCGAGACGAAGTTCTCGGGAGAGAGGACACGTTCAACAGCTGAGTAGCCGTTCTTGTCGGTCGCTCCGACGACCACTCCCCCCGGAGTTCCGCCGCCAGCCATCAGCACCGACATGGCATTCGCCCAGTGATCGCGGCCTGCTTTCTTCTGGCCCGCCAGTGTTGAGAGTTTGGGGGTACGACCGAACTCGCCCAGCGCGATCACGAGTGTCGATTCCAACAGACCACGCTCGTCGAGATCTTCAATCAAGGTCGCAACGGAGTTGTCCCAACCCGGGAGTCGCTTCTCGCATGCTCCAAACAGATCGCTGTGATGATCCCAGCCACCGTCGTAAACCGTGGTGAAGGGAACTCCGGCTTCGACGAGTCGTCGAGCCAGCAGGCAACGCTGCCCGAACGAGTCTCGACCAAACCGCGCGCGCACTTCGTCCGGCTCTTTGTGAATGTCGAAGGCTTCCTGCGCAGCGGGCGAGGTAATCAGGTTGAAGCCCTGCCGGTAGTACTCGTCCAGCGCGAGCACCGGATCGCCAGCGGCTTCCTCGTTGATCCGCGGCAGCTTGTCGACCAGCGACCGGAGTCCTGACCGATTGTGAAATCCGTCCGAAGTCAGGCCGTTGGGCAGCGCGACATCGCGAACACGGAAGCTGGAAGAATTCGGGTCGTCACCAACAACGAACGGCGCATACTTCGCGCCGAGGAAATTCGGGCCACCGGATCGTGACATGCGAGCCAGCGAGAAGTATGCGGGAAGACCATCGTCTTTTCCGAGTTCCTTCGCGGCGACTGATCCAATACTCGGGTGGAAACTGACGAACGCTCCACAGCCAACCGGAATTCTCGGCGGAGCACCAGTCATCATGTAATGGTTACCGGCTCCGTGATTTCCCTGGTTGTGTCGGATTGAACGGATCAGCGAAAAGCGGTCGTTGATCGACGCCAGTTTCTTCATGTGCTGAGAGAAGTGAACTCCCGGCAGCTTTGTCGCGATGGGTTCGAACTCACCACGGATTTCCGCCGGAGCATCCGGTTTTGGATCGAACGTCTCAAAATGCGTTGGTCCACCGTCCATCCAGATCAGGATGCAGTTTTTCGCCGCCGGCGCGATTGCTCGAACCGAATCGGCGCTCAGACCCTGGTGACGCAACGCATTGACCAGACCTGTTCCGAAGAAGCCGCCCAGCCCCAGCTTGAGGCAGTCGCGGCGTGTCGTTCCTTCACAATTCTTCCAGATGCCCATCGAGGAACCCTGTCATTGAAACGGTTTTCTGCACACGGAACTGCTCCGTGCGAAAAGCGAACAGTCAGTATCAGATTCGGCTGGAAACATCGCAAGGCTGTTCGCTGCTGCTGAGGATTAGCACTCGTACCAGACGCGGATGAACTGGTGCCAGGTCGACGACATTTCTCCCGAAGTTCTGATCGACACATCAGTCGTTCCTTCTTCGGATGTATCCCAGACATTCGGCAGAACGACCGTTTCGATGTTCAGTACCGTCAATGATTGTTGGACGACGAAGTCGTTGGCGGCTCGCAGGGCCGCATCGAACGATTCGTACTTCGCGTTCGAGAAGAAACCGGGGCCTGACGTTTGATGAGGGACAAAGTCCCGATAGGCGATCATGGAAGACGCTCCTCTTCAGTTTTTGTCTGTCGTCTCAATCTCTGTCTTTATTTTCAGAAACGAGACGAGTGATCAAAGATTCCACAGCGGTTGGTTTCCGGACGTCGTCTGCTTTGATACCGAGATCGTCTGGGCGTTCTCATCGTTTCACAATTGCCAGGCGGGCAGAACCGAAAAAGTCGTTGCCAAATGAGATTCTGTCGCGCACCATGATCGCTCTCTGGCCCGTCTTCCGGGCACCGCGACTGCACTGACGGGATTTCGAACCGTCGAATCCCGACGTTTCACAACCGGGTCCAACCCTCTTCAGGAAGGATGCAGAACGTGGCAGATTACAGGACAAAGGATATTCGCAACATTGCCCTTGTTGGACATGGGCACTCCGGGAAAACAACGCTCGCCGACCTGCTGCTGTTTAAGGCCGGAGCAAATTCCCGAGCTGGTTCTGTCGATGATGGTTCCAGCCTGCTTGATACCGACGACGAAGAAAAAGAACGGAAATCGTCGATCACGTCGTCTGTCTGCCACCTCACTCACAAAGGCAAGAGGATCAACATCGTCGACACGCCTGGCTATCCGGACTTTATTGGTCAGGTTGCCGGAGCACTGGAAGCAGTGGAGACGGCAGCCATCATTGTCAACGCTTCGGCTGGAGTAGAGGTCAACACGCGGCGCACGTTCGACATGGCCGGAGAATTCGGGCTGGGGCGCATCATCATTCTGAACCGGCTTGGTCAGGAGAACATCAACTTTGATCGAGACCTCGCCGAGCTGCAGGATGTCTTCGGCAGCCACTGCATCCCAATCAATATTCCGAACCAGGTCGGCAGCGGGTTCAGTTCGGTGGTCAAAGTGCTGGAGCCGGTCGGCTCAGGCGTGGTCGATCCGTCTTCTTTTACCGATGAGCTGCGTGACTGCATTGTCGAAGCCGACGACGAATTGATGGAACGCTACATGGAAACTCTGGAACTGACTCCCGATGAGTTTCGCGCAGGCGTCCCCAAAGCCGTTGCCGCAGGGACGTTGATCCCCATCTTCTGTGTCAGTGGAAAACGCGATATCGGTGTCACGGAACTTCTGGACGGAATGGCGGCGTTGTGCCCATCACCGGAAGACATTCCTCGACAGTCTGAAGACGGCATTCCGATCATGCCGGACTCTGCCGGGCCGCTCGTCGCTCAGGTTTTTAAGACGCGGATCGACCCGTTTGTTGCCAGAATGAATTTCGTGCGTGTGTTCTCGGGAACGCTCAAACGCGACAGCTCTGTTAATGACGTCACCACCGGTCAGCCTGTCAGGATTGGCGCACTCAACGAAATCCAGGGCAACCAGTTAACCGCCGTCGCCGAAGCGATTCCGGGCGATATCGTCGCCGCAGTCAAGGTCGATGGTCTGCACACTTCAGACT
>JABMPE010000370.1 GCA_013203845.1 Rhodopirellula sp. | reverse complement strand
GATGTTCACTTCGCAGATCGGGTGTCCCAGAATGTCGGTCTGCAGTTTGACGCGGTTCATCTGCAGATCTTTTTCGCAGAGAATCAGTACATCGGACACGATCTGTGACAGGTCGATTTCTTCTTTGCTGACGCCTTTGGAACGGGCGTACGCCAGCATGCCGGTCGTGATTCTTGCCGCTCTTTGACCAGCCGAGAGAATTCGGTTGAATGCTTTTTCACGAGTTGCCGCATCCTTGTGACGCAGTCCCATCTTCGCGTAATTGATTGTTGTCGTGAGAATGTTGTTGAACTCGTGCGTGATCGACGCAGCCATCTCACCGACGGAGCTCATCTTTTGAGCTCGCACCAACTGATTCTGCAAATCTTCGACCTGCCGCTGCAGCGACTCGACCTGTTGCGTGAGTTCCTCGTGTGATCGCATCGGCGTATCCATTCAAAAAACGAGCGTCCGGCAAATTGCAGTCAAGGAACGGCTGAAATCGAACACCGGTTCTGATCGGAGTCGGGCCGCAGGGATTCCTGAACAGACTTCGGTATCGACCGACGAAGCTCGTGGCTGAAGCGGGCAATCCTCATCATCGAATCAACCGCGAAATCCCGAACCACATGATCCTGCTGGGAAGCTCACGGCAAATGGCGGTGGACTCTCAATCGTTGCCGGGAATACCGATTTGTTGAGCTGCGTCGACTTTGACGCGCTGGCACCCGGGAGTTTTTCACTCAACTGTGTGCGGTGTGTCTAACCTGCCAGACGCATCGATCAAAGCGATTGCGAAAAGGCCGACGAAAACAGTGACATCTGCGAAAAGATTCCGGGGTTTCTGCCTCCGCGGTCACTGCGACGCTCGGGATTGACCTACTGTTTAAGAGAGTCGAATTGCACTTTTCGGTGGCCGCGAAACACCATTCACCGGACCGGCGAGAGAACAGGGTTTCGGAACGGTTCTGCGAACCGCATGCGACTTTGAATCAATTTCACGTGCAGCATGAGTCAAGCAGCCAGCCGTCGGTCGAAGGGGACCACCATGAGCCAGTTTCTCAACAGCGTAAAGACATTCCTGAAATCAGAAGATGGCCCGACTTCGGTCGAATACTGCGTGATGATGGCGTTCATTTTTCTGGTCTGTTTTGCAGCGATCGGCGAACTCGGCACAACCACGCACGAACTCTACACAGATACGTTAACTGAAATTCAGAAATAACTCGGATTGTTTCGTGACCTCGTCCCACGCAGCGATGTGAAGCCCGACCTCTACCGGGAGGTCGGGCTTTCTGTTTTTTCGGGATTCATTCGACGGGTCTGGATTTGAACAACGAACCCTTTCGATCCGAGAATGTTCGCGCGACAATCCGTATCTTAATCGAGTGTCTCACGAGCGACCTGCTATCGCTCTTGAACTTGAACTTGTCTTGAAGTTGTCTTGTTGTCGAACTCGAATTCCGGAATCTGCCGCGTGCCCCATCCGAAGATCATCGTCCTTGGCTCAGTGAATACCGATCTCGTTGTCAGTTCTGCGAGGCTGCCGGGAGCCGGCGAAACGGTCATCGGCAACAGCTTTTACAGGGCGAGTGGTGGCAAAGGAGCCAATCAGGCGGTCGCCGCCGCTCGAACTTCTGGCCTGCCCGTCGGTTTTATCGCGGCTGTCGGAAACGACGACTTTGGCCGAAGTGCGATCCGACAACTCCGCAGCGAAAACATTGCGACACAGCACATGCGGATGGTCGACGATTACGCGACGGGCGTCGCGCTGATCATGGTCGACGAGCGCGGCGAAAATCAGATCAGCGTCGCTTCCGGAGCTAACGCCGCGTTGTCTCCGGAAGACGTTGACAGGATCGATGACGAGTTCTTTTCTGAAGCCAGCATCTTCGTCGCGAGTCTGGAATCGCCGATCGAGACGGTCATTGCCGGACTGAAACGGGCCAGGTCTGCCGGCCTGACAACAATTCTCAATCCGGCTCCGGCCAGTGAAAATGCCTGTGACCGCGAAGTGCTGCAACTGGTCGACGTGCTGACTCCCAACGAATCGGAAGCCACTTTTCTGAGTGGCTGGGACGAAATGAAGGATCTCGAAGACGCCTGCATCTGGTGCGAGCAGCTCCAGCAGCGAGGCAGTCGTCGAATCATCATCACACGCGGCGAACGCGGTTGCATCCTGAAAGACGACACCAGCGACGTCTGCCTGACGCCGGCTTTCATGGTTGATGCCGTGGACGCCACCGGAGCAGGCGACTGCTTTAACGGTGCGCTCGCCACCGGACTGGCCGAAGGCCGCACGCTTTTGAATGCAGCGAGATATGCGATGGCGGCGGCGGCCTTATCGGTCACTCGTCGAGGAGCGATCCCGTCGCTTCCGACCAGAAATGAAGTCGAAGCGTTCCTGGGCAGCGATCCGGAACGGTCGCAGCTCACCCTTTGAATTTCAGACATGGCGGACGAAACGTCCTTCGGCCTCCCCCAGGCGGTAGCGGAGACACTACACTGGCGACTTCGATCGTTTCGGTTTTGAATGTTGGAGACCGCCGTGCTGACACGCATCCCCGCTGTTCTTCTGGGCTTTGGCCTGGCGATCTCGGCTGCAAACCTGCTGCACGCCGCCGACGACGAACTGTTCGCGCCAATGTCTGCCGATCAGGTCCGTTCTCAATCGCTGGACTGGGCGTCTGGACAAGGCCTGAAAGATCGAGCGTTGATCGACGCGATCGGCAAACTCTGGTCGACCAGCGACTCGCAGAAACGTCCCACTGAACTGCATCAGCTGGCGATTCGAACGTTCTCGCTGGCAAATCCAACCGTGGCCGACCTGTTGAAGCAATGTTATTTTGGAACGCTCACGGCTCCAGCCTCGCCGCTGATCGATGTCGAGGAAGCCAGCGATTATTTCTCCGCCAACCTGCTGGCACACGTCGGCGTGTTTCTGACTCAGGCCGAATTCTTTGACGAAGCGCTCACACTCTTCGAGAAGACGAAGCCGCAGCAACTGATCGACCCGGCTTCGTACTTCTTCCACAAAGCGGTCTGCGAGCATCGCCTGCTCAAGGCAAAAGAAGGTCTGGCTACGTTGAAGCTGCTTCTTGAAAACACGTCGGATGTCCCGGTGCGTTATTCGGCCGTTGCTGAGCTGATGAAAGCGGATCTGGCGAAACTCAAGGAAAAATCGCTCGACGAAGTCTCGCGCATGATGTCTGACGTGGAACGTCGTCTGAAGCTCGGACGCGGCGGAGCGAAAGTTCAGAAAACCGAAGAAGAAATCGTCGCGCGGCTCGACGAGCTGATCAAGAAGCTCGAACAGCAGCAACAGTCTCAAAGTCAAAGCCAGAGTGGCAGCGGTCAGGCACCTGCCGAACCACTTCCGGACAGCATCATTAAAGGATCGACGGCGCCGGGCGAAGTCGACCAGCGAGACATCGGCAAAAAGGCCGGCTGGGGAGCGTTGCCGCCTAAACAGCAGACAAAGGCGAGAAATCTGATCGACCGCGAACTGCCGCCTCATTACAGAAACGCGATCGAGCAGTACCTTCGCAAACTCGCCACACGTCCGGAATCCCGCTCCCGATAATCGACTCACAGCAACTGCCCACGGTACTCAAGGATTGCATTGATGACGGCATCTGCATTGGTGATGCTTCTGGCAATGGTCAACGCTCCTCAGGTCGAAATTTCAACGATCGAAGGCGTGCGACATTCGGGAACTCTAACGTCAGTAGACGCGATTTCGTGGAAAATCGAGGTCGCTGGCAAGCCGGTCGAAGTCGCGATGTCCAGCATTCTGGAAGCGAGACTCCAGATCAAGGGCGACGCCGCTCCAGCACCGCCTCACGAAACAGTCCTGATTGACGGCTCGCGCATTGGTACGTCATCGATCGCTCTGGCCGGCGAAACGCTGACGATCTCCGCTGCCGCGACGGATGTCATCAGAATTCCTCGCGTGGCGGTGGGACATATCCGGCTGGCCGAATCGCCGAGCAGCATGGACGAACAATGGGCCGCGTTGCTCGAACGCGAACGACGAGAAGACTGGCTCGTTCTTCAAAAGCAGGACAAGCTGGACTTCGTTCCCGGAGTCATCAGTACCATCACGGATCAACACGTCAATCTGCTGCTCGACGGAGATACGGTGCCAGTTCCCAGGGCGAAAGTCTTCGGAGTCATTCTGCACCAGCGCCAGGCAGACAACGCAAAATCGTCCGGCATTGTTGAACTCGTCAGCGGCGATCGACTGGCCGTCCGGTCGGCTATCAGCCAGGACGCCAACTTTACCCTGCAACTGGCTGCCGGCCCGACGGTGGTGATTCCCATGACCAGCGTGCGGGCTTTCGACTTCAGCGCTGATAAGCTGACCTGGTTGTCAGCACTCAAACCGCGAGACATCAAACACGAGTTCCGTTTCATCGACCCCGCCGCCCCGTTCAAAAACGACCGTGATGTCTGGGGAGACGAACTGCAACTGGGAAATCGGACATTCTCGCGAGGCATCTGCTTACGATCGAAAACGGTCGTGCGATACCGCTTGAATGGTGATCACAGCCGGTTCGTAGCGCTGATGGGAATTCAGCACGGCTACGCTGGCGATGTCCACGTTGAGATTTCCGCCGACGGCCAGAATCTGCTCAGTCAGGACGTCACGCCGCTGGACGAGACTCCTTTCGAAGTGGACCTGGATATCTCTGGAAAGTTCATCCTCGAAATTCTCGTCGACTACGGGAAAGTCGAAAGCGACATTGGCGACCACCTTGTCCTGGCAGAAGCGAGGTTGCTCAAGTAGCGGCCTCTTGTATTTATAAGCCGGACGCAAAGTCGCAGAGACGCGAAGGAACACAAAGACAAAGTGCCGTAATATTGGGAGTCCCGCTGATATTCCGAGACGGCCCTGAAGCCTCTATTTTGAATCGATCACGAGTTTCATAATGTCCACTCCCGACCGATCTACTCATTGTTCAATGCTGCGGCTTCCCCAAAACGCGAACGCCTTGGCGAACCTTCGCGTTTCTGCGGCTTTGCGGCAGCTGGTTCTCGCGACGCTGGTAATGCTCGCAGGGGGCATTCACCAAAACGCCAGCGCCGCCGACCCGATCGTCGCAAAAGCCGAACAGCGCCGCGTCGACGTGCTGAAGAAGATTTCGCCTGCTGTGGTGGCCATCTTTGGCAACGGCGGCCAGGGCGGTGGTTCAGGCGTGGTAATCAGTGCCGACGGTTACGCACTCAGCAATTTTCACGTGACCAGCGGCTCGGGCAATTTCATGAAGTGTGGCCTCAACGACGGAGTCCTCTATGACGCCGTCATCGTCGGCATCGACCCGACCGGCGACGTGGCACTGATCAAGCTGCTTGGTCGAGACGACTTTCCTTTCGCGACGATCGGCGACAGCGACAAAGTGCAGGTCGGCGACTGGGCTTACGCGATCGGCAACCCGTTTCTGTTGGCGACCGACTTTCATCCGACGGTCACGTACGGCATCGTCAGTGGCGTACATCGTTATCAGTATCCAGCCGGAACGTTTCTGGAATACGCGGATTGCATCCAGGTCGACTCTTCGATCAACCCTGGAAATTCCGGCGGCCCGCTGTTTAATGACGCTGGCGAACTCATTGGCATCAACGGTCGAGGCTCGTTCGAAAAGCGAGGTCGAGTAAATTCGGGTGCCGGCTACGCGATCTCGATCAATCAGATCATGCACTTTCTCGATCACCTGCGCAGCGGTCGGATCGTCGATCATGCGACTCTGGGAGCAACTGTGACGTCAGACGAAGACGGTCGAGTCGTCGTCGCGAGTATCCTGGAATCTTCCGAGGCGTACCGACGAGGATTGCGTCGTGACGACGAAATCGTTTCATTCGCCGGGCGGAATATTCGCTCGGTGAACCAGTTCAAAAACGTCCTGGGTATTTATCCGAAGGGCTGGCGGCTGCCGCTGACGTACCGACGTGAACAGCAGAAGTATTCCATCCAGGCTCGGCTGCGTGGCGTTCACACGAAAGCTGACCTGATGCCGAAGGAGCAGCAGCCACAGGGCCATCCCGGTCAACCGAAAAATCCACACGAGGATGGCGACGGGAAAGACACGGCGGAAGAAAAGAAGGACGCGACTCCGGAAGCGTATCGGCACATGTTTGTCGAGAAGGACGGATTCGCCAACTACTGGTTCAACGAGCAGGAGCAGAAACGGCTGCTGCCAATGATCACTCGCTGGGGTGACTTCGCGAATCTGAACGGTCTGTGGAAAATCACTGGACAGACAGGCGATGCCGATAAATTTTCTCTGACACTCAGCGATCGCGGCCTTGGTCTACAGATGCGGAACGACGTGTTCTTCCAGCCGCTGGACGGCACCGATTTTCTCGACGAACCACCCGGCAGCGGCGGGCTGCTCGTTGCGATGCACCAACTGCGATTGATGCTGCAGAAGCAGGCGAATGGCTTCTCCGAATTTTACTACCTGGGCAGCGAACCGCTGGACCTGACCGGTGAGATGGTCGACGTACTGGTCACCACGCTGACCGGCGTCGAAACCCGCTGGTACTTCGCTCGCAACCCGGCGGCTTTTGTCGGGATGTCCTGCCAGATCACCGAAGACGCCGAGGAATGCGAAGTCTATTTCGGCACCGTCGACCAGTTCGAAGACCGCTTCTTCCCCGGCCAGATCATCGTCCGCTCCGGCGGTCGCGAATATCTGAGACTGAACGTCTCGCAGCTTGACCTGGCAAAGACTCCATAGGTCAGGCTCCGACTGACGAAGTTCATCGTCTTGCCGCGTCAGATCAGAATTCCGTCGGCGACCTTACCGTAGACGTCGGTCAGACGGAAATCGCGTCCAGCGTAGCGGTAGGTCAGCTTTGTGTGGTCCAGCCCGAGCAGGTTCAGTGTCGTGGCGTGGAAATCGTGGACGTGGAACTTGTTATCGACGGCGGCGATGCCGAATTCGTCGGTCGCTCCGTAGTTCATGCCGCCTTTGACGCCGCCGCCGGCCATCCACATGGAGAAGCCCGTCGCATTGTGATCGCGACCGTCCTGATTGCGGACGGCTGGAGTGCGTCCAAACTCGCCGCTCCAGACGATCAGCGTGTCTTTCAGCATGTCTCGTTCTTTGAGGTCCGAGATCAACGCCGCGATTGGCTGATCGGTCGCGCCGCAGTTCGAGGTCAACTTTGCCTGCAGACTCTTGTGCTGATCCCAGCCTTCGTGAGTCAGTTCGATGAAACGCACACCGGATTCAGCGAAGCGTCGAGCCATCAGACACGCTCGCCCGAAGTCATCAGTCGGTCCCTTGCCGATGCCGTACTTCTTCTGAGTCTGCAGTGTCTCGCTGGAAGTATCCATGACCTGCGGGACCGCCGACTGCATTCGGAACGCGAGTTCGTACGATTCGATGACGCCGTCGATCTGCGAGTTCAGCGGCTGACGTTCGGCGAGATTTCGATTCAGTGACTGCACGAAATCGATCTGTTTTCGCTGGACGTCTTCCGGCAATTGCGAGTTGCTGATGTTGCCAATCTGGACTTTGCTGAGTGAATCGCCCTGGTCGCCAATCCGCGTTCCCTGATAAATCGCGGGCAGAAAAGCGGAACCATAATTCTGAGCGCCACCCAGTCGAGCCGGCGGTTTGATCGTGATAAAGCCGGGCAGGTCCTGATTTTCAGTGCCGAGACCGTACAACGCCCACGCTCCCATCGACGGACGCACGAACTGGAAGTTGCCCGTGTGAAGCTGCACCAGAGCTTGTGGATGGTTCGGGATGTCGGTCCACGCTCCGTTGATCACGCACAGGTCGTCGGCATGCTTCGCAAGGTGCGGATAAAGGTCCGAAATCAACAGCCCGCTGTCACCATGCGGTTTGAATTCCCAGGGCGACGGCAATAGCTTGCGGCCCTTCTGAGAATTCTGTCCCTGTGCGGCCTCTCCAGGAGACTTTCCTTCGTGTTCCTTCAACGCCGGTTTGTAATCGAACGTGTCGACGTGCGATGGTCCTCCGCGCATGCAGAGGAAGATGACGCGTTTGGCTTTCGGCTCGAAATGCGGCTGTCGGGGCAACAGCGGATTTGATGACTTTTGGTCCTTCGCCGACGCGGCGTGTGCGAGCCCCGCAAAGGCCATGTAGCCAAATCCGCAGGAAACAGATTTGAGAGCGTTGCGGCGAGTGAATTCGAACATGGGGTTTTCCTGAATCAGTGCCTTGTTGACCGGAACAGACCTGTGCCGATCCGGCAACCGCCGTGTGTATTACCGTGTGTATTACCGTGTGGATTACCGTGTGGATTACCGTGTGGATTACCGTGTGG
>JABMPE010000369.1 GCA_013203845.1 Rhodopirellula sp. | reverse complement strand
GACCTGGCCTAGGTCCGCTTCCGTCAAGCGCAGATCGATCCTTCTCCAGCATCTCGGCCGCCTTCAACAGCAGCTCATCCGTGACCCCTTCAAAGTGAGCTTTCCCAACCTTGACGAGCCAGGACTTCAGATCGTACCCCTTTGGTGGCAGCGTCAGATCCAGCAGAACACAACGCCGCAGGAATGCGTCTGGCAAAGTACGTTCCTCGTTCGTCGTCACGATGACCAGCGGAGCCGGTCGCTTCTCATCGACGCACACGTGTTCCGCGCTGCCGAATCTCGGAAAACGACTGGAGCCCAAGGCTTCAAGAAGCCCGTTTGGTACATCGGTCTCGCCCTTGTCGATTTCGTCGATGAGTACGACGCACCCATTGGTCGGCACTCCGTTTTCAAGTGGAACTGAACTGTGGAGCTGAGGCTCGGGAGCTGCGCTTTCTTTTGCTTGCGTAACGGCAGACTCCCAGTGAAAAGCCCACCAGAGCGGTCCGGGCGACACAAATCTCGCTTCGTCCAGATCGGTCAGCGACACTTTTTCGCTACCCTCTCCCCCGCTCACGGCCCCGACAAGCTGGGCATGAGCAAGCCGCCTGACTGCGTCGAATCTCCATAACAGGTCGCGTGACTCAGTACGCGAATCGACAGTGAGCTGCACAAAAGCACGTTTCAGCTTTCGGGCAACTGCCTGCGCAAGCTGAGTCTTCCCGGTCCCCGGTTCGCCACGAACGAGCAAAGGACGCTTCGCTGCCAATGCCGTATTCACGGCATCAACGGAATCCCTGTCAAAGACATGCACACGCTCGGGGGCCTGTTCTTCTCTGGAGAGAATCACGTCATCGGTTGGGAACTCAAGAAACTCCATCGTGGCCAGTCTTTCTGTTTTTCCGGTCAGCATGCCTGAATCGGATACATTTCTCAAATGCATCTTCACGCTCATCCGGTTCCTCGATCAGCTCCAGAAATGTCAAGTGCTTCATCTCGTTAAGTATCGACTTGATTGCTGATCGGAGGAGCTCCCGTTTCCCGAGAGTCTCGTCATCATCTCCAAAGGGATACTCAAAAACAGCGTAATACTTCCGACCTCCATTATGCTCACTGACTCCGGCCAATTCCTTGTCGAAGACCTTTGCCAGATGGCTCAACTGCGCCACATAGTCTGGCGTGCCGGGTTTCTTTTCAGGAAATGACTTCAACCTGGCTTTGTTAAGTTCCCGCATCCTTACAACGATGCGCATTGACTCGGTCATTGAATCGATCATGTGATTCACGAGATCGATGGCGAACTGCAACGCTTTGTTTGTTGTGCCGCCAGGCAGCATTGCATCAGGAACGAAAAACGCATCTTTTCCTATTGGACCAGCATTAACGTCCCTGATTTCAAACGCGGCTCGCCGACCATCAACGCCAGCCATCAGCAACTCGGCGATGCTCATGTGCCCGATGAGCCCCTCAATCAGAACTCCGCGGCCTGGAGCCAATCGCTGCCGAACCTGTTCTCTCAGATCAGGAAAACACCGAAACGGCAGCAGGCGATCCTGAATCTCTTCAACAATCTCCAGTTCTGCCATTGTTCGTTCCGCTGCAAAGCTCTTGAACACAACTCGAAGTGCATCAGTGAGTTGGTCCGCTGGGATACCGATCAATGCTCGCGCACAGTCGTTCGGTTCTTCAGGTAGTCGAAACGCATCGCCGAACCTGGTTCGGAAAGCCTTGAGCCCGTTATTGCTGTCGTTATTGCTGTCATTTAATCGACTCAGAAGTTTTTCAACATCCCGAATCACGGCATCAAGCTGGTCACTCGCCAACACAATTTCTGAAAATGAGATTGCTTTGCGAAACCGTTCGTCCTGAAGGAGTTTCCACATCGGAACCGCAACGAACGCATCCGGTGTCTGGCCTTCTTTATACTCTGTAATCACGCCTGCAAAGATCGGCAGCCCGTGTCGCTCACATCCCCTGTCGGTCCGAAAAACCGGGCCACCGGAAATCCCATGCCACTTTTCCCAGTCGTGATATTCAGTTCTCGTAGTGATAATCAGGGACTTGTCACCAGAACTGCATTCGGGAAAGTCACCTCTCACTGAGTCCGGTTGACCAGTTTCCTCGCTTGCTTCGGAGTGCCCACGTGAATGCCATTCCCCTCCATCTTTTAGTGCACTGTCTGGCAATGAATGATGGCACGTCACGCCACGCGGAAGGTCACACGACAGGACAGCAGCATCCCTGCGACCGTCGCCGGATTCCTTGAAGCCGTTCCATTCCGGCTTTGCGATCACTGGATCATGGTCGGAATACTGATCGCCATGAAACCGGAGTGAGATCTCACAATTCGCATACAGCGACTCTCCCGTCTCTTCATCAAACAGAACATGAGCCGCAGTGATCACTCTTCCGGGAGTAATCGGGTAACCTGTTCCGGACGTGGTGTCGTGGGAGTCCAAATCCCTGACAGTAATCTCAATGATCTGATCTGCATCAAGGCCCAGTTTCATTGCAGCTCCAGTTTGCCAACGAATTCTGACCAGAAAGACTCATGAAAACGTTCGGTCCTGCAATCATTGATGGTGCAGACAGGCACGCTCAGGGAAATACCGATCACGAGAATCTGACAGCAATCAGCACAGGACAATCAACTGACCGGCCACGGAGTTCCCGATTCTGTTGCTGGGCGAGTGGCCACATCACCGAAGTTACCTCTTTCCGCCCAGTTTCTTCCGGCTGAGTTTGACTTCCTTCTCCGGCTTCAGCGTGAGTCGAATTGTTTGAACGTTCTCGCGTTTCGCGTTTGGCGAGACTTCGGCCTGATAGATCCAGCAGTTAAATCCGATCTTCCCGCCAATTTCAGCGCTGAGTCCCACCTGGAGTTCAACTTCCACCCCTTCCAAAGAAAACTGCAGCTCATGCTCCTGCGCAGTCTTCTGAAGTTCTTTGAGTTCACTCCGCAACTGATTGACTACTTGAGAAAGCGGAAACTTCCCCGTTTCTGTCTTCTTCACTTCTGTCTTTTCTGACACTGCAGTTACTCCTCGACTGGAAGGTCTCGTTCCAAGCGTGCTTATAGGACTTAATCGCATGATTCAATACGGTCATCGTTGGATGTCATCCGTGCCACGAAGTTCACTTCCGAAGCGCAAGACAGTTCACACTTGTCTCAGCCATTTTGCAACCAACGCGGACATCGATTCACTACAAATCCCCAGATTGTTGCTGTTGAATTCAGACTGGGCACAACCCTGCTGATGCCGCAGTAAACTCACGTCAGAATCGTTTTGCGGGAGTTCCGAAGTCTGCCTCGAATCAGTGATTTCTGGGGCCGCTCCGCGAACGTCCGTCTGCCTGGTGAAGCATTTGCCAAACCCGGCTCCACTTGACGCGATGCCGAATTCTCTCCGCTGAGGTTTGAAACCTGGCACGACCTATCGCGTTCTCTCGATGCTGGAATGACGACCTGTTCCATTTGAGTCCGTCGAAGCTTCAAAAAGATTTGGCTCTGACGCGAACCTTTATGCCTCGCCTTCGTCGGCTTCGAGAATGGTGCGGATCAAGGTTTGCTTCCAGTCAGGCAGCGACTGCGAGCGGCTTTTGCGAGTTCCTGAAACTGTCCAGATCCGGGCCGATACCGCGAAGTTTCGCGGTCAGGGCTTCAGTTCCGGCGGTCTGGTTGCCGATGTAGCCGGGAGACGGGCCGTTCGATGATCCAACAGGCAAGGAAGCCTCATGGTTCTGCGCAGAGTGTTCGCCGTGTGCCTGCTGTCGCTGGCAGGCTGTGAAGCAGCGAATTCCGTTCTCGAAACGGTCGGCGAGCTCCAGCAGACCAGCAATCCGCCGTCGCTCAGTATTCCGGCCGAACGGGACAGCGTCGCGGCCAGCGGACAGACAGGCGACATCGCCACGGCGATCGGCAGTGTCGACGG
>JABMPE010000368.1 GCA_013203845.1 Rhodopirellula sp. | reverse complement strand
GCTGCATCCGGTACGGACAGAGCCCCTGCTCCTCATCGGCAGCCGCCTCGTCGCGTCGAGTAACGAATCTCGATCGATCTCCCTGCTGTGCCGAACTCCATGCCGAGGAATGACTTACGGTTGTCGTCTGTCTGCTTCAAAGATTCGCCTGATGGCCTGCGGTGGCATGTGCCGATGATAGCGATTGTGCGGAGTCGCTCAGGCATCGTTGTCTGCCGAGTCTGTACGCACTGCTCGCTTATTGCGAACAATGATTGGCCGGATTGGGTGCAGTCACGAAGGAGCCGGAATGGCCGGAGAAAAGTGCATTCGAGTCATTCGAGTCATTCGAGGTAGCGTTCTGCGCAGACTCTCTCGACGCAGCCACGCCGTTTCGATCCTCGTTCTGACGTTGATGGCGGGCTCAGCGAGACTGCCTGCTGCCGAGCCTGCACTGCTCCCGGCTTCGAAGTCAGATGCCAGTCCTGATCAACCTGTAGCCGCCGATCCGCCACTCACGGTGGATATTCTGGTCCGCGGCTCGTCCTCGCGGACCGTACTAAACGATGCCCTCGGGCGCCTTCCACTGGATGAGCTTACTGACAAGCAACGTAAGCGAGTCAACGAGGTCCTCGAACATCGCAGCATGTTTCGTCGTCTGCCAGCGATTTCGATCGACGCGAGTCAGGATGTCTATACGCACCTCACGCATAATCCTGCGTCGGTCGTCGGCATCTGGCGAGTGCTCGGTATCTCAAACTTTACCATGACCCGGACGGGACCGACCGAGTGGTACGGCGACGCTGGCGACGGTTCGACCGGCACGATCGAAGTGTTGAGCCGCTCGCCGAATCGGCACCTTCTGCTCTGCACGGGAAAGTACAAGAGCCCGCTGCTGGCTCGACCGATCGAAGCCACGGCTGTGATGCACCTCCAGACTCAGTACCAGCAGGGAGAAGATCTGCAGCCAAAGGTGGTGCATGGTCTCGATCTGTTTGTGATGTTTCCGTCCCACACCGTCGATACGGTTGCCCGGGTGATTGCGCCGGTCAGCCATATGATTGCCGATCGCAATTTTCGTGAACTGAGCCTGTTCGTCCGATTCATGAACGTGGCCATGGAGCGTCAGCCGGGTTGGGTCGAGCAGACGATTCAGCGGATCGACGGGATCGATCGTGAGGAACGGCTGGAGCTGATGAAGCTGGCGGCTCGCGTGTATGTCGCCGCTCATAATCGCCTCGCAGATAATGAAACGCCCCAGTCGGACCGACGTGTTGAACAGGCCGGGCTGGAAAATCTGATCGCTCCCTATCAGGTTCTGCCGACGTCTCAGACGACGCCTGCTCGAGCGCAAAGCAATGATTGAGCTGCATCATTTGCATGACGGAATCTCAGATGACAAGCTGACGATCGACATCGTCTTGAGGCAGATCAGGATGCGAGGAGTCAACGATGCCGCAGGAATTCAACGAGCTGACACCGGAAGAAGAACGCATCATCCTGCGAAAAGGGACGGAACTTCCGGGTACGGGCGAGTATCTCAATAACGATGCGGACGGGCTTTACATCTGTCGTCGTTGTAACGCTGCCCTGTATCGATCGTCGGATAAGTTTCACTCAGGATGTGGCTGGCCGAGTTTTGATGACGAACTGCCGGGAGCGGTGCGGCACCAGCGTGACGCCGACGGCTACCGGGTCGAGATTCTGTGCGCCAACTGCGACGGGCATCTCGGGCACGTCTTTGAAGGCGAACGTCTCACCGACAAAAACGTCCGACACTGCGTGAATTCAGTATCGATGACATTCGTGCCAGCCGATACCGAGCCACCGCCAAAGGTCACTTCCGAGTCGGTGTAACGCCACCGTAATTTCCGCGTCACTCGACGGGATTTTCAGTCAAGACATTCCCCGCCGTGGCTTCCACTTCACGCGGCTGTGAAGGCGATGTCTCTGGCGAAGGTCCCTGACGTCCAGGCGAGAGTGGTGGACGTCAATGTCCTAACCTTGCCCGCGGGCTGTCTTGTGCAAATCGACTTCTGCCTGGCCAGGAAATTTCCGCTGGAAGTAAAGTCATCCTCAGGACAGGCAACTTCAGCCACGGGTTGTCTGAGATCGGCCACTGAGTTTCGAGTCGGCTGCTGATCCCGTTACATTTCTCCGCGTCTGGGAGCCAAGGGCTGGCTCTCGTCCGACTGTGACCGGAGAACGAAAATGGCGACCTGTTTAATTCGAGGTGTGCTGGCAGCGTTTATTGTGTTCGTGGCCAACCTTCTGACGAACGCTGAGATTACCTTCGCCGAAGACCCGCCGGAGCCAGTCACGAGTTGGACTTATCCTCCGAACATGCCAGGTTCGCGCATCGAGATCTACAAGCGTGTCGGCGATGTCTCACTGAACGCCTACATCTTCGAACCGCAAGGGCACGTCGCCTCCGATCAGCGTCCGGCCATCGTGTTCTTCTTCGGCGGCGGATGGAGAGGCGGGACGCCAGGGCAATTCCTGCCGCAATGTCAGCATCTTGCGAAACGGGGCATGGTGGCGATTTCTGTCGACTACCGTGTGAAGAGCCGGCACGACGCGTGGCCGCAGGACTGTCTGGAAGACGCCAAGTCAGCAGTTCGTTGGGTGAGAAAGAATGCGAAGCGGCTGGGTGTCGATCCGAACCGGATTGCCGCTGGAGGAGGATCCGCTGGCGGACACCTGGCCGCGGCGACCGCTCTCATCAAAGGTTTTGAAGCCGAGTCTGAGGACACTGCCATCAGCTCTGTTCCAAACGCAATGGTGCTGTTTAACCCGGCGGTGGCATTGACTCAGGTCGATGGTCTGAGACTCGTCCCCGAAGACAAACTTGAGGACATTAAAGAACGCACGCAAGGCCGCCCGGAAGAGATCGCTCCAATCAATCATGTGCGAAAGGGAATGCCGCCATCGATCATCTTTCATGGGACCGCCGATCCGACCGTGCTGTTCGCCAGTGTCGAAGAGTTCGCCAGACGGATGACTGCTGCCGGTAACCGCTGCGAACTGGTGCCGTATAAAGATCAGATTCACGGTTTCTTCAACGCGGGTCGCGGCCAGGGCGAAGCTCGTGCTGCCGCCAACCGCAACTACCACAAGACGCTCGCACAAATGGATGCGTTTCTGGAATCGCTCGGCTATCTGAACCCGCAGCGTTGACGATTTGACACGGAAGGACGCGCTGACGACTTACTCAGCATCGAAACGGAACAGACGAAACTCATGGCAGAACTTCGGAAGGATCCGATTCTTGGCGACTGGGTCATTCTGGCCCCTGAGCGAGCGACGCGACCGTTCGATCACAAACAACACGGAGCGGCGGCGCCCAATCTCTGCCCGTTCTGCCAGGGCAATGAGGCCTCAACTCCGAACGCTGTCCTGACCATTCTCCGTGAGGATTCTCTCGACGACTGGGCCGTCCGGGTTATTCCCAATCGATACCCTGCCGTCAGCGTGGCTGGATGCTCTTTTGTCAACGGGCTGTCAACTTCCGAGTTCTTCGAGCGGGATGCGGCTGTTGGCTACCACGAAGTCATCGTCGAAAGTCCGTCGCACGAAAGTGCGATGCGTGATCTGTCGCAAAACCAGCTTGTTCACGTCTTGCGTGCCTGGCGAGATCGCCTGGCTGCAGTCAGCGCGGACGAGAGCATCGCCCACACCATGATCTTTAAGAACGAAGGAGCCGCAGCAGGTGCGTCGCTTGAACACGTTCATTCGCAATTGCTCGCAACATCGTTCATTCCTCCGAGGATCGAAGCCGAGCTCGCTGCCGGGCAGCGACACTTCGAACAAACGAGAGTAAACGTGTGGGCCGAAATGCTTCACCGCGAACTGGCTGAGGACACAAGGATCGTCACAGCGACAGGTCCATACATTCTGCTCTGCCCGTTCGCGAGCCGCTTTCCAGGGCAAATGTGTATTTTTCCGCAAGCCTCAGTCGCAGGCTTTGAGTCAACATCCGACGCCGACCTGCAACCTCTGGCCGAACTTTTGAAAAACGCACTCCGATCTCTCGATGAAGTTTCGCCAGATGCAGCCTTCAATCTGGAACTGCACACGGCCCCGCCACGTGACATACGAAGCGCGTCTTACCTCTGGCGCCTGGCCATTACTCCCCGACTGACAGGAATTGCCGGTTTCGAAGTCGCCACGGAATCGTGGATTAACATTGCCGCTCCGGAAGATTCTGCCAATCGGTATCGCAGGATCATCGGATCCTGCTGAGATTCAGAACGCGGTGCCGACGTCAGTCAGCAACCCGTTGAAGAACGACAGGAAACTCGAATTAATACAAAAAAGGCAGTCATCGGTTGACGATGACTGCCTTGAATCAAAGCGGAGAGAGGGGGATTATCCGCCAGCGGTTATTGCAACTGCTTGCTGTGCAACAGTTTGGGCGACAACTCCTTTACAGCCAATGGTTTAGCGGTCTCTGGTTATTGCTGGTCATTTGCGGTTGTTTGGGATCATTTGGCAATGGTTTCAGCACACTTTCAGCACAGTCCGACGGTGGGCCACGACAGGGCACACCGCTGTCGTCGGCCTCAATCGATCGTCCGCGATCAAGAAGGCGCGGCAGGCCGTGTGAAACTCAGGTCGGCTGCGACGATGAAGATTCGACCGTTGCGGCCAGTTACGCGCGATACAGTTCGGGTAATCAGCGCGAGGAAGGCACTGCGGATCAGCATCGCAAGAATCTCGAGTTAGCGGCAAAGAACCAGCACCGGATTCCACCCGATCTGCAAATCTCGGATGAGAAAGTTTCCGGGACAAAGTTGCGGCGACGCGGTCTCGATGCTGTGCTGCATGCCGCAGAAGCCGGTGAATTTGCCACGCTCTATCTCTACAGTTTAAGTCGGCTGGCTCGAGAATCGGTCATCACCATGCCGATGCTGAAACGGCTTGTCTACACATACGGTATTCGAGTCATTTGTGTGTCAGAGGGACTCGACTCTGATCGAAATGACTGGGAACTCCTCGCCGCGATCATGAGTGTCATCCATGAACGCTTTCTGAAAGAACTCAGCGAAGCGGTTCACCGCGGCCAGGAAGGGATGGTGCTGGCCGGGTATTCGGTCGGAGATCATTGCTTCGGATACGACTCCGTGCCAGCGCCGGGCGAAGAAGCTCAGCCGCGAGGTAAGAACCAACGCGTCCGTAAGATCTATCAAATCAATTTGACGGAAGCGGAGTGGGTTCACAGGATCTTCGAATGGTTCGTACGCGAGAAGCGAAGTATTCGGTGGATCGTGAAGGAATTGAATCGGCTCAAGGCCCCCAAGGACCACCGATCATCGAAGCCGGAATGGGAACATGGACTGGTCATCGACAAACTTAGCAACGAGAAGTACATCGGAATCTGGCACTGGGGACAACGGCAGAATTTGCGAGATCCGTTCACCGGTAATAAATCTCAAAAGTTCCGACCGGAAGAAGAATGCGAACAGTGGGTTAGGACCTTTGAGCATCTTCAGATCATCGATGATGCAACGTTTCTTGCGGCTCAGCAACGACTGAAGGAAAATGAAGATGCCAATGCGAAACATCGGGACAAACAAGGTCGACTGCGGGGATCTTCAAAAGGAAGTGTCGGAAAAAATCCACGTCACCTTTTACAGGGTCTTTTCCGATGTGGCGAATGTCGCAGAAACGGCCACGATACCGTCTTGCGTGCCAGCGGAGCCAACGGTAAATATCTCGGGTGTCCGCGTTATGTGCGCGGTACATGCGGCTGTAGAACTCGACTTCATCGGAAACTCGCGGAACGACTGCTTCTCGAATTCGTAGGAGCCGAAATTCTGGGCAATGAGGATTGGTTTAATGCCGTCTGGAAATGCCTGACGGAGAGTTGCGATGAGATTCAGGCCCGAGTCCCCGCCGAAATCGCAGCACTGCAGCGGCAGGTTGACGTTATTGAACGTCGCATTCAACGCCTGGTGGATCAGGTTGAAGACGGCGTCGAGTCGCCTGAAATCGTCAGACGATTGTCGGATCGTCGCGTTGAACGTTCCGACCTGGCAAAACAAATGCGGCATTTGGAACTCAGTCGCAGTTTCGCATCGTCACGGCCTAACCAGCCATGGCTCCGTCAGCAGCTAAGTCGACTTGGCGACATCTTAACGGAAGGTGGTCCCGCCGCCACGGTCGCTCTACGCGACCTGTTCAGCGGAGAGATCGTTGTCGATGAAGCCGAACGCCCGAATCGAAAACGAAAGTATCTTCGTGGGAAGTTTCGTGTCTCGGCCAGCGGCGTGAGTCGCGGTGTTGGACTACAGCCCGACCTTACCGTTTCCGATACGGGGAAGGTGAGCCAGGAGTTTTCGATCGACTTCGTTGCCCCAGACACGGCAGATGCACAGCGCGATCAGGCTCAGGCGTTTTACGACGAAGGTCTGATGATGACGGAGATTGCAGGAAGACTTGAAGTCAGTAAGTCGAGAGCAACAGCAATCATCAGGGACTTATTTGAATTACGCGGCGAGGAAGTGCCCGACGGACGCAGCCGCCGACGCTCGCTTGTCAAAAAACAACTCAAACAGCCAGAGTTTCAACGAATTGCCAGTCGGGCCTACGAACTCTGGCTGCGCGGGTTATCGATGCGGGCGATTGGCCGTGAACCGGATATTACTGCTACGGATGGAACAGTTCAGGCCGCTCTGGAATTCTGGTGCCAGGAACACAACCTTGCAGCTCCGACTGTCGAGTCGCGTCGGCGACAATGGGCCACTCAAGCCGTTCAATGGATTGAGAGTGGTACTGCGCTTGCTGAAGTCGCTAATCGACTTCACAAGTCTGTACCAACGGTGAAAGCATGGCTGAAGCAATGGTACGCTGAAAAGGGTCGGTCACGGCCTGACCTCCGACGAAAATGATCCGCATAAACAGAGTATTGCCGCTTACACTTTTCACCATTACGTGAAATTGAGTCGCAGCAGTACCGCTCTTAATAACCAGGCCCGACTGATTCGAGAATCAGTCGGGCTTTCTTTTTGAATTCAAATTTGGCTTGGCGACTGTCGCCGATTGTCTGAGTCGGGCCACTTTCGAAAGGCATCTCTTCTGCAATTCACGTTACTGGCGCTCGTTGTGCTTGGCCGAACCTGCCACACACATTCGGCAAACCATTATGACGCTGGTGCGATCGGTGGGTCGGATTTCTGAAGCAAGCGTAGAGAGGTTCGGAACCTAAATAAACGCTCGATCGGTGTCACTATATAGTTGAAGGGGACGCTTAGCTTTTCCAGCAACCCAAAACCGAGTTCAAAGCCCCGTTTTTCGGTCATCTCTCCACGAGATGTTCGGATGGCGGGGCTTTTTTCGTTCCACACCCTTCTGCAAAAGGAGAACCCAATGACGTCCGCTCTTGTGGCGGCCAGCAGCGTGCTGGTCGTACTGCTCACCCTTGGCTGGGCCAAAGAGTTTCGACTGCGACGTGCTCTGCAGTCGCTTCTGGCACGAGTCTTTACCCATTGGAGAAATGCCCATGAAGCAGATGATTCACCTCCGCAGCGTCACGATGGTCGCGGCAGTGCATCTTCTGGCAACCATCGTCGGATGCGGTAGATCACCAGATGAGCGGCTGGCCGAATTCGCTCAGCAAACCATGGCCGAACAACGCCAGCAGAATGATCGCATGGCTGATCAGTCGCAGGCGGTCGTCAAAGAGAGCCATCAACTCGCGGAAGCCGCCAAGGAAATCGTCGAACACGACGCGGAAGCTCGTCGTGAAATGATCGCGGCACAGCAAGAGCTGACATCCCAGCTCAACGAGCAACAGTCGGCCATTTACACAGGCCATGAAATGCTGGAACAGGATCGTCGCGAGATTGCAGAGCAACGCCATCGCGATCCCATCATTGCTGCCGTGATTCAGAACTTCGGACTGGTGATCGCGTGCCTGTTGCCTCTGCTCGTTTCCGTGTTCGTAATTCGGCAAATGCAATCGCAGGAGCCGGAACATGCCGCGGTGGCTGAGTTGCTGACGCTGGAACTGACCAGTGACGAGCCTCGCCTGCTTCCCGGCCCGCACCTGCGTCCCGACAAGCTGACGCACGAGGAGGAGGAAGCCCAGCACGCACTGATCGCAGGTGACTCAACCAGTGAAGTCGAACCACCGTTCTAACCATTCATCCAACAACAAGGAGATCGAACCCATGAGTCACATTGTGGAAATCAGAACTGAAGTTCGAGACGCCGGTGGCGTGCGTTCCGCCTGCGACCGGCTGCGGCTGGAGCCGCCGGTGGAGGGCGTAACGCAGTTGTTCAGTCGCGAAGTCAGCGGGCTGGCGGTGCGGTTGCGGGACTGGCGGTATCCGGTGGTTTTCAAGACCACGACCGGGGAAGCGCAGTACGACAACTACGGCGGACGCTGGGGCGAGCAGTCGCGGCTCGATCAGTTTCTGCAGGCGTACGCTGTTGAGCAGACGAAGATCGAGGCCCGGCGGAAGGGGCACTCGGTGTCCGAGCAGAGTTTGGCGGACGGTTCCATCAAGCTGACGGTGCAGGTGGGAGGTGCCGTATGACGACGTCCACACCGAAGACGATCGAAATTACGGTGAAGCCCGATGGCTCGACGTCGCTGGAGACCAAAGGTTTTGCTGGCAACGGATGCCAGGCGGCGAGCCGGTTTCTGGAACAGGCTCTGGGGTCGCGAGGCTCGGAACAACTGACATCCGAGTTTCACCAAGGCGAGACCGTGAATCAGCAGACCACGCAGCAGCGGTGATCTGGCCATGCCGGAATACCGCGATTATCTCACTCGAACCACTCGTGTCCACATCGTTTTCGC
>JABMPE010000044.1 GCA_013203845.1 Rhodopirellula sp. | reverse complement strand
CGGCGGCGATCGATCACGCGATAGAGGTGACGCTGGACGGCATGTGTCAGATACGTGCTGAAGCGGTAGCCGCGTGAGTAGTCAAACTTGTCAATCGCGTAGAGCAGAATCCCATGTCCCTCCGCAACGAACTCGTCGAACTCATCAGGCGAGATCGAAACCTGTCCTGCCACGGAAACAACCAGCCGCAGGTTGGCCTTCGCCAGCTCCTCACGGACTTCTTTCGCCTGGACGAGCAGTCGACCAACCTCTTTCGACTTTTTTGCCGATGGACGTTTTGGATGCAGTCCGGCCTGGATCGCGCTGGCCCGGAAACGCAGGAAGTTCAACTGCTTGAACAGAAGTTGCTCGCCCTCAAACGTCAGCAGGCGGCTCTCCTGCAACGGGGCCAGAATCGACGCCTCGACGCGATTGTGGTTGAGTGATCCCGGCGCCTGCTTTTCCACGGCGTACAGCTCGAATTCGATGTCGTCAAAGTCAGATTCGAGCGTGTCGTCAAAGTCACCGTTGGGAATGAACTCGATCGATCGACCCAGCTGAGCGGACCTCACCCCATTTTTACTGGCTCTAACTTCAGTTGTTGCAGTCGCCATTTCTTTGGTCCTTTTGAAATCTGTCAAAACGGTCATTGTCTCACACCCCTGTTTCGTAACAATATCCGCAACACATCCAGAACAACAACACATAAAACATTCAAATCGTCCATTTAGGAAGGGTCTAGTAATATGAGCAGAAACGATTCCGGAGTGTTTGTGCTCAGTACACACGTATGGATACCACGAAATCGTCCTGATGTGTTCGCACTGTTCGCTGATACGTTCCAGCTGGAACGACTGACCCCGCCATGGCTGCGATTTCGGGTGCTGACACAATCACCTATCGAAATGCACAAGGGACGATTGATCGATTACCAGCTCCGTCTGCACGGATTCCCAGTCCGCTGGCGAACAGAGATCACGGGCTGGGAGCCGCCGTTCCGATTCCAGGACTCCCAGATTCGCGGGCCGTACTCACAGTGGATCCACACGCACACGTTTGAGGAAGTCGGTGGCGGGACACTTGTCCGGGACCGGGTCGTGTACCGCGTGCCCGGCGGATCACTCGTGAATCGGCTCTTTGTTCAAGGCGATCTGCGTCGCATATTCAGCTACCGCCACCAACAACTGCCGGAACTTCTCGGCGTCAGCGAGGCCGAGTGTGACCGAGGGGAAATAACGATTTCCCGCGAAAGGAATGCCGACCAGTCTGCTCTCGTCTTGTGAGTTCGGCGACAAGAGATAATCGTTCAAGTCGTCCGCGGGTTGGTGCAACGCGGAGTACGTAAAACGAATCGCGGCAGCATCGGGCAGCGCCGGGCCAAGCACTACTTCGATAACTACCGCGATTCACGTAAGCCTCTCAATTGACGAATTTTTAGACGTGATGCCTCAGGCGACCAGCAGCTTTTCGGTCAAAACACAACTTTCGTTGCCAGGACGACAGATCGACCCTTTCACGATGTGATTGGGACTTGCGAGCAGTTTCACGAGCAGCATGGACGCTTCGAGAGAGAATGATCGATTTGAATGAATTCAAAGATTGGCTACTGAGCCTTACAATGGACGAAATCCGAACTCCAAAGAATTTCATGGCGGCGTTTCCCCTGATCTTCCCCGCCAGGCTCCAACAGCTATGAAAAAACTGATCTCCCCGAAACAGGTCGCCCGAGCGATCGGTGTCAGCGAATCGACGCTCAAACGCTGGTGTGATCGCGGATTGATTTCCATGACAAAGACGGCCGGCGGGCATCGGCGTATGGAGCTGGATGCTGTCGTCAGGTTTCTCCGGGACAGCGGCCATGAGATCGTCGAGCCCGAGCTGCTTGGGCTGCCCGCTGCTGTCGGCCAAACCGGCTGGACGTTGAATCGGGCCTGTGAGCGGATTTCGTCGGCACTTGTCGCCGGGGAGGAATCCGTCGTACGTCAGGTCGTATTCGATCTACTCCTGGCTGGCCACACGGTAACAGCGATATTCGACGATGTGCTCGCTCCGGTCATGCATCAGATCGGCGAGAAATGGGCCTGTGGCGAGGCAGCTGTGTATCAGGAACGGCGTGCCTGTGAAATCTGCATGCGACTGCTGCACGAACTAAGATCGACGACGGCTTCCATTGAGGCGGCAGCTCCAACTGCGATTGGCGGCACGATCGAGAACGACATCTACACGATTCCGGCCACCATGGCCGAGGTAGTACTTCGCAGTGTCGGCTGGATGGCGACGGAAATCGGCACCAACCTTCCATTCGACACAATGCGGAAAGCAATCAGCGAAACACGACCGCGGCTGTTCTGGTTGAGCGTTTCTTTCATCAGTGATGAAGAAGCCTTTGTAGAAGGCATCAACGACCTGTTTCTGGTAGCTCACGAAATCGGATCGGCACTGGCGATCGGCGGTCAGGCCGTCTCGGAGTCGCTTCGCCAGAAAATCCAGTACACGACGTTCTGCGAATCGTTTCGCGACCTGGAGATGTTTGCCCGGTCCCTGCACTCGCATCGGTCACGGCCGACACCAGCCTCAGCAGGCAAGCTGGCACTGAATCAGATTCCGCGGTCTGAGCTGGAACAATCGGTTGAACCTGATGCCGGCGCCGTTGAATGAATCTGACGATCGAGCTCGTCAAGTGTCCGCAGCTGTCTACGATCTCAATTGTTGAAACAACATCAGGTTGACGGGGTTGAGATGCGCATCGCTTTGATTGGTTCGGGAATCTCGGGGCTTATTTGCGCCCGCCTGCTGGGACGCGAGCACGAGGTCTCCGTCTTCGAAGCCAATTCGTGGATCGGGGGTCATACAAATACGGTCTCGATCGATCTCGACGGCGAACAGCACGACATTGACACCGGCTTCATTGTTTACAACGAACGCAACTATCCTGTCTTCACCCGAATCCTTGCTGACCTCGGTGTGAAGACCGAGCCAACATCGATGAGCTTTGGCGTTCGATGTGACCGGACAGGACTTGAATACAACGGCACGTCGCTGAATGGCGTTTTCGCACAGCGTGGGAATCTGTTACGCCCGTCTTTTCTAAGACTGTTGCGAGACATTCTGCGGTTCAATCGAGAGGGTGCTGACGACCTGAATCGTGTTCCCGATGGGCAGACGGTGGGCGAATACCTCGACCAGCACTGCTATTCCACACAGTTCGCGGAACAGTACATCCTGCCGATGGGGGCCGCGATCTGGTCGTGCCCGGTCGGAGATTTCGCTCGCTTTCCCATGCGGTTTATTCTTGAATTCTACGTCAATCACGGGCTGCTGAGTCTTCGCAATCGCCCGGTCTGGCGAGTGATTCAAGGCGGTTCGCAACGATACGTCGAGCGTCTGACTGAACCGTTTCGAGATCGCATTCGACTGGATTGTCCGGTCAGCAGCGTACATCGAACTGAAACTGACGTGAGCGTCCAGCACGCGAGTGGGACTGAATCGTTCGATGAGGTCATCTTCGCCTGCCACAGCGATCAGGCATTACGTCTGCTGGGCGACGCTGACGAACTGGAATCCGAATTGCTGTCGGAATTTCCGTATTCATCGAGCACCGCTGTGCTGCACACGGATGAATCGGTCCTTCCTCGGAGTCGCCGAGCGTGGGCCGCGTGGAACTACCACATTCCCTTGACGAATGCGGGGCGTCCAACCGTGACCTATCACATGAACATCCTGCAGCACATCCCCTCACAACGTAGTTTTCTCGTGACGCTGAATCAGGAAGACTCAATCGATCCGAATCAGGAACTGGCGAGGTTTCACTACGAGCATCCGCTCTTCACGGCTCGACGCGCCGAAGCGCAGGCACGTCACGGCGAGGTGATTCGACACCGCCGTACATCCTTCTGTGGTGCGTACTGGCGAAACGGTTTTCACGAGGATGGGGTCGTCAGCGCTTTGGCCGTCTGCGGGAAATTCGGCATCGAGGGCTGGTCGGCTGAAACGACTCGCAGCCCGATCGTCGTTCCAGCGGCCCGATCAGGAGAAACTGGTGAGACGTGAGTCAAACAGTCTCCACAGCTGTCTCTACGAGGGCGTCGTGCGACACCGCCGTCACGCGCCCGTGCTCCACGTCTTCAAGAATCGCCTGTTCCTTGTGTACGTCGACCTGAGTGAGACGGACCGAATCTTTCGCATACCGGGGCTGTGGTCGACACGTCGATTCAGCCTCGCGCAATTTCGGCGATCTGATTACCACGGTGCCGCTGACCGATCCATCGCCGACTGTGTGCGGGAAACCGTTCTCGACAAATCCGGCCGGCAGGTGACTGGGCCGATCCGACTTCTAACTCATTTACGGTATTTCGGCCTGGTCGCGAATCCGGTCTCGTTCTACTACTGCTTTGATTCCGCCGACGAGCGGCTTGAAGCAATCCTGGCGGAAGTCACCAACACTCCCTGGGGAGAGCGTCACTCCTACGTGCTCGTCTGGGATCAGGAGGCCGGTCGCGTGCAGCGATTTGGCTGCGAAAAGGAATTTCATGTCTCACCGTTTCTGCCCATGGACATGTCCTATGTCTGGCGGGTCTCAGAACCTGGCCGACGACTGATCGTTCAACTGGAAAATCACGATCGAACCGGACGCGTGTTCGATGCCTCACTCGTGATGCGTCGTCGCCAACTGGCAGCGGGCAATGTCATTTGGACGGTCGCGCGCTATCCGTTCATGACGGTCCGAGTCGTAGCAGGGATCTACTGGCAGGCGTTTCGCCTGTGGTGGAAGAAGGCTCCCTTCTTTCCACACCCGTCACAGGAAAACTCGAATCCACCACCGGTGGAACACATTGATGCCACAGCGTGTCACGCACAGATAGAGGAACAATGATGTCAACGGTCGTGGAACGATCAGAACTTCACGTTGAGTCCGCCTCAATTCAATCAAACCAGACGAGCGACGAGTGCCCGTCGTGCCGTAATCTGACCGGGCTGGAAGCGATGGCACGCAGGGGGCTGCAGTCTCGACTGAAAGCGATTGCCGGTGGCACGATTCGAATCGGCGACGTCGACGGGTACTCGACGCATGGATCGAGTACCGCTGACGGAATCGATGCAGACTGGACCGTTCTGTCACCGGAGTTCTATCGACATGTCGCCACTGGTGGCAGCCTTGGTCTGGCCGAGTCCTACCTTCAGGGGCACTGGGAGTCCGAAGACCTGACGGCGCTGCTGCGAGCTCTCTGTCGGAATATGAGTCGCATTTCCGGGACCGATCAGGGCATGGCCTGGGTGAGCAAGCTGTTGGCGAGAGCCGCTCACTGGGCAGATCGAAACTCAAGGCGCGGCAGTCGCAACAACATCGCCCGGCATTACGATCTGGGGAACGATTTCTTCGAGCTGTTTCTGGATCCGACGCTGATGTACTCATCGGCATATTTTGAGAGCGAGTCCTCAACGCTGCATGACGCATCCATTGCCAAGCTCGATCGCATCTGCAGGAAGCTCGATCTGAAACCGTCTGATAACGTGCTGGAAATCGGAACGGGCTGGGGCGGATTCGCACTGCACTCAGTGCAGAATTACGGTTGTTCGTTGACGACAACAACGATCTCGCAGGAACAACTCAGCAAAGCCGGGGAACGTGTTGAGGCCGCCGGAATCAGCGATCGAGTTCGACTAATGGACGCTGACTACCGGGACTTGACTGGCCAGTTCGACAAACTGGTTTCGATCGAAATGATCGAAGCTGTGGGCGACAAGTTTCTCGGCGACTATTTCCGACAGTGCGGTCAGCTGCTCAAGCCCGGTGGCCGATTCGTGCTGCAGGGAATTGTCATGCCCGAGCAGCGGTATGAGTCGTACCGTCGTTCCGTTGACTTCATCCAGAAGTACATCTTCCCCGGTGGTTTCCTGCCGTCCGTCGCCGCGATCCAGGAGGCAGTCGGTCAGAATTCCACTTTGCGACTGCAGTCGGTCGAGGATCTCTCCCCGCACTATGCCCGAACGCTTGAAGAATGGCGGCGGCGATTCTTTGACCGAATCGATGACGTTCGTGCATTGGGATTCGACGATCGATTCATCCGCATGTGGGAATACTACTTGTGCTACTGCGAAGCGGCGTTTCGCGAGCAGGCGGTCGGTGTCGTCCAGATGGTCTGGGATAAACCGGATTATGCCGGCTAATCGTTAAGCAATTCGCCATCGCTCGTCACCCGCAACCATTCAGATCAGCGAAACCTGCCATGCCACCCGAATTAACTGCGGCCTTCGTGGCCAGTGCCCAGACCATTGCCTGCATGATGGTTATTGTCTGGCTGCGGAGCCTGATTCTGCGTGATGCCAGCATCGTCG
>JABMPE010000367.1 GCA_013203845.1 Rhodopirellula sp. | reverse complement strand
GACTTTGCGGAGGCACAGTTACGGGTTTCGACCTGGCCGAAGCTGCAAGGATGCGTTGCGTCGAGTTGATGAGCTGTTGAAGGCCGGCCATGTCCACGTGGTGGACGCCGACCTGAAAGGTTACTTCGATTCGATTCCGCACTCAGCCTTGATGGATCGTTTGCAGACGAAGATCGCTGACGGTCGTGTGCTGTCCCTGATCGAATCGTTTCTGAAGGCGGGCATCATGGACGGCGCGGAGGAAAGGATTCCAGTCTCCGGTGCGCCTCAAGGCGCTGTTCTCAGTCCGTTGTTGAGTAACGTCTACCTTGATCCGCTGGACCATCTGAGGCTCACTGTGGTTTCGAGATGGTCCGTTACGCAGACGACTTTGTGATTCTGTGCCGCTCGGCGAAAGAAGCTGAGCGGGCTCTGGAACTGGTTCGGCAATGGGTGGCAGACAACGGTCTGACACTGCACCCGACGAAAACACAGATCGTCGATTCGCGGATAGAGAGCTTCACTTTTCTGGGGTACGACTTCCTCGGCACGAAACACTGGCCGAGGAAGAAGAGTCTCCAGAAACTGAAGGACACGCTTCGGATGAAGACCCGTCGGACGAGTGGTGATTCACTGGTGTGGATTATTGCCGACGTGAATCAGACGCTGCGTGGCTGGTTTCACTATTTCCAGCACAGCACGCGGCGTGGAGATTATCAAAGTCTTGACGGTTGGCTCCGGATGCGTCTTCGCAGTCTTCTGCGTCGTCGCTCGGGAGGCCGCGGCGTTGCCCGCGACCAGCGTGCCAGCTTCACCTGGCCCAACGCTTTCTTCGCCGCTCACGGGTTGTTCAGTCTGGCAACAGCCCATCGCGCGGCCAGTCAATCCTCACGAAGGTAAAACCATCAACCGGAGAGCCGGATGCGGGAAAACCGCACGTCCGGTTCGGAGGGAAGGGAGTCCGAAACCAATCGGACTTCCTTACCCCTATTGCCATCGTCAGTCATCGATAACAATTTGACCAGTGATTCATATTCCAGTACGCATGGTAAGGCCTCGTGTCGCGGTGCGACCCAACCGGCGAGCGGTCGGGCTACCCTGCTGTGCGTTGTTTCCATTACTTTTGTGGGGATTGATTTCCTGTGCACTCAGGTCAAACGACTTGATTGATCTGAGTGCCATTTCTGTTGGAGGAGCCAATGCTGTTCCGTATGCACCGACTATTTACTGAGGTTGTCACACTACTATATTTAGTCCTCACTTTTGAGCACTCTGTGTTTGCACAGGAATTGATCAATGCGTCGGACCGGTTGACGGCGAGATCTCAAATCAGCGATGCTCTCCAATGGATTCCGCCCGAATCTGAAGCGTTAACAGTCATTTCAAAGCCATATTGGATTCCCGAAACTCCGCCGCCCCCTCGTGAGCAAAACTCGTTTGTTCAGGATGCGTACGAGCGAACGATTCGCGGAGCGTTTCGCGGTCGAACGCGACGAGTTGTTTCGAATCAGGTCGTCGATCTTTACGTTGAAGCGGCGTCCCGGTTTCGAATGGAAAAACAGGGCGGCGATCACGGGATTATGGCGGATCGTGTCTATGTTCTTATTTTTCGGAAGCCAGTTGGAGATATCATGCAGGATCTTTGTCGCGTACTGAAACGCGATGGGGCAAAGCTGTATGAAGTCGCAGAGAAGCCTGTGCTCCAATACGTTCAGGTAAATCGAATCTATCCAGACACATCCCGCATGTATTGGCTCGCGGTTCCAAGGCCGAATGTGATCGTCCTGACAAATCGACAGGAGTTTATAAATCGTGTCTATCAGAAACTCCCCAGCGGAACACCAGAAGCTTTTTCGAATCAGTTAAAGGAATGGCAGTACATCAGCCCCGGAGCGAATGTGTGGGGCGTCCGTCATCTCCGTGACGAGATCGGAGATCGAGACATTAGCGATCCTAGAGTTATGGCCGCTGACCAGTGGAACTTGGGTCGAACGACTGGTTTTGTGTTTGAGATCGACTCTAAGGCGCGCCACGCTCGGTCTGTCTGGTTGTCATGTGACGATCTTGTGAAAGCAGAGGTCAGTTCGATGTTCAAGCATTGGGTACCTGGAACTGGCAATGAAGTCGACAACGAAGTCAATGACACGTTTTCCATTTCGATTGACTGGCCAATTGGCGCTGAGGGGCATCGGACTCATGCGATGTTCGCGGATTGGATAACGTGGTTCCTCGGATACGCCGCTGTCATTTAATTTCGGATGCATGCTCGGCAAAGTTGACCATTCGGAGATGTTATGGAGTGTGGGCAGGAGATGCGTCATCGCCGATGCCGACGAAATCCGCGCCGAAGCCCTGTCTCTCGAAGACGAAAACCTCGCCAACGACCTGGCGGCGGAAGAAGAAACCCGGCAGAACGCCTACGCGGCTGGCGATGCCGGCTGGTTGTCCGACGAAGCGGCGGCTCATATTGCCTCGACGACGATCGCCGCCTCCGCAACCAGTGCCGTGCTGACCGGCCTGATGGGCGCCGAAGCCGCCTACGTCACCGCCGCCGCTCCGCTGATCACCTCCGCGACGCAGGCGTTCAACAATCTCGTCGACAGTGCTTACGTGGCCGCGTTCCCTGGCGATGCGAATCAGGCCGCCGTCTCGGGAGCGTGGACCGGCTACTACAACACGATGGCCACCGCCGCTCAGAACGCCATCACCGCCGAAGCGTCCGCCTACCAGAGTTACATTAACGGCCTGGCGGGCGACGTTCAAAGCACGATGAACAACATCGCCGGTGAAGCGACTCAACTGGCGATCGACCAGGGCAACGCGCTGACCGGTTACGTCAGCGTTGTCGCCGCCGCCGCGACACTCGCCACCAGCCAGACCGCCGCTGCCGGAGTCGTCTGGGTCGACTCGGCCGCCACGGACGTCAAAAACGCGGTGAAAAACGCGGCCAGTGCCTGGCTGCAGATGGCCAACGACGACGTCGACTCAGGTAAAACGCTGGCCGACGACTATTCGAACTTCTGGAACAGCTTTGTTCACAGCTATCTGGGAGCCGCCGTCACTCAGGAAACCGGCGTGATCAACGCCAACCGCCAGGCCGCCAAGGACGCCGACACCCAACTGACGATCCTGGCTCAGGGAGTCGCCGCCGAACAACACGACCTCACTCTCGACGATTTGTCCGAATGGCAATCCGCCGCCCTGGCTCTTTCTCCCCTCGACGATGCCGTTGTCAACGCCTGGGCCGTCCTGGAATCCGCCTGGTCCGTCCTCTCCGCCTGGTTCAACCACGCGACCACTATTGCTACCAACGTTCTTGAATTTGCCGGTACGACCGTCGATTACGCAGTTGGTGCTTACAATTTTACAGTTTCCACTATTGACGGTGTGTATACTTCGGCAATGTCTGCGATTGGAACGATTTCATCCGGAATAGATATGATTACGGCTCAGGTCGGCTACTATGGCAATGCAGGCATCCAGCAATCGACCGACATTTTAAATATTCATTACCTTCGTAATCAATACAATCACCCGCCAGCTACACAGGGCGCTGCAGAGGTGGCGGGGTGGACTCTTATTGGGGAAAGCCAGTCGATATATCATCAGCACAACCTCCCTGATGGCGTGGTCAATCGTGTCCTTCCGGCAGGCGTGCACAATTGCGAATTTCGTCACTGGCGGTGGGAGCGGGTTTTTTCGAGTTCGGTGAGGTGGCGGGTTTGCTCGGGTTCTGACGCGGGCGGTGGGAGCGGGGACACGCTCAAAGCACGTCGAACAGGCCGTCACCGGATTGCTCGGCGGCTTCCAGTCGATCGCAGAGATCCAGG
>JABMPE010000366.1 GCA_013203845.1 Rhodopirellula sp. | reverse complement strand
GTCTTTATTCGAGTGCATCTCGAAGTCGACGGGGCTTCGTTCGCAGATGCCTGGCGGGCGTATATTCAATCGTTGTTCTCCGAAATTGATACAGACAACGACGGGCGACTGACGCTTGTAGAAATCACCAGCCAGACCGCTTCTCCGGGCGGGACTACTTCTCGCGGCCAGACGGCTTCCGCTTCTGCTGGCAATTCCGCATCTCCCGGCGGGAAGTCCTCGGCTGACGTTCAGCGGCTTGTCCGGGATCCTGACCTGTGGTCGGCGGACAGAAACCCGTTCGATAAAGCGATCAGGATGGACGAACTGACGGCGTATCTTGTCCGTCGCCAGCGTGGCCCGTTTCAGTCCACGGATAAAGCACCCCCGTCCCTGGTTGGCTCAATCATCGGCGAGAGTTTGTTTCAACTGCTGGATACGGACGAGAATCGAAGTCTGTCAACGCAAGAGCTGGCGAACGCGATGACGTCGCTGCATCGCCGGGACCTGGACGATGACGGAACGTTCGGCGTCGGCGAGTTGAACATCGCGTCCTCCGACCGTTTCGTGGCTCGACCGTCCCCCGCACCGACTGTGGGCGTGCGGCCATTCGCCACGTTGACTCCCGGTTCTGCGCCACTTGACATTCTCCGTGAAATCGAACGTCGTTATGCCACCGCTCCGACTCAGACGCCTGATGTTCGCAGCACATTAAGTCGGAAGCTGGTGCAGGCGGGCCTTGGTTTCGAAGCTGACGTTTTCCACAGCTACGACTTTGATACGGACGGCACGTTGGACCGCGACGAACTGCGGGCCATGATTCGTCAACCACATCCCACTGTTGAACTGGTGGTCCGACTCGGCAAACGCGACGAACAGAAACCACAGGTCGAGTTGATCAGAGCAACGGCCGGTCGGAAAATTACGGTGCGTCGTTCTTCTGATGGACTGGTCAGCATCGTCATGGGCGATGTGCAAATCGAAATCGCCGAATCCGTCGGTGGACCGGACGTTGCCAGGCAGTATCTACTCAGACAGTTCGCTGCGGCGGATGTCGATCTGAATGAGTACCTCGAGGAGAGCGAAGCGGCCAATAACGATGCGTTTCGTGCTTCGTTCGATCAGTTCGATGAAGATGGTGATGGGAAGTTGTTCAAAGAGGAGTTGAAGACCGTCGTTGACAGTCGGACCCGAGCGGCTCGAAGCCGGACCCGCATGGACGTTCGCAATCGTGGTCGCGACCTGTTTCAGATTCTGGACGACGACCGAAACAGCAGTCTCGGCCGCCGCGAACTGGCTCGGGCCGTCGAACGCATCGAACTCTGGGATACCGACGGCGATGGCGAAGTTTCAGAATCAGAGATTCCGCAGCTCTATCAGATCTCGTTCGGTCCGGGACAACCTCAGTTTCGAGGTGTGCAGATCCCCGGTCAGGCCATGCCGACAGGCGACGATGGCGCGGCGGTTCATTCTCTCGCACCATTATGGTTCAGAAAACTGGATCGGAACGACGACGGCGAACTGACGCGGCGGGAGTTCCCCGGCACGCGTCTGGAGTTTCAAAAGCTGGATCAGAATTCCGATCGTGTTATCGATACTGCGGAAGCTGAGTTTGTGAAACAGGTCGGACACTGAGTCTTGCCGGTATTGAAGATATGTGATTCCGTCTTTGAAGGAGTACATCAGCATGTCACCGAGACAGGCACGAATTTCCTGGGGATTGTTTGCTGGAATTCTGGGAATTGTACTGACATTGACCATCGCCGATGCTCAGAACAAAGACCAGCGATCTGTCGAGGAACTCATCCCCGCCAGCACGGTTCTCTTTATCGGGCACGATGGAGCCGAGCTTCACAAGGCAGCGTGGGAGAAGACCGCCGCCTGTGAAGCGATGTACGACTCCGGAATGATGGCGGTGTTCGACAAGCTGGTGAACTTTCTGAATGAACGGACCGAATACGCCCGGCATCGAAGTCGGTATCTGGGCGGAAGGCGAACACCTGATGATCGTCGCGGGAATGAACGCGGTCGCCACCGGAGTTTCGGTCGCCGCTGGCGATTCTCCGAACCTCACCACGAATACCTTGTGGAAGAAATACAACGACGCGGACGGGTTTGAAGTCACGTCGGTCAGTTGGCTCGATTTTAAATCGTTCCGCGAAATGTTCGGCCAGATGCCGATTCCGACGTCGCCCGGTAAGACGATCGACGACGCTCTGCAGACGCTGGGGCTGCACAATCTCGATGCCGTCGCTTATCAGTATGGCTATCAGGGGAAGTCACTCTGGTCGGAAACGGCGATCGAAATCGACGGCCCACGCACGGGCCTGCTGGCGTTGTCCGATCAGAAGCTGATGACGCTCGCCGATCTTCCGCCGCTGCCGGCAAACACAAACGGGTTCAAAGCCGTGCGGATCGACACGTCGGCGACGTGGGACACGCTCGTTCAAGTCGTCCGGGAAGGATCCACATTCGGGCCGCCTCAAGTAGCGGCTCAGGTCGAAGGGCTGCTGGTCAATCTGCCACACATCGTCGGATTCGATCCGAAGGCGGATCTGATCGAGGCACTGGGTGATGTGGTTTGCATTTTCGCAGATCCGGATCAGGGTTTTCTTGGTACCGGCACGGGATTCATGGTCAAAGTTGACGACGCGGAAAAACTCAGGACGACAATCAACTCGCTGATTCAGATGGGCGAGCAGGCGTCGCGCGGGCAGCTCAAGGTACACCGTTCTGATAAACATGGTCGGGAACTCATACTGTTCGAATTCGGCGAACGGGTTCAGGCAGGATCGTTGGCCGTTGACGATGGCTGGCTGATCGTCGGCCTGATGCCGCAAACTGTCGAAGCGACTCTGCTTCGCATCGACGGAAAGCTCGAAACGTGGCTGCCCACGATCGCTCAGGCCGAGGCCTTCAAAGAGTTGCCTGAGTCGTTCACGTCGATCACGGTCGGCGATCCACGAGTCAGTTGGCACGCCTTAATCAAACTCGCTCCCGTTCTGATGTCCGCTGGTCAGGTCGCGTTGAAGGAAGAACGGATCATTCCTCGGGACACCGTCCTGCCGATCACGGTGGCTGATCTCCCGCCTGCGGAACTCGTCGCTCGACCACTTTTTCCCAACGTCACCATTACGACGTCAGACAAAAACGGGATTCACTTCACGTCTCACAAATCGCTGCCAGGCATTTCGATCATTGGCGGAATCGGTGAAGGCAATGGACTGGTAACTGTTGCCATTGGGGCGGCGTTGCTGTTGCCGACCGTTCAGCAGGCCCGGGAAGCGGCCCGGCGTTCCCAGTCGAAAAACAATCTGAAGCAGCTGGCCCTGGCGTTGCACAATTACCATGACACCTACAAGAGCTTCCCGGCTGGTACCTATCCCAACGAAAAGCTGAAGCCCGAGGAACGCCTCAGCTGGCTGGCTTCAATTCTGCCATTTGTCGATCAGGCGGCTCTATTCAAGAAGATCGACTTCGAAGAATCATGGGACGATGAGGCCAACGAACTCGCCGCAAATACCCGCATCCCAGCATTGATGAATCCCGGCCGACCGGCGAATTTCAAGGGGCCAGGCGAGGCTCACTATGTGGGAATCGCGGGGCTCGGCAAAGACGCGCCGATGCTGCCCGTAACGCACAAGCGGACCGGGGTTTTCGGAATCAATCGAAAGACCCGTATCCGTGACATTACAGACGGAACGTCCAACACGATGATGACCAGTGAAGCCTCCGGAAAAATTGGACCGTGGATCGCGGGCGGCGACTCCACGATCAGACCTCTGACGAAGAAACCATACATCAACGGCCCTGACGGAATCGGCGGCCCGTACCAGGGAGGAGTCAACATTGGATTAGGAGACGGCTCGGTTCGATTCGTCTCAGAGAACATCGACCCCACTGTCTTTGAAAGACTCTCCACAATCGCCGATGGGCAACCGATCCCTAACTTCTAACGAACAGGTTTTTGATCTCATGCGAAGTCACCGGCGAGTTTCGGAGAAACTCGGACAGGGAGGCCTTCGGCGGTCGTAACGTCTTTGTTGATCAACGGTTGTGGTCTGTTCATTTTTGAAGCTCCGGAAAACGTGATGAGATTGTGTTGAGGCGAGTGATCGTGGAAACCGTTCATGACGACGTGACTCCTTTCTCGGGAATCTGAGGAAATAGATTGCTCATCGCTGCCTGTGATTGCTGGCTGGCGACGTGCGAGTAATGCCGCAGAATTGACTTGTCGATGTGGCCGACCCAGTCACGGACGATAGATTCCGGGATATTCGCAATCAGAGCCCGGGACACAAAGCTGTGCCTGAAAGTGTGAAGATGCCCCGGCAGCTTCAGCCGGGCCAGCAGTTTCTTGAGCCGGGCCAGCATCCTTCTCCGTGAGATCTGTCGGCCACCTTCCGGGTACTGCCGGGAAGGATGTGCCGTAAACACCCAGCGGAAGTCGCGGGATTCGGTCTCAAGAATGCGACGAACGCGGGGCGACATCGGAACAGCCCGGATGTTTCCGGTCTTGGGCTTCCAGCCTTCCCTGGCACGAATATGAATGACATTCCGGGCACGATCAAAGTCATCCCAGGTCAGCCATGCGAGTTCGCCGATTCGCAGGCCGGTATCAGCCAGAACTGTCAACTGACTCTGGAAGTCTCCCGATGCCAGCTTGAGAATCTCCTCCGTTTCCTCAGGGGTCCAGAACGGCTGAGGGCGCCGTGCGGGTGTCCGCAGTCGATAATCGCTCAGCGGATTTACCGATAGCTTCCACCGCGAGACTGCATATTTGATAATTTGTCGAATGATCGTGACGTCCGTCTTGATCGTTGACGCTTGACATCCCTGTTTCACAAGTTGCTGGCAGTAGTCATCCATCAGGCAGGCATTCACTTCGGCCACGCTCCGCATACCTTTCTCTGTTACCAGAGCGAGCCATTGATGAGCAGCTTGCGTGTACCTGCGAATTGTTTCGGCTGCGAGTCCGTCGATCTCGCACTTCTGCAGGTATCGCTCTACGACTTGAGCGGGTGTCGTCGATTCCGGGCGGGACGGTGGGCCACACTGCAGCTCTCGTTCGACGTCCAGTGCCCGTACCCGGGCAGCTTTCTTGTTTGACGTTTTGAGCGACCTTCGCAGTTGCCTCCCATTGTGCTGAATCGTGCAGTGCCACGTGTCATGCCTCGTGAAAATACGAACTCGTTCTCCGACCATTTCGGATAATTCTCGCATTGGATTTATAGCCCTTCGTTCATGAGTCTCAGGATGAGTCGGTCGCGATAGAATCTGAGGTGCTTCCCCAGTCGTTGTGCTCAGCCTGTGAGCCGTCCGGATGAGTGCCACTGATAGATGGTGGATTTGGGGACACGCAGTAGTTCTGCCGCGTCGTCCACGGTGAGGAGTGGGGGAAACCGGTTGGCCCAGTCGCCAGCAGCAAAAGCGTCAGACACTTCCTGACGTGAAAGCTTCAATGCGTTCCTTCGAGCGGCCATCGTTTCGTCCGTGTGTCGGAGTGGTTGCCGCGGCTTTCGCTGGGTGGCCTGTCACAAGGGCCGCGAAAGCTGCGTGGTTAACTCCCCTGTGAATTCCGATGAGGCCGAAGATGATCTTTTTGGATTTTTTTCGAACTTTTTCCTAACTTGCGTCAATGACACCTGCTGCGGGGCCTGTAAACGGAGACGGAATGGCGTCATGTGCGATGGAACGAACAACAGTGCCAACGGTCGATTGCCCAACGATCGCTCTGGAATCAGTTGGGCGGACTACGGACGCGTCGAAGTCCTGGCTGCACCGGAAAATGAAATGGTGCAACGGATTCGACCCCACAATGCGGAACCGTCGCTCTATCGATGGTTTCCCGCGTGAGAGCTGCGTGGTCAGGTACCGGACGGCTACTCAGTTGAGTTACTCTGTGCCGATGGCCCAGACGGGCTTCGTCGCTTCACGCTCTCGGGACCAACTGAGAATTTTCTCTATGTTGCCGCCATCGGCGGACTGGCCATACTCAACGATCGCAAGCATTTAAGTCAGGAGCAGAGAAGCTCCTACCGGGCCATGTTCCATTTCTTTCAGCGTCTACGTGGCACACGCGAGCATCTGACACGAAACTTTTCCTATTCGCGTGATCTCTTCATTAGACCAGGTCAGAGGCTCGCTGATTCTGACCGCAATGTTCTGCCCGACGGGACAGGAAAGACCAGCGACGGTCAGGGGCGGGGGTGGACGGTCTCAGAGCTGACTCGTTGAGGGCGAGCTGCCGCCGTGGCAGCCGGAATTGCCAATCCAGTCAGCCAGGTGGCGATTCAGTACGGATTGATCGAAGCCGCTTCCAGAAACCCGCTACAGCTTCCACAGAATGAAGTTGAGCCTCTGATCCGACTCGCTCTCTTTGACGACACCTCGGACTCCAGACCGAGTCCTGAGCTCTATGACGAGATTGTCGAAAGAATCATGATTTCGTTCGAAGCACATGACGCTCAGGGCAGTGACGCCTTCAATAAATGGTTTTCAGGGGCCAAGGGTTGACTGACCCGGCAGATTGCCAACCAGCGGTCCTGACCATTAGGAGCAGTCTCGACTGATGTCGTTCGAACAGTCCTGATGGAACTTGGGTGGCAGGCCTACCGGGCAGTCGCACATTGTCTGCACCTTCAAATGTGGGCCTTTGAGCACGCGTTGCCTCGACGCCTGAATGAAACCGAGTGGCAGCAGTTCCGGCTGGCATTCACGGCCACTGAAATGTTTGCACAATTCCCACTGCTGTTGCTGTCAAAGCGACTCTCGATGATTCAGCCTTTACTCCTTCGAATTCTGGACGGTTCGGACCCGAGCACCGTGGTTCCTGTGATCCACCGAGTTCTGAGCTACTACGTCTTAATGGCCCGCGGGCGGCGCGACACAGATCGACGTCGTCGCACCTGAACTTCGACGGCTCTATTGATCGGCAAGTGCCATTCCCACGGCCTTGGCCATTGCCAGCTTTGCTTCTGTGAGATTACCGCGTGGTGAAGCTGCAGAATGTTTGGGGTGTGCTTCAGACATGATTCCTCCTCAAAGTGAAAAGTGGAGATGAGCCGCCGCAGGACGCGCAGGTAACTGTCCCCAGCTATTGGACTAAACCGCTTCGCGGTGGGGTTTGTGTTGCGTGGTTGGTGATGTTGTTTCCTCCCTGTGCTTTGGGGGTGTAACTGGTTTCGGTTGGTGACGGAATGCCGTTGTGGGCGGTCCGGTTAAAGTGGTTATTTCGATTTGCGCCCGGGTGGTTTGTGAGCCAGGTTTGATGTGTGGAGCTGCAGGGCTCCGTGACTGTTTCCGACCTCGACTGACCGGAGTTTCGTGATGACGCCGTTACGACAACGCATGATCGAAGAGATGAAGTTTCGCAATTACTCGCCGAGGACCATCAGTCAGTATGCGGAATCGAATCGAAGTAACCTTTCAGGTCGGCGTCCACCACGTGGACATGGCCGGCCTTCAACAGCTCATCAACTCGACGCAACGCATCCTTGCAGCTTCGGCCAGGTCGAAACCCGTAACTGTGCCTCCGCAAAGTC
>JABMPE010000365.1 GCA_013203845.1 Rhodopirellula sp. | reverse complement strand
GCCCCAACCACCTTGAGCGGATGTTCGGACTCCAATGGGGAAACTGCTGGCTGTGTCGTGGTAGTTGTGCAGCGCTACACCAATCTGCTTGAGGCTGCTCTTACATTGCGAACGGCGAGCGGCTTCGCGGGCCTGCTGAACAGCTGGCAGAAGAAGTGCAACGAGAATCGCGATGATCGCGATGACCACCAGCAACTCAATGAGAGTGAACCCAGAACGACGTGATTTTCGAGCCATGTAAGTTACCTAATTCACAAGAAAGGAACGCGCGTTTTCAAATCGAAACGCCTACAAAAGACGAACTGCCATCCTGAAACAGCAGAACGTGGCAGCTAAAGTTAAGTTTGCACGCGGCGTGACTTTTCAACAAGAGATCAAATCTGGATTGTTTGATCCGATACTCGAAGCTTCCAGACTGCGTTAAAACGCCACAATTGGACTGTCGCTAACTCTCAACTCGATCCACGAACGATCTCTGGTGGATCTTCTGGGAGCTAAAAGGATAACCAAGTACGGAATTTCATCGGATAGATCCACGGAACCTTCCACTCGCCGATTCAATTTTATGTAGGGCGGTGCCAAATTCTGGTTCGCCATACAAAATAATTAGACTTCTTGCGGGTAAGGTCGGAAACACCAACATTCCTTTTGAGGACGCGAGCTGCCCCTGATTTTCAACACGAGTTCGCAAAAAAACTTGAACATTGGGAGAACTCAGACAGCACTGAAGTAAAACCACAGCGACAAAACGAGTCCCGTTCAGCCTTGCGGTCTGTCGCGGTCCGTCTGAGCACGGTCAGCCGAAACGAACAGTGCCAGAGTTCACTCGCAATGAGGACCGCAGGTGACGCCACCTCAGTTACGCACGCTGATACGAACGTGGAGGCAACTCGGAACTGAATCAGGAAAATCCGTCGGGCAAGCCAAACGCGCGAAAGCTCCTGCCACAGGCAAAACATGACTCAAAACACTTGTGCCAGCCTTGCCGATCGAAAAACCAACCGTCTCGAAGCACGAGAAGTCAAACGACGTGACGAACGGACCCGCGTGTGTCTGGATGTATTCTTCGACAGACCGCGATGATCGATCATCATCGGAATATCCGACAGCAGACCACTTGCTGCCACACCGCTTCCGAGTTTAATTCGGCCATACAGCCAGGTATCCTGACTGGAGTATCGACCAGCCGTCGATCGAAGTCGTGAGTGATACCTCGATGAACATTCAGATCCGACGGGAGAATTCGAATGCGTTCACTGGCTGGTGCCGTCTTAATTGCGGCCGCCGAACAGGCATTTGCACACAGCTTGATGATTCAGTTTCCGAATCATCTGTTCGCGAGTGAAGTTCTGCTGCCATCCAGCGCCGTACTGTTGTTCTTCGGAGTGTCTTTGTTGATCTGGGGCGTTCTGACAGACGGCAGACAACCATCTGAAAGCAGCAGGTCCGACAGCGATGCCTCACGCGAGGTGAATTCTTGACGGGTCTTGATTCGATCTGGATTCGCCGCCTGTTTGCGCTGTCAATTCTGACTGCCGCCGCGGTCGTGTTGCATCCCGTCGTTCGCGTCAATGAACTGCAGCGAAAGCAGCGGGCCGCCGTCAGATGGCTGACAGACCACCGCTTCCCACGATCGCGAAAACTGTGTGAAGAATTGCTCCAAACAGAGAGGCCCTCTGAATTCAATGTCCTCCTGATGGCCGAATCGCTGGCTGGCGAACGCAAAAGTGACCTCGCCCGGCCTTTATACGATCAGATTTCAAAGAACGATCCTCGCCTGTACCTTCAGGCGACCTACGCCAAAGCGGAACTGGCCTTCATCGCCGGCCACGTTTCTGAATCTGAGCACTTTCTCAAGCAGACACTTCAACTCGATCCACGACATTTGAAAGCCTGCCGCAAGCTCGCGTATCTGATGCGTATCGAAGGGCGAATCTGGGAATCCGAGGCGCCGGTACGAGAACTGATCCGGCAGGCCAGCTTCCGCAACGACCACCTCTCGATGCTCGGCAGTCGCGCCGTCATCCTGGACGAACCGCTCTTTATCAGCAGGTGCCTGAAGGCTGATCCCGGCAACCCACTTCCACGACTCGGCGAGGCCATACTTCACCTGCTGAGAAACCGCGACAAACCCGCCGAGTCACTGTTGAAAGAAATCATTCAGGCTGCTCCTGAGGTGCTGGCTGCACAGGCAGGTCTGGGCGGCCTGCTGACTGATCAGCAACGGGATGACGAGTTCCTGGCCTGGCATCAGACGCTGCCGTTGAATGCGGACCAGCATCCGCAAATCTGGTTCGTGAGAGGTCAGTTCCTCAGTCGTAAGCATCAGTCTGCCCACGCAGCTCGGTGCTTCATTGAAACGCTGACACGGTCACCCAATCACGTTGAAGCGACATACCTGCTCTCGCAATGCCTGAATGCCACCGGGAATTCAGGACTGGCCCTCACGGTCGCACAACGGGCGGAACAGTTGGCGGCGGTCGAAATCACGATGAGCACGCTCGCGCACGAAATCAACCTGGAAGATATGGAGAGGGCCGTCGCCCAACTCATCGACCTCGAACGCTACTGGGAAGCCGCCGCCATGTGTCACCTCGTGATTCAGGAAATGGCCACACGGGAAATCTGGGCGGAAACCGGGCTCAGAACATCTCTGGCCCGGCTGAACGAAGACGCCACATTCAAGCCGAACACTTTGCCAATCAAGGAGCTTCACGCGACCGATTTCCCGCTGCCAGACTGGCCAACCATCAGACCGGACACGCCAGCCCCCGAATCGCCGCACACGGAGTCCCGGATTGCCTTCGTAGAGAGTGCCATTGGTGCTGGTTTGAAGTTCCAATACTACAACGGTTCCCCCAGACCAAATGGACTGGAGCATATTTTCGAGACAACCGGTGGCGGTGTCGCTGTTGTCGATATCGACGCGGATCGATGGCCGGACCTTTGGCTGGCTCAGGGCAATTCGGTCTGGTCCGCAGAACGATCAACGGAACTGAGCGATGCTATCTTCAGAAACATGGACGGCGTTCAGTTTCAGAATGTCACGACTCAAAGTTCCGTCAGCGAACCGGGATTCAGTCAGGGCGTCGCGGTCGGAGACATCGACTGTGACGGATTTGTCGATGTGTATGTGGGGAATGTCGGCCTCAATCGCCTGCTGATCAACAATGGTGACGGCACATTCGCGGATGTCACCGAAGAAACCGGCGTCGGAGGCGATGAGTGGACCATGAGTCCAGCCATCGTGGACCTCAACCAGGACGGTTTCCCCGAGATCTATTCTTTAAGCTATCTGAATCGAGACGAAGTTCTCAAAAGACGCTGCCGTAAGAACGGACAGCCAATGACGTGCGCACCGACAATGTTTACTGCCGAGCAGGACCGCCTGTATCAGAATTCCGGTGACGGAAAATTCACGGAAGTGACTCAATCCTGCGGAATTGTGCAGGACGCTGGCAACGGCCTTGGGTTAGTCGCGGCTGACTTCGATGGGTCTGGGCGGATCAGCCTTTTTATCGGCAATGATACGACGAACAATTTCTTTTTCCGGAACCTGACAACACCAGGAGGCCCTCTTCGATTCCGTGAGGAAGCACTGTTGATGGGTCTGGCGTGTGATGGACTGGGAAAAGCGCAAGCTACGATGGGGATTGCTGCTGATGACGCCAACGGTGATGGGCAGCTCGACCTGTTCATCACGAACTTTTACGGCGACGCCAACACACTTTTCGAAACCGATGCGTCGGGTGTCTGGTCCGACAGAACGCGCGAAGCACACCTGTTCGATTCCAGCATTGAACAACTGGGGTTCGGGAGTCAGTTTCTGGACGCAGACCTTGACGGCTGGCCGGACATCATCATCACCAACGGACACGTGGATCGATCCGACGCCACCGGCGAACCCGACGAAATGCGACCGCAGTTTTACCGAAATCTTTCCGGCAGGTTCGCTGAACTTCCGGCATCGACGGTCGGTGACTTCTTCGCCGGTCAGTACATCGGTCGAGCATTGAGTACGCTCGACTGGAATCGCGACGGCAGAACCGACTGCTGTATCTCCCATTTGTTTACCCCGACAGCATTGCTGACGAATACGACTACAGGAGCGGGCCACGTCTTTCGCGTCAGAGTGATCGGAACCAGTGTCGACCGAGAGGCGATTGGAACAGAAGTCACCGTTGAAGCTGACGACAGGAAGTGGACCAAACAGATCACAACAGGAAATGGGTACGAATCATCAAACGAGCGAGTGCTGACGTTTGGGCTCGGCCCGATCGAACAGGTCGACCGTGTCCACTGCCGATGGACCTCCGGAAAAACGGTGGCGTTCGAAGACTTGCCCGTCGACACAGAGATCACTGTGCTTGAAGGTCAGAATCGCAGGATTCTCGATCTGATTCCGAGGTGAGTTAAGTATCCAATCGCCCACGTGATTTTTGAATCAGTTTTCCGAAAAGCCCCACTAATTACTTCATTCTTGAGGAAAACCTTGTATAAAATCTTCCCGATACATCTTGGTGCATCGAATCATTCACTGTATATGAACGCAGTTCAATTTCATTTCTGAGTCCCTGGCAACATGCCTGAATGCTGACTTCATTCGAACTGCACAAATTACTAGAGTCTCGTTATCCAGATTCCAATTTTCTTTGTTTTTAAGGAGGACGTCATGAAACCACAAAGGCTTCGAAAAGGGTTTACTCTGATCGAGTTGCTCGTCGTCATCGCAATTATCGCGATCCTGGTGGCATTACTGTTGCCGGCTGTCCAGCAGGCTCGTGAAGCCGCTCGGCGATCGCAGTGCAAAAACAATCTCAAACAGATTGGCGTGGCCCTACACAACTATCACGACGTCTTCTCGTGTTTGCCGAATGGGACCGTGGCCAGCGCCGTCGGCGGCTGGGGAACATCGTGGTGGGTGAGAATCCTGCCGTACACTGACCAGCCAGCACTCTTCGAACAGATGGACTTCAACGGTGCCCACCCTGGTTGGACACACAACACCGGAGCAGAAGGCGGCTTCCCGACGAGCGCTGGTTACCGCAATGGTCAGGCGGCCAGCCGAAATCCCATTTCGTTCATGATGTGTCCGTCCAGTCCATTGCCGAAGCTTCATGATACAGGTGGCGGAAACCTCATCAACACGCCTCACTATGGATCGGCATGGGTGGAGCCGCCAATGGCGACCTGTTTGTTAATTCCGGAATTCACCCCGACGTCCTTCGTTCCGGGTGCTGTTCAAATCCAACATCACCTGACGGGCTCAATGTCAACGGTCGCGTCGCGTTTGGTGGAGTATTGATACCAACCAAGTGCATCGTCCTCGACCGAGACATCGTAGACGGGACCAGTAATGTCATCGCCGTCGGCGAATGCTCTGACTATGCCATTGATGCCAATGGCTTTGAAATCAACATACAGGGAACACATGGATGGCTGATGGGCTCGCCGGTCAACGCCGAGAATGCGAATGGCGAACGAATGTTTAATCTCACCTTCATCAACCATCCGCCGAACTGGGTCAAAGTCCAAGGCAACATCCAACCCGCTACACCTGGAATCGGGACGAACTTCGGATCGAACAACGGCCTGTATTCGCCTCACACAGGCGGTACACAGGCAGCCATGGCGGATGGCTCAGTTCGCGTGATCAGCGACAATGTCGATATGCTGACTCTGAGGCGAGCAGCCACACGAGACGATCAAGGCGAGCTTGGCGACTTCTAAGGCAGGACAACTTCCGTCAACAGGCAAACTTTTCGGCGGACACTTTCTCACCTGATCGTTTCCGCGCTTAATTCGACCACAAGGAAATCTCGCTTTTCAGGAAGGTTGTTCTTTGATGAAACCGTACACTACTGTTCTTTTCCTGCTTTTTGTCGCCGCGACCATCGTCGGGTGCGGAAGCAGCGGACCGGAGACCGACGATGGCGCGAATGCTGAAATGAAGAAACTGGAAAGCAGCCCAGACTACGAAAAGGAGATGATGGGTGGTGGGGATAAGTAAGAGTTTGAAACTCCCCTGTACCACAACGTCCTCTGACTTCGCACAAGCGGTTGAATTACGATTCCGGCAGGTTTCAGGCCTGTCGGGATTTTTTATTTTGACGTGCCAGGCAACTTGCTTTCACGACACGGTGAAAAGACGCCCGGTTATGTAACGTTCACACGCAAAGGGCTGAACAGTTGGCAGCGGGCGAAATCACAATGAGGACGCTCGCACACGAAACGAACATTGAAAGAACTTGAGCCGTGCCACGTCAGTCATTGCTGAATGACTGTGATTCGCTGGTTCACTGCAACTTTCGACAATGTCTGGTCATTGCCATCGGGCCAGTGGATGTGCAGATCAACGTACTGGTCAGACCCCGCCGAAAAGCTCAGCGTGTCATCAGAAGACGACAAGTAACTCCCCCCCATGTAGAGCTGACGCGTCCACTCTCGCGAATCAGACAGCCGAATCGCAACTTGAGCACCGACCGGAATTCGGCCCACACTTGTCCCGACTAACCGAACCTGTAGCCAGTTGCCTTCCCGTTTGGATTCGTTCTCAAGTAGCTCAACCGGCTCATTCAGATGAGTCACGACAAGATCAGTGTCACCGTCATTGTCGATATCAACTGCCGCAAGCCCACGGCCTCGGTGAGGAGTGCTGAAATAGGAGCCCACGGCCTCGCTAACATTGTTGAACCGCGTACCTTGGTCATTCTCCAGCATCAGGGGAAGTTGGCGAACGTTGTTTCGGGCGGGATGTCGATTCACGTGACCGTTCGCGACAACCAGATCCTCGTCGCCGTCCAGGTCGAAATCGGTAAAAGCCGTTCCCCAGCCGACGTACTGAGAGCCAATGCGGGCAATCCCCATCGACAGGCTAACGGGCTGAAACTGAAGCCTGCCCTCATTGCGATACAGAGCAAAATTCTCCTGCTCAAAATTTGCGACCCAGAGATCTGGCAATCCGTCAGCATTGAAGTCACCAAGACTTACTCCCATGCTGCCATCTGGCGTTCCCATCGCATTCAGAGCGGAGCCACTGGTCAATCCCTGTTCCGTGAGGTGACCGGCATCGTTGCGGTACAAAAAATTCGGCACGGTATCGTTGGTGACGTATACATCCAGATCGTCGTCCAGATCGAGATCTGCAATCACGACACCGAGCCCTTTGCCTTCCTGACTCAGTCCCATCCCCACCGCGCATTCCACAAACGTTCCGTCACCCGCACTGACAAACAGCGAATCAGGTAACGGATCAAAACGACGCGGCGAACAGGGATCACGATTCTGACCGTTACTGGAGCGGCAAATTGGATTATTGTCAAACGACCAGTTGACATAGTTGCAAATATAAAGATCGGGATGCCGGTCTCCGGACACGTCTGCAAAAGCAGCACTTGTACTCCACTGCGCACTGCTGATACCCGAAATTGAGGCGACGTCTCTAAACGTGCCATCACCTTGATTCCGGTAAAACTGCAGCTGTCCATAGCCCGTAATCAGGATGTCTGAAAATCCATCGTCGTCATAGTCGCAAACGGCGACACCGTGAGTATAAGTATCCGCCTGATTCAAACTGGCAAGCACGGTGACGTCACCAAACTTCCAATTCGTTTCATTTCGATAGAGGACCGATTGTCTCCCGCGGATCTCCTCAGTTTCAGTAACCTCGCCCCCTCCGGGAAAAAACAGGTCGGCGTTTCCGTCGGCATCAAAATCGAGCACGCCAACTCCTCCGCCCAGAGTTTCCAGAATCGTATAAAGGTTTGAGGTCTCGCCGTTCTGATACGAAAACTCGACACCACTCGCTTCAGTCCGTGCGATCATCTGAATGGATGTTTCCGTCTGAACAATCTCCTGCTCGCGCGACGCTGCTGCCGACGCCTGGCGAGTCGCGGTACGATCGCCATCAGTCGAAACATCCCTGACAGGATCGCAGCCTGAAGATCCCCCTGCCAATGCCGCAGCGACCAGGCTGTAGACGGTAAGAGCGAAATAGTTCTTTCGTTTCCTCATGAGTTCACCCTGACACCACTGCGGAATGGGCTCGACGATAAAACGTCGCAAGTTCGTCGAAACCAGCAAGTTCACATGCCTCAACCAGCCGGTCGAGAATTTCTAAACTGTCAGGATCTAATTGGTGAGCAGCTCGCAGCCAGCCTACAGCCTCAGCGTACTTCGCATAGCGGATCAGGCGAATTGCGATTTCATAACGAATTCGTGGATCACCTGGCTGACGATTTGCCTGATCTGTGAGACTCGATACCTCGCGAAAGCTCTCCTCGGCTTTTTTGATCCACTCATCATGCATTACCGCTTCGTCCATGCGACCGCTGGTTCGCAACATCCTCACCAGCACATACCGAGTGGAATAATCGTTGGGAGTCTCGCTGTATAACTCTCTGGCCATGCGAAGAGCATCGTCATACTGCTTCGCATCCGCTGCCAACTCGACTAACGCCAACCGTGCCTCTCGATGTTTCGGTGCCACCGTAACCGCTTCTGCGAGTACTTCGCGTGCCCGTACAGCATCTCCGCTACGAAACAGACAAATGCCGTATCCCACAAGCCACTCTGCATTCGTAGGTTGCAACTTCAAGAGCCATTGATAGTGGTTCATGGCCCTGGCGAAATCCAGGTTCTGCACCAGAACAACCGCCAGCCGCTCACGTATCTCGACTCGATGCGGCGCAATGGCCAGAGCACTTTCAAAAGCAACGATGGCTTCATTCAGTCGCATTTCAAACTGAAAAATACAACCTGAATGAAATCCTGGCTGAGAGTCATCCGGGTAATCGCGCTGCCAGACATCAATCAGTCTGCGAGCATCCTCGAACCTGAACTGCCGTAAATACCCCGTGACAAACGCATTGCAGACTTCCGGAAGATCGTCCGGATCCCCTGCCAGAAAACCTGGCAGTTGCCTCTCCACATCCGACATTCGACCTTCGTAGGCAAGCGTGAGTGACTGCTCAAAAAGGATCCGTTGGTCTGGACAACCCAGACCTCTTGCGCTAATGAGGTTCGCCCTGACGTCTTTCATACGACCTTCATGCCGGGCGACACGAGCCAGCAGAAGTCGGGTTTCGATGCAATCAAACGAACACTTCTGCAGCAGCTCCAAGCAATCTGAGGCAGAGGCGATGTGCCAGTTTCGAATCTGTTCTCGAACGTGACGATATCCCAACCAGATTACGGCTTCGTAGGTAGCCCCTAGAGAAACCAGCAACATGACGGTAACCGCCAGACGGCCTGGCCAATTAAGCCGTCGCATTCTTCCACGCCAGTGACTATTGAATACTTTCAATTTCATCGCAACTGCAACCGATGTTCTCTGATGTGGCAACCTCACCAAGAGCCTGGCTCACCCGATAATGCCGCTAGTTACGGGCCAACTTTGTCAGCTTACCAGTTGAATATTTCAGTCCCAGACAGTAGCCTCAAATCACGATTCTCCGATACGATCGACCAATCCTCGGATTGCACAGTCATCATTTCTAATCGTGATCATTTCTGATCTTGAACTACTGCCCCCCCCCTTCGATCAACTCACTCTATTGAGTCTGGAAATCAGTCCGGGCGGACAACCAACTTAGTTCTTAGTTCTTAGT
>JABMPE010000364.1 GCA_013203845.1 Rhodopirellula sp. | reverse complement strand
GATTGGGATCGTCGGCGGACCGGCTTGACCAAGGTCTCGTCCTCAGGGCAGTTCATTTTCAGCAGGAGCAGGAAGGCAAATACCGTCGTGTGCTCATGAACGGGCTTGGATGCCGACTTCGCTGTGTCGCTCGCAACGGGGATTCCGGCAGCAGTCCCGCTCTGATTCATAACGTCCCGTCCGATTGCCCGTGAAACCGCATGGTGCATTCTGGCAGCGGGACCGTGTTGATTGTTGGGGTATCTCAGATTCTGGCGAGGCTGCTCGTTTCCGAGTTCGGTCCGGTGGGAGTATTTCCAGCCTGCCATATACGTATCGTAATCGATGCCGCAATTCTGCTGCCCGAAGATGGACGGGTGAGTCGCCTGAATTGCTGACAGGTCTCGGCAGACCGTCGCCCTGCCTACTCCAAGAGCTTTCGCCAGCATGGCTCCGTCGCCGTGACGAATGATAATCTGTTCTGATGGCGCGTATTCGCCGAGTATCTCACAATAAAAGCAGCGGCGACGTTGTCTCAACCAGATCAGAATTGCGTCGCGTCTGGCTTTAGCTGCCTGCTGCCGTTCGTGGTTGTACCGATTTCGGCCACCGAGCATTCGTCTCCATGATTCCGATGGTGCGAGGTTGCCAGATTCTGGCACCAGTCCGTCGAGAATTCTGATCGCTTCACGCGAGTTTCTCGGAATGGTGGCAGGGAACGCCGCAGGAGCACACCGGGGCGAGAAATTGGGAATGACCGCATCACGAAGCTGTCGCATCAGTTTTCCTCTACTTCGAACGTTCCACACTACTGTGCCGATTTGGTAACCATGAAAGCTCCAATTCTTGTATCGCATGGCATCCGCAGGAGACCAGGTCAGTTCATCCGGGTCAGTTTCCGTGAGGGGTTAATGGCAATAGACTGCGGTTTACGTTGGAATCAATGTCCAGTTTGCATTTCGGTTACGAACCATGCCTCGACAACAGACGGTTATCGAGAATCCAATTCTCAACTCACCGTTCAAACAACCGACACGACACTTCCGATTCGATGATGACGGCATCACAAGCGACGTCGTCTCAAGCCGACGGATCAGTTCCTACTTCGTGCCGATCGCCCAGACGCGTCAGAAGGGCAAACAACTGGTCCTGGATTCGGACTGGACCGAAGACCGGCTCGAAGAAAACAAGCTGATCAACGACATACGGGGCCGTGTCGACCTGTGGCGACAGGGCAATTACTCGGGTGTCACATCCACCACGCAGCGGCTGCTGGCCTACTGGATCGATCCGGACCGTGAAAAACCACTGTTCTTTTGCCAGATTGAGGCTCTTGAAACGCTGATTTACATCACCGAGGCAGCGAAAAAGAGCGGTGACGCCTGGATCGAAAACGACCTTCGAAAAGCCAACGACTCAGCAAATCCCGAACTGTTTCGACTTGCCTGCAAGATGGCCACCGGCAGCGGCAAGACAGTCGTGATGGCGATGATTATCGCCTGGCAGTCACTCAACAAGCTGGCAAATCCACAGGACGCCCGATTCTCGGATGCGTTTCTGCTCGTCGCCCCAGGCATCACCATTCGCGACCGGTTACGTGTGCTGTTGCCCAATGACCCGGCCAATTATTACCGGCAGCGAGACGTGGTGCCGTCCTGGCAGATGCAGGAACTCGGCAAGGCAAAAATTGTTGTCACCAACTACCACGCCTTCATGCCGCGCGAGAAGGTCAAGGCGGGAAAGCTTACCAAGCAGATTCTGGCATCTGAGGCAGTCAGTCCGTTTCGGGAAACACCTGGGCAGATGGTTCGTCGTGTCTGTCGCGAGCTGGGCAACAAGCGAAACATCATCGTCATCAACGACGAAGCGCATCATTGCTACCGGAGAAAACCGAAAGACGCGGATCCGGTCGAAGACACTGAACTCACTGCTGAAGAACGTAGAGAGGCAGAAAAACGCAATAAGAATGCCGCCGTCTGGATTTCCGGCATTGAGGCCATCAAACACAAACTTGGCGTGAGAGCTGTATTTGACGTCTCCGCGACACCGTTCTTTCTGAGTGGATCAGGTTACGGTGAAGCCAGACTGTTCCCGTGGGTGGTGTCGGACTTCTCGCTGATCGACGCGATCGAAGCCGGCATCGTCAAGATTCCTCGCGTTCCGGTTGAAGACGACTCGATGCAGGGCGAGCAACCGACCTACAGAGAACTCTGGCCGCGAGTGAAGGACGACCTCCCGACGAAGGGCCGAAAGACAGATGCACTGACAGGCGAACCGAAGCTCCCTGTTGCGCTCGAAGGGGCGCTGCACAGCCTGTACGGCAATTACCAGAAGTCTTACGAAATGTGGGAGCAGGACGAGCACGCGCAGGCTCGTGGTGTCACACCTCCGGTTTTCATTGTTGTGTGCAGCAACACGAGCGTTTCGAAGTGGGTTTACGATTGGATTTCCGGGTGGGAGAAACCGGTCGGCGATCAGGCCGTAGTGCAGGCCGGGAAGCTCGATATCTTCCGCAATGACGACCGACGCGGTGGCTGGCTGCATCGACCGAACACGGTGTTGATTGACAGCGAACAGCTCGAATCTGGCGACGCGATGAGCTCGGAATTCAAGCAGATCGCTGCCCGCGAAATCGATGAATTCAAAACCGAACTCCGTGAGCGGTTTCCGGGACGCGACGTGGACAAGGTGACTGACGAAGAACTGCTCCGCGAAGTCATGAACACCGTCGGCAAGCCTGGGCGGCTGGGTGAGCACGTCAAATGCGTTGTCAGTGTTTCGATGCTGACGGAAGGTTGGGACGCGAACACAGTCACTCATGTCCTGGGCATTCGGGCCTTCAGGACAAAGCTTCTGTGCGAGCAGGTTGTCGGTCGCGGGCTGCGCCGGATGAGCTACACACTGAACGATCAAGGCCACTTCGACCCGGAATATGCGGAAATCTATGGTATTCCGTTCTCGTTCATCCCCTGTTCCGGGTCGACTGAAGGCCCGAAACCGCCGGTCAATCGGACGCGGGTGCGTTCGCTGGATGATCGTATTGATTGCGAAATCACGTTTCCACGACTGCTCGGTTACCGATACGACATCATCGATCAGGATCTCCGTTGCAGGTTTACTGAAGATTCGAAGCTGGCACTGAGTTCCGCTGACGTCCCGACCTGGACACGCAGTCGACCGATTGTTGGCGCAGAGAGCATTCAAACGCTTGAGGAACTGCAACAGCGGCGCGAGCAGGAAATCGCGTTTCTGCTGGCCAAGCTGGTCCTGGAAAAATACTTCCGGCAGGACGGGCTACGCAACGAGGACCGGCCCGACGAGCACACGTTCGACGCTGACGTGCAGGCATGGCGGTTTCCGCAGGTGATCCCCATCGTTCGCGACTGGTTGCGCGAGTGCGTGACGCTGAAGGATCGCGCGTTCCCTCAGATGCTCCTGCTGATGGAACTGGCTCACGATGCCGCTGACCGCATCTTTCACTCGATCGTCGAGGGAACGGCCAAGGAACGCATCCTGAAGCCGATCCTGCAGCCTTACGACACCATCGGCACGACACGTTACGTCGACTTCGACACGTCCAAGCCGGTTTACGCCACAGACCCGAACAAGTGCCACATTTCGCACGTCGTGGCCGATACGGGGAGCTGGGAACAGAAAATGGCTCAGGTGCTGGAGCAGTCGCCGCAGGTCGTGCGGTACGTCAAGAATCACAATCTCGGGTTCCGCATTCCGTACACACTGAACGGCGAACAGCGTTCGTACATCCCGGATTTTCTGGTTCATTTCGACGACGGACACGGACCGGAACCGGACAACGTGCTGAACCTGATTGTCGAAGTCAGCGGCGAAAAACGGAAAGACAAGGCGGCCAAGACGGCGACAGCCCGCACGTTGTGGGTGCCAGCCGTGAACAGCGACGGTTGTTTCGGACGCTGGGCATTTCGCGAGATCACGGATCCCTGGGACGCAGAAGGCATCCTGAAGGAACTGCTGTCCGAGTCAGCCGATCCAGCGGAAACGGGAGTCGGGCTGTGGTCTGACGCCTGACAGCCTCGCTGCTGCACGATTCGCAATATTGATCGCATACCATCGACTGCAGAGTCACCAGCCTGAAGGATTACCACGTGGCCAAAAAGAAAGCATCGGCGAAAAAGGCAACGGCAAAGAAAGCAACGAAGACAAAGGCCGCGAAGAAAAAGGTCAGCGTGCCCGTCGATTCGATCAGACACGCGTCCGACACGCGAAAGAACATTCCGACGGAGGAACTGCGGGACTTTGTGCCGGATGAACCGCCCGAGTCGATGCTGTATCCGCGCGATCCGTCGCTTGACCCGCAGCTTGTCTGGAAGGGCAAGGACGAACAGGATCGCAATCCGCTCGAAGTCCCCGTCGTGCCGGTTTACATCCAGGAGAAGATTCATCCGCAGGCGATTATCGAGGATGTGCGGAAACGGCTGGGCGTTCCGGACGAGAAGCCGAAGGAGCGACAGCCGAGTCTGTTTGGCGACTTC
>JABMPE010000363.1 GCA_013203845.1 Rhodopirellula sp. | reverse complement strand
TCTGATGACTGAGGGTTGTCGATTCCTGTCACTTGAGTCCGGTCGGAGATGATTATCACTGACGGGAAATCGGGGAGTCACGTTGAGCGAGGCTCGATTTGACTGATTGAGGTTGCCGACTTCAGGCTGCGGACTGAAGTTGAAAGATGGAGCGTTCCGGAGGGAATCTTGGCTAAGAAGAAAGCAACTCGCGGGAAGACATCGAAGCCGAAAAAGTCGGCTGGCTCCCGCGCGACGAAAGCGAACCTTGATCAGCAGGGTTCATCCATGGAAGGCAGCTTCGAGGAGTTGAATGTGGCGAATGACCAGGAGGGTGACCGCGTCGAGTTCGTATCGATCAGCCAGGAGACTCGGCGGCGATACCTCAACTACGCGATGTCGGTCATTCAGTCGCGAGCCCTGCCGGACGTCCGCGACGGTCTGAAGCCAGTTCAACGACGAATTCTGTTCGTGATGTACAATGGTCTGCACCTGACTCACGACGCCAAGACCCGTAAGTGCGCTAAAATCTGCGGTGATACAACAGGTAACTTTCATCCGCACGGCGATCAGTCTGTGTACGACGCGCTCGTACGGCTTGCTCAGGACTTTACCTATCGGGCTCCGCTGATCGACGGGCAGGGTAACTTCGGATCGGTGATGGGTTTGCCAGCGGCGGCTCCGCGTTACACCGAAGCTCGTCTGACGGCCATCGCCGAACACCTCATGAACGAGTTGCGGTACGACACGGTCGACATGCGACCGACTTATGACGGAGCAACTCAGGAACCGGTCGTGCTTCCTTCGCGGTATCCCAACATGCTCGTGAATGGGGCGCAGGGAATCGCCGTCGGAATGGCAACGAGCATTCCTCCGCACAATCTGGGCGAAGTCGTTCGGGCTTGCGTGCATCTGATCGATTCGCCGGACGCGACGGTTGCCCAATTGATGAAGTACATCAAAGGGCAGGATTTCCCGCTCGGGGGCCGGATTGTCACAGACCGGTCTGACATTCGAAAGATGTACGAAGAGGGCAGGGGATCCGTCAAAGTGCGAGGGGAGTGGCGGTTCGATAAAGAGAAACGCCAGGACGTCCACAATCGTCTGGTCATCTACACCGTTCCGTACAACGTCGAAACCGGCAGCCTGACCGCAGAGATCGGCAACATCATCGCCAATCGCAAACTGCCGATGCTCGAAGAGGTCAACGACGAAACGGACGATCGCAACGGTTTGCGGATCGTGCTCGAACTGAAAGACGGGGCCGATCCGGACGCGGTCATTGCGTACCTTTATAAGCACACCAGTCTCGAACAAAACTTCTCGTACAATGCAACGTGTCTGGTGCCTGACGACTCAGGGCTGCTGGTTCCCGCGCGGGCGACGCTGGTGGAAATGCTGCAGCATTTTCTGGTCTTCCGACAGGAAACGGTTCGCAAGCGGTTTCAGTATCAGCTGGCTCAACTTGAGAAACGGATTCACATCCTCGAAGGCTTCGTCATCATTTTTAACGGGTTGGACAAAGCCTTGAAGTTGATTCGAGCCAGTTCCGGGAAGCAGGATGCCTGTCAGAAGCTGATGGCCGAGTTCCCGCTGGACGAAATTCAGACGATGGCCATTCTGGAATTGCAGCTCTATCGAATTTCGAAACTCGAAATCGACGACATCCGGGAAGAACTTGCCGACAAAGAAAAACAGGCGAGGACCATTCGCAACATTCTGAAATCGGAATCGAAACTCTGGAAAGTCGTCCGTGACGAACTGGAAGAACTGTCAGAGAAATTTGCTGATCGACGTCGTACAGGAATCGGCTCGTCTGAAGAGATCACGGAATTCGCCGCCGAAACGTACATCGTCCGAGAAAACACGAATGTCGTGGTGACTCGCGAAGGCTGGCTGAAACGAGTCGGACGTCTGGCCAAAGTTGAGGGCACACGCGTTCGAGATGGTGACAGTGTGCTGGACGTCCTGCCCGGCAGCACGGTCGACAACGCGATTTTCTTTTCGAGCGACGGTGTGGCCTATACGCTCTCGATTGATCAGGTTCCGCCCTCATCGGGTTACGGAGAACCGCTCGCCAAGCACGTGCGAATGGCTGATGGAGTATCGATCGTCATGGCCATTTCGACAGACGCCCGGTTCACTCCGCAGGACGAAGTGGAAGACGATGCCAGTACGGCTCCACACCTGCTGGTCGCCACGGCGCAAGGGCAGGTGATGCGAGTTTCACTCAGCACATTCAGGCCGGTGTCAACGAAGGTGGGCCGAAAATTCTGCCGGCTCCGCAAAGGCGATTCCGTCGTGCATGTTGAGCTGATTACAGAACACCAGACCATGTTTCTGGCGACAAAGAAGGCTCGTATCATCCACTTCTCACTCGACGACGTGCCGGTTCTGTCCGGCCCAGGCATCGGCGTGAAGGGTATCAGGATGGAGAGTGGCGACGTGGTGCTGGGAGCGAAACTGCTCAGCCGACCCAGCGACACACTGCGAGTCGACAACAGCAACGGGACGACGCTGAGTTTCGGCCAGATGAAATACAATGTGACGTCCCGCGGCGGTAAGGGCGTCAAAACCAGCCAGCGAAACGAGTTCTCTGGAATCGCTCCGGAGCCGATTGAACTGGTCGACTGGGCGGCTCTTGAAGAGTAGCTGTCGGAAATGCACGAGGAATCAGTGGATCGTGAGCTTGTGAATTCAGCTTGTGAATAAGGACTTGATCGAGCGATATGGCAACCGTGGCAGAACAAAAATCAAACGGCTCATACAGTGCTGACGACATCGACGTTCTGGAAGGTCTCGAAGCCGTGCGGATGCGGCCTTCGATGTACATCGGCGGCGTCGACAGCAAGGGACTTCACCATCTTCTGTGGGAAGTCGTCGATAACTCTGTCGATGAGTATCTGGCCGGGCATTGTTCCGACATCAAAGTGACACTGCATAAAGATGGCTGCTCCTGCACTGTCGGCGACAACGGACGAGGCATCCCGGTCGACAAGCACAAGAAGTACAAGAAGTCGGCTTTGGGAGTCATCCTGACCGTGCTTCACGCAGGTGGAAAGTTCTCGAACAAGAATTACGCGCGCAGCGGCGGCCTGCATGGTGTTGGTTCTTCGGTCGTGAATGCACTCTCGGTTGAGATGACAGCGACGGTGCATCGCGACGGGCATGAATACTTCCAGGCTTATCGCCGCGGAGTTCCCAAAGAACCTGTCAAAAAGGTGAAGCCGTTCCGAGGTCACGGGACGACCATCTTCTTCCGACCCGATGAGAAGATTTTCCGAACAATTCACTTCAAGAGCGATGTGATCCGTCAGCACCTGGAAGACATCTCGTTCATTCACGGCGGTCTGAAAATCACGTTCGTCGACGAAGTCAAGAAGGAGACGCACGAGTACGCCAATCCGGAAGGGATCGCTGCCTACCTCGACAAGATCCTGAGCGACGAGAAACGCAAGTCCGTCCACGAAGAGAAGTTCAAAACAGAGAAGGATCTCGATGACGGAACTCGTTACGAAGTTGCCTTGCGGTGGACGGAGTCATCGGACAGTTGGATACGCAGTTATGTAAACGGAATTCGAACTCACGCGGGAGGAACTCACGAATCAGGCTTCAAGTCAGGGATCACAAAGGCCGTCAAAAATTACATGGAAGTCCACGAAATCCGCCCGAAAGGCGTCGCGGTCACCCCGGAAGATATTCGCGAAGGAACGTGCGCCATCCTGTCGGTGTTTCATGCAGAACCGATGTTTCAGGGGCAGACCAAGGAGAAGCTGAATAATCCGGAAGTCGCCGGACAGGTAGAAGGTCTGGTTCGAGCGGGCGTCGAGACCTGGATGAATAACAATTCGACCATCGCCGACGCGATCATCTATCGTGTTATCCAGGCGGCGAAGTATCGAGCCGCGAGTCGCGAAGCGATCAAAGAAGTCAAACGGAAATCCGCCTCTTCGAAACGCGTCACACTTCCTGGGAAGCTGCTGGATTGCCGGTCGACGAAGCCCGAAGAGTCGGAGCTGTTCATCGTCGAAGGTGACTCGGCTGGTGGTTCGGCCGGCATGGGACGCGACAGTCGCAAACAGGCGATTCTGCCGCTGCGAGGCAAAGTGCTCAACACCGAATCGCTGGCCGTTTCGCGAGTGATCGCGAATCAGGAAATCAGCGACCTTGTGGAGACACTTGGCACGGGAATTGGCGCCAACTTCGACATCCACCGACTTCGGTACGGTCGGGTCATCCTGCTGATGGACGCCGACAGCGATGGCTATCACATCAGCACGCTGCTGTTGACCTTCCTGTTTCGGCACATGATCGAGCTGGTTCGCCAGGGCCGAGTGTACCTGGCTCAGCCGCCGCTTTACCGAATCGCGATTGGCAAGGACGTTCATTACGCGCAGGACGACGCGGCCAAGGAAGAGATCCTGTCGGGGCTGGCGGCCAACCGGAAGTACGAAGTGACTCGCTTCAAAGGTCTGGGCGAAATGACGCCGCAGCAGCTTCGCGACACGACACTTGATCCGAAGACGCGAACCTTGCTGCAGGTGAACATCGAAAGCCAGGTCGACGCCGATCAAACCTTCACACAGCTGTTGGGCAAAGACCCTAGCGAGCGGTACCGCATCATCATGGAAGAATCATCAATGGTCGATGATCTTGACGTATAACGGCGGGGCCTTGAGACGGGTACTGGACTTGCCGACTTTTGATTCACGTCGGGGCCGATCCGGCACGACTTGAATTGCCGACCGGACAGATGCAGTGACGGGGCGTTTCGAGAGGGAAAACGAGCCGATCGGATTACCGCTGGGTGAATTTCGACGGCCGTTTCGGGGCGAATTCGATCCGACAGCACATCGGCATCGGTTCCGCAGAGAAGATCGAGTTGGTCGACGTTTACCGGCCGACGACTGACACCACACGAACCATCGTGAATCCGCAGGTGAACACTGTGCTGCAGATTCGCGAAGACGGGACAGACTGACCAGAGTTCTGATGTGAGCGGCTGTTCGGTTCGGTACTCAGTCGATGACGTTCGCTGGCTTGGCGGGCGTTGCTGGTGTGGTTGGAGCTGGCGGTTTTGGAAGTGGCGGGCCCAGTTCGATACCGCCAGGCACCGACGTTGTGTATTGCCAGGAATCTCCCTGTGGATCCCAGCCGGCAAGGACTCCCGCGTCTGACAGGGCTTGCCGCGATGAGACATACACGTCGAAGCTGTCCGGCAGCACGTAGAAGCGTGCATAGAATTTCGTTGGATCGAGCGATGCCATGATCTTGCGGATGCGAGAGCCGGGGCGTCGCACTTCTTCCTCGTCCGCTCCCCGTTTTTCTTTTGGGGTCAGCTTCAGACGTGGCCAGCGATTGTCGGCGATATAGCACTCGACATCGAAAAAATCGTCATTGATGTTGAGTTTGGTGTACAGCTTCGCGAAGGCTTCGGGATCGATTCCTTTGGCGGGATCAAGATTGAGCTTGCGTCGAACGATGATGTCTTTGGCTCTGAGTTCGGCTTCTTTGCGGATGCCTTCGACATTCATCGGGTAGACGAGATTGTTCGCGCAGATAAAAGTCGCCTGCTGTGCTCCGGGCGGGGCAGGGCGAGGGTTCGGAATGGTGACGACCTTGGCCGGCGCTGCCGTTCGCCTGGGAGTCCTGTCCAGCTTCGCCTTGAGTTCTGCCTGCTTTTCAAGCGAGACGGTCAGCGTACGCTGAAGTTCCTCTCGTTTCTTTTTGGTGTCCTCAACTTCCTTCTTATTTTTTTCGGCGGTGGCTCGATCATTCTCGATCTTCAATGAGAACTCGTTGGCCTGTCGCGATTGATCGGCGAGCAGTTTTTTGCGGGTCTCCAGTTGTTCCTTTAAACGCCGCAAACGTTCTCGTTCTGCATCGACATCGAATGACGCCAGCGATGCTGTCTGTTCCGTCAGCTGGACTTTTTCATCTGCGAGGGAAACGAGCTTCTGTTTGGCAGCTTCCAGGTCTTCTTCTGTGATGGTCGAGTTCGTCGTGATTTCGGTGATGGCTTCGCTGACGCCAAGCTGAGTAACAATCAGAACCAGAACCAGAATTCCGACGACATTCGTCATCGTATCCAGTAGCGAGTCGAGGCCACCGTCTTCATCGTCGTCGCGTTTGGGAACTCTCATGATTGATGCCGTTACTTGTCAGGTCTGGCTGAGCGGATTAATTGAAACCGGAAAATTCGGGTGTGGTTATTTTTTCTTGGCGAAGTGGCTGAGGTCAATTCTTCCTCCACCAACGACGGGAAGTTTTCCGTTTCGGATTTCGCGATCGGTGCAAAGCTTTCGAGCCGCGTAGTAAGTGCTTAGCCCGTCGCTACGGATCAGAAAGACGACGGAGTCATCGGTGCCGTTGGCGACCTCTTCCAGCAGTGCAAGGAAATCTTTGTCGTTGACCATGTCAGCGGCTCTGATCAGTTTTGGCGGGTTCATCGTGTGCATCACGATCGCTCCCGCCGCACATTCGACGAAATGTGGAGTGAAGTTTACTCCGCTCCCGCTCGGCAGGATCGAAACTTTTGACTGCGAAGCTTCTTCGCGTTCAGAAAGTTCCTTCTCCATTTGAGCGATTTCTTCTTCGAGAGCTTTCAGTTCTCCGGCCATCGAGGCAACCGATTCCCGCTGAGCGGGATCCAGTTTCGGGATGACGATCTTGACTTTCTCCTGCTCTTTGAGCTTCTGCTGTATCTCAGCCATTTCTTTCAGAAGCTGAGTCAGCTCTTTTTCGTTTTTACTGAGGTCGTCTCGCAGCGTGGCAGCATCCGGGCCGACGCGGTCGTTAATGATTTTCTGCAGTTCTGCGACGGCTGTTTCGGCATCGGCGACGTTGCGGGCCGCACTTTCGTATTCCTCGATCAGCTCGACATCTTTTGTATCCATCTGTGCCAGAGCCAGCGTCGCGATCATCATCGTCAGGACGCCAATGACGCTGGCGATGATGCTCAGAAACGGAAACAGTGAGACGTCGTCGTCATTGTCTCGCGGTCGGCGTGCCATGAGTCAAACTCCCTTGTTCGCAGGACGTGTTCAGCGAGCTTTCTTTGAGCCGCCAAACCAACCGCGTTTTGCCGGAGCGACCTGTTGAATGATGACACTCTGTTCGCCGAGTCTTGTCAGGACTCCGCTAAGGCTGTTCAGGCCCGATTCCAGACCTGTGAAACGTTGCTGCAGAGTTTCCTGAGCGGACGAGAAAGAACCATTCACTGTCGTCTGCATCGTAGCCGCTTGATTGGCAACAGTTGCCAGAGCGGCCTGGATCTGAGTCGCCGCATTCGCCATCTGGTCGAGCTGAGCCTTCATTTGTTTCTGCTGCTCAGCCTGCTGCTGCTGCATCGCTGCGGCATGCTGTTGCTGTTGCTGTTGCATGCGTCCGTTGGTTTTGTCCCAGCCCTCGGCAATCTGACTGGTCAGCTTTCCGCCGATCGAATCCAGTTTCTCCAGCCACTTCTCCAGTTCGGCATGGTGAGTGCCCATCGCGGCTTCAACGGCCTCGCGGAAGATCGAAACGTTGGCACCGCCAGCGGCTCCGCGTTCTGCGCCGCCTTCTCGACCATCGTTGAGTCGCCGCAGCAGGTTTTCGTTGCAGTACTCGTCGACGGCGGTGATCAGGTCCTCTTCACTTTTCTGCAAAGCAGACGTCGGAATCTTAACGATCATGCTCATGATCAGAGCGAGCAACGTGGTATCGAATGCCGTTCCAAGTCCGGAAAACACGGCGTTCAGTGAGCCTTTCATTGCGGTCATGTCGGCAGCCGAGTCGAGACTGCTGGCGAGACTGGCTACCGCGCTACTGACGCCCACGACTGTTCCGATGAATCCGAGAATCGGCAGCGCCCAGATAAAGACCTTGAGAATGGTGTAGCTGCCGGCGACGTTGTTGGCGTCGATGGCCGACTGAGACTCCATCATAGTGACGGTCTCGGCGGCACTTTTTCGGACCCGGAAGTGCTCGATGCCTCGCAGGACTCGATTGATCAGAAAGCTTTCCGAGCCGCTGACCGGAAGGCTTCGAATGTGCTTCACGAATGCGTTGAGCGAGTCGACAGTGATCTCATCCGCGACTTCGGTCGGCAGAACATCCAGCAGCATGGATTCTTTCTGCTGCTTCATGCTCAGCCATTTCAGACCGATGATCGCAAACGACCAGAACATCAGCAGGGTCGTGGCGTACGGGACGAAACCGCGATCCAGAAACAGTTGTCCCAGCTGAAAATCGGACTTGTAGAGTGGGATCATCGCCACGAGCCAGACCACCGTCGCGCCGAGGCCAATGCCCCCGCTGACCACCAGGCTGACGTCGCTGCTGACGGTATCTCCACTGCCGGAACTGAACCAGCTTTTTTTGCGTTTCCTGTTGGGGGCAGACGTTGCGGCAGGCGACGTTGCCGAAGGAACCGATACCTGAGCGGCTGCGCTTGATTGAGCGGCCAACGGCTGTCCAGAGGTTGCTCCGGTATTGACCACGATATTCGGAAAGCCCGGCTCCGGGGCTGGAGCGGTTGGCTCAGGAATTTTGACCGAACCCTTGCAGTAGGGACAGGTGCGACTTTGTCCGGCGAGATCCTGCGAGACCTTCAGCGGCTTGCTGCAATGCGGGCAGGGCAGTTTGAAATACGTTGTCATCGGTAATGCCGTCTTAAAGCGAGCTGAAAAATCCAAGCCGTCACCGGATTTTCAGAACGATCAAATTACAGAACGCGAGCAATCAATTGATTACCCGCGTTCGTGAATTGAGCTTCATGCTCCCACGATGGGATATGTCGTCGACTTATTCGTCGTCTTCGCCGTCGTCATCCTCGTCGTCATCAGTTTCATCGTCATCCGCGTCGGCCTCTGCTGCCGCTTTTGCTTCCGCTGCCTCTTCTTCAGTTTCCCAGACGAAAACGTGTTCCTGAAATGAGTCGATGATGATCTGGTCGCCAGAAGCGACGAACGCGAAGCCAGCCTCTTCGGCGAGTTTTGACTGTTCGGTGTCTTTTTCGATCAGGCCGTCATCCGGGAAGACTCGCCACCACTGAAGGTGCGGCCAGTCTCGTCGGACCGTTTTCAACACAGTCTGAATCGTCCTTCCGGCGGCCCCCGGACTGAAACCGGCTTTGCGAGCCACTCTCGTGTAAGTGCCGACCTTATCAGCCCGCTTGATTTCCCACAGAAGTTCCGCGACTTCCTGAGCACGCACAGACGCCATTACCGACTCCTCTTCAAAAGCAAATGAAGCAACAGCAGTCTCATGCACCAGGTCGACGATACCATCCTGGTTCGACCCTGAGGTATGGTCAAAGTGACCATCGTTGACCTCGGCCTGGTTTGGCGAAAACGATTCCTGGAATTCTTCCGGACGTTTTCCCGCGTAGAGACTGCCGTTCGATGTGATTTTCGTAACGTTCGCTTAATCTAGTCCTTTGTCAGGACACACTCAAGCGCCCACAAGTACCACTTTCCGCAGTCGGTACTTCTCAGGATGAAATCAAGAAGGTCTGA
>JABMPE010000043.1 GCA_013203845.1 Rhodopirellula sp. | reverse complement strand
GTTCAAGAATGATCTGCGATTTCGGGTCGCACAGAGTGTCACCAGTTACCGAGTCTTTGATTCCGACAACGCCGACAATCTCTCCTGCCTGCGCTGAGTCCTGATCAATTTTTTCTCGAGAGTCAGCCTGTATATGCCACAGACGAGTGATGAACTCTTTCTTACCGGTTCGGGGATTGACCATTCGAGAACCGCTTGACAGGATTCCTGAATAGACTCGCATGAAATAGAGATCGTTGTGTTTATCAGCAACGATTTTGAACAGCAGCCCGCAAAACGGAGCATTAGGGTCGGGAGCGCGGGTCAGAACCTGTGGGTCAATGCCAGTCGGTGAAGACGGGGCGACTCCTTCTACGGGTGGACGGTCGAGTGGGCTCGGCAAGAAATCGACAACGCCATCCAGGACTGATTGTACGCCCACGCATTTCAGAGCTGTGCCGGCAAAAACAGGGGTTAGCAATCCCCGAATGGTGGCTGCGCGAATTGTCTTCTTCAGTTGCTCTGCGGATAGATCTTCTTCGGCAAAATAAAGCTCCATTGCCTCATCATCAAATTGACAGGCGGTGTCGATCAGACCCGTTCGCCAGTCCTCAACGTCATCGGCAAGATGCTCCGGGATCTCCAATTCACTCATCTTCCAGTTTTCGTCCTCGCCAGAAAACACGAGTAGTCGCCGGTTTAGAACATCGATGATTGTTCGATTGGGATCTAAACTATCAACGTTCCCGACGATAGAAAGCGGGATGGTAATAGGAACGAGTTGTCGCCTGGAGCCGGCATTTTCACACAAACGAGTTTTGATTTCATCAAAAGTTCGCTGATAGTCGGCACCAATTCTGTCGAGCTTATTAATAAAGCAAATTCGTGGAACATTGTATCGGTCGGCCTGCCGCCAGACGGTTTCACTCTGCGCTTCTACCCCCTCGACCGCACTGAAAACGACAACCGCTCCATCAAGAACTCGGAGTGAGCGTTCCACTTCCGCCGTGAAATCGACATGCCCGGGCGTGTCGATAATGTTAACCGTTGCGCCATTCCAGGACGTTGTCACACATGCCGAGTAAATTGTGATTCCACGTTGAGCTTCCTCGGGGTCGAAGTCGGTCGTCGTTGTGCCGTCATCGACTTCGCCCATTCGATGCGATGTTCCAGCAAAGTATAGAATGCGTTCGGTTGTTGTTGTTTTACCGGCATCAATATGTGCAATAATGCCAATGTTTCGAACGCGTTCGATCTTACCACTCATTACATCTCTCACTTGCAATTTAGTTCTGATTGCGAAACGGCGAGTTCTTCAGGTCTGTCGATCGTCGTCCGATTTATTCGGGAAGCATCGCTGCCAGCGTTATTTACACCAAGCCCGCAGTGTGTGCCGGCGAAGTGTTTCGCAGTAGTCTGCTTGAAGTCTGGCCCAACACGCGAGTGCTGCCTGCTTCCTCGCATGAAAACATCGGCCTGATGCACAACAAGCCGACGTAGCAAAATGCTCCGTCGGCTTGTGTAAATTCTATTAAGCGGTCCTCACGCAAAGTGTGAGAAAGCCTTATTTGCATCAGCCATACGATGGACATTATCTCGTTTGGTGAATGCTGTTCCTTCGCGTTTGTACGCAGCCATTAGCTCATCAGCAAGGCTTGTCGCCGTTGGACGCCCTTTTTTACCTCGGACGGCTTCGAGCATCCAGCGAATTCCCAAGGCCTGTCGTCGACGCGGGCTCACTGGGGTTGGCACTTGATACGTAGCACCGCCGACTCGCTTAGAGCGAACTTCGATGTGAGGCTTTACGTTTTCCAAGCCTACCGCAAAAACAGTATAAGGCTCCACATCGCTCATCCGTTTCCCGATAATTTCGAGAGCGTCGTAAAACACTTTAGTGGCCACACTTTTCTTACCGCCGATCATCAGACAGTTGATGAACTTGGTAGCCAGCTTCGAGTTGAATCGCGCATCAGCCTCTACATCACGGTGTGTTGGCACATACTCTGCGCCCATTGCTTCACTCATGGTACTGTTCCCGAATTTGATGTCGAGAATCTCTTCCCGTAGTTCAAATACAATTTCAGCCTGACAATCAAGCTGGGATATCGCGTGTTAACGTAACCTCAAACAATACGCGGCGACGTGTAGTCGGTTATTTCTTCTTCTTGACAGCGCCGCCTCGTTTCGCGCCGTACCGGCTACGAGCCTGCTTCCGTCCATTCACGCCAAGCGTATCAAGAACACCTCGGATAATCTTGTAGCGAACACCTGGCAGGTCGCGAACACGTCCGCCACGGACAAGAACGATCGAGTGTTCCTGCAGATTGTGGCCTTCACCTGGAATGTACGCGGTTACTTCTTTTCCGTTCGAAAGACGAACGCGAGCCACTTTACGCAAAGCCGAATTCGGTTTCTTCGGCGTCACGGTCTTGACAAGAAGGCAAACACCACGCTTTTGCGGACATTCTTCCAGCAGTGGCGTCTTGCTTTTCGCTTGCTGTTTCGTGCGAGGCTTCCGGACGAGCTGATTAATCGTTGGCATTAGAAAGTGAATCCTGAAAACCGTACTGACTGCAGACGCTCTGCGACTGCAACATTTACATGGATCGAGTGCTCAGAAACAGCTGATATCGGACGAAGCATCGACACCGCGTCAGAAAACCAGTGATCTGGAACTTAAATTTGACATCACTTCTTACTGATGTTCGGTGTCACTCTGGTCTGGTGCGACGTAAGAACCGAACAGAAGAGAAGCGTCATTGCTCTCATTGAGCAAATTCATTCGGGCAGCCATAATTCGATCTTTTTCAGCCTGCAATTCCTGCAATGCCTCGGGACGAATTCTGACGTCTGAATCCTGATGTGAATGGAACCCCGTTCCAGCAGGAATCAAGTGACCCAAGATAACGTTTTCCTTGAGTCCAACCAAGTGATCGACCCTGCCACCCAGTGCTGCTTCAGTCAAAACTTTGGTTGTTTCCTGGAATGACGCTGCAGAGATGAAGCTTTCACTCTGCACGGCCGCCTTGGTAATTCCGAGCAGTTGTGTAACAGCCTTCGAAGGTCGTGCTTTCGTGTGCGTGGCAGGGACGCCGCCGTCGGCTTCGATTTCCGCGTTCACAGACTCAATTTCAGTCAGCAGGACAACATCACCCGGTTCGTATTCGGTACTGCCGGGGTCGGTAACGCTGACAGACTTCCGAACTTGCTGATTGGCCTCGCGAAACTCGTATTTGTCAATCGTGGCGCCCGGCAGAAGCTGAGTATCTCCTGGGTCGCTGACTTTCACTTTTCGCAGCATCTGAGAGACGACAATCTCGATGTGCTTATCGTCAATTTCGACACGCTGCGATCGGTAAACAGTCTGAATCTCATGAAGGAGATACTGTTGGACAGCCTCGACTCCACTGACTCGCAGAATGTCATGTGGTACCAGCGGGCCTCTCACCAAGGCGTCGCCCGCCCTGACGAGGTCACCAGCGTGGACCAACAAAGGCTTGCCCGGCGGAATAATGTGTTCAACTTCGGTGCCATCTTCACCCTTGACGATGATGATCCGCTTACCACGTTTACGTTCCTGGGGAAGTTCAATTTCGCCATCGATTTCAGCAATGATTGCCGGATCCTTGGGCTTGCGTGCTTCGAACAGTTCGGTGACACGCGGCAGACCACCGGTAATGTCCTGAGTACCAGCTGATTCACGAGGCGTCTTAGCGACAACAGCTCCGGCACTGACAGCGTCTCCGTCGCTGACTTCCAGGCTTGCTCGCTCTGGCAGGTAGTAGAAGTCCAGAATCTTTCCGGTTGAGTCTTCCAGAATGATCTGTGGGTGTAGATCGCCCTTGTGTTCGACAATTGTCCGACGAATGTGACCAGTAACCTCGGTCTCCGTTCGCATCGTCTGACCTTCAACACAGTCTTCAAGACGAACTCGACCGCCGACTTCGGCCAGAATCGGTACTGCATGCGGGTCCCACTGGCACAATACCTGTCCGGACTCGACCTGATCCTCTTCTTTGACCGCCAGCGTCGCACCATTGGGGATCGAATACTTTTCCAGTTCTCGGCCTTTTGAGTCAACCAGAATGACCTCAGCGTTTCGCGTCAGGACGATCTGGTTTCCTTCGGCATTTGTCACGCTTCTTAGTCGTGCAAACCGTACACGCCCGGAACGTCGAGACTTCAGATCGGACTGCTCAACATCCGTTGACGCTACACCCCCAATGTGGAATGTCCGCATGGTGAGCTGAGTACCGGGTTCTCCAATACTCTGAGCCGCGACGATGCCGGCCGCGAGTCCTTCTTCGACTTTCTGTCCGGTGGACAGGTCCATACCGTAACAAAGCCGGCAAAGTCCAAGGGGGGCTTCACAGGTCATAGGACTGCGAACCTGAATTCTCTCAAGTCCGAGTTCTTCGATCTTGTGCGCGATCGCGTGAGTGATCAGTTCGCCCTCACGAACGATCACTTCATCTGTAATTGGATTCACGATGTTCGTTCGACTGACGCGACCACGGACCGAGTCGGCAAGACTGACTTCAACTTTTTCACCGCGGTAAACAATCCCGCGGGTAATCCCTCTTGCTGTACCGCAGTCTTCGCATGTGATCACCATATTCTGGCAGATGTCAGCCAGCTTACGGGTCAAATACCCAGAATCTGCTGTTTTGAGAGCGGTGTCCGCCAGTCCTTTACGAGCACCGTGTGTCGAACTGAAATACTCAAGAACGGTCAGACCTTCTCGAAAGTTCGACTTGATCGGGGTCTCGATAATTTCACCGCTCGGCTTCGCCATCAGACCACGCATCCCGGCCAGCTGGCGAATCTGTTCCTTACCACCACGAGCCCCAGAATCGGCCATCAGGAAGATCGGATTCAGATAGTCTCCGTTGTCTCGAATGTCGTTTTCCAGCTCGATCATCATCGAGCTCGTAATCGCTTCCCGTGCATGCGTCCAGATATCGAGCACCTGGTTGTAACGTTCCTGGTCCGTAATAATTCCTCGGTCGTAGAGCTTCTGCTGTTTCAGGACAAGTGCTTCAGCATCCGTAATGATCTTCTCTTTTTCGGGGGACGTCACGAGGTCACTCGTGGCGAATGACAGTCCCGACTTGGTTGACTCCTTGAAGCCAATCGCCTTCATGCGGTCAAGCAGACCGATCGTGGCACGACGACCAAGTTGAAGGTAACAGTCAGAGATCACCCGCGAGAGATCTTTGCTTTTGAGGCCGAGATTGTAGTACGCCATCTTTGGGTCCAGGATGTCGTTAAAAACGACTCGCCCGGGACACGTTTCGATCAGGCCACCCTGGATGTACCCTTCGGCACCTTCTCCGATAACTTTTCGGTTCTTCGGCATTCGAACTTTGACGGCAGCATCCATCGCCACTTTGCCATGCCCGAGTGCCGTGTGAACTTCATTCATATCGGAAAAGATCATTCCTTCACCGAGTCGGCCTGGACGTTTAACACTCATGAATCCACAGCCCATGACGATGTCCTGGGACGGGCTGATAATCGGGGAGCCGTTTGACGGGCTGAAAATGTTGTGGGTTGCCATCATCAACGTATGGGCTTCCACCTGCGCTTCAATCGACAACGGCAGGTGGACGGCCATCTGGTCACCATCGAAGTCGGCGTTAAACCCTCGACACACGAGAGGATGAAGACGAATCGCGTTCCCTTCGACAAGCGTCGGTTCAAAGGCCTGGATCCCCATCCGGTGCAGCGTTGGAGCCCGGTTCAGCATTACAGGATGGTTTGTGATGACTTCGTCAAGAATATCCCAAACCTCTTCATCTTTTCGTTCCAGCATCCGCTTGGCGGACTTGATGGTGTCCGCGTGCCCGAGCTCTTTGAGGCGACGAATAATGAATGGCTGAAACAGCTCAAGGGCGATCTTCTTTGGCAGACCGCATTGATGCAGCAGTAGTTCCGGACCCACGACAATCACACTTCTTGCCGAGTAATCGACGCGTTTGCCGAGCAGGTTCTCACGGAAGCGACCCTGCTTCCCTTTGATCATGTCGGTCAGAGATTTGAGCGGTCGATTTGACGAGCCAAGAACCGGACGTTTACATCGATTGTTGTCAAACAACGCGTCGACAGATTGCTGCAGCATTCGCTTTTCGTTGCGGACAATCACTTCCGGAGCGTTCAGGTCGACAAGCTTTTTCAGTCGGTTATTGCGATTGATAATGCGTCGATAAAGATCATTCAGATCGCTCGTCGCGAAGTTGCCGGAATCCAGCAGGACGAGGGGGCGAAGATCCGGCGGAATCACTGGAATAACATCCAGAACCATCCACTCTGGTTTATTCAGACTGTCCCGAAGCTGCTCGATAATCTTCAGACGCTTGATCAGTTCTTTCATCTTTTGCTGACTGCCTGTTTCGCCGAGTTCCTTTCTCAGCTTCACTGACAGGTCAACAAGATCAAGTTGCATCAACAGGTTCTTGACCGCGTCCGCACCCATCTCAATCTCGAAGCTGCCTTCGCCATACTTACGGCGTTTTTCGCGTGCTTCGTCTTCGGTGAGCAGCTGACCCGCGCGCAATGGTGTATCGCCGGGATCAGTGACCACGTAGTCCTGAAAATAGATGACTTTTTCAAGGCTGGTTGTCTTCATGTTAAGCAGCGCGCCGAGTCGACTTGGCATTGCTTTGAAGAACCAGATGTGAACGACGGGAGCAGCCAGCTCAATGTGCCCCATGCGTTTTCGTCGAACACGGCTGTGCGTCACCTTGACACCACAGCGGTCGCAGATCATGCCCTTGTATTTCATGCCGCGGTACTTGCCGCAGGCACATTCCCAGTCTTTTTCAGGGCCAAAAATACGCTCGCAGAACAAACCATCCCGCTCAGGGCGG